>NZ_CAWMYL010000092.1:0-579 GCF_963871815.1 Vibrio sp. L85
CTCTCCTGAGCTCACTCAACTGCTGAGCGAGATACACGAGCAATACAATAGCCCTACCCTAATGAGCATCGATAAGAAAGACATGGCAGACGTCACCAAGCTGCCGTACTTTTTACAGCACATTGATGAGACTGATACGGTTGAATCGATGCGCCTACAGGCTTACCTGCAAGGTTTGCAATCTGCGTATTTTGGTAGTGCAAATCGCCAACAAGACTTAGGTGGTAATAACTGGTTCTGTATGCGCGATACGATGGCACTCGATCCGAAGCGTCATCCTGAGTTCATCGAAGAGATGATTTGGACAGTGCTGGAAAAAACAGCAAAGAATGATCCGGAGCGTTTTACTCGTTACAATTTCGCGCCAGCATTTGCCATGTCTACAGCTGTGATTTTTGAGTACGGCTTACAAACCGAATACCCTTGCTACAGCCCTATTCCAAAGTCACTGCAATTTAACGGCTGGAAGTATTAACCTCAATGAAAAGCAGAGGTCACAAGATGCAAATAGATTGGCTTGATCTGCTCAGGCTCGATGAAGATAGCCAGCAATTGGTGCAGGCGCGCTACCTTTACACC
>NZ_CAWMYL010000093.1:0-478 GCF_963871815.1 Vibrio sp. L85
GACGAGTAGAGAATGCGCTCACGAAGTGAGTAAGAAGCACGATAGCAGCATAATAGAAATCTAAAGACAGATTTAGAATTTACCACACCACAAAATACCCTCCATCCTGCTAGACCTTAATGACTCGATAATTAAAACAAGCTCATTATTATTGTGATGGGTCCACAATACTGGCAATACAAAATGAGGGTTATAGTCGGATGACAAAGAAAAAAACAGCGTGATAAGCGAGCCCTTATTCGCTTCACTCATATGCCAATTTAAACGCAATAGTTCATTGCGAATAAGGGCGAGTCGATTTTTTAAACCTAAACGATAAATCAGAAAATCAAACGCAAAAAAAATCCAGTCATTGACTGGATTTGGTTTTAGTTGATTTTGTGATTAATATTCATGCGGCAATAATACCGTCGTCACGCTGCTATCCCATTCGGTAATGATCCAAATCTGTTTCTCGCACAACCGATAGCCTGACATA
>NZ_CAWMYL010000094.1:0-22602 GCF_963871815.1 Vibrio sp. L85
AGTTCTTTTGCTGTGTTCACTACGTTTTCTACAGTGAAACCAAACATTTCGAACAGTTGGTCAGCCGGTGCAGATTCACCGAATGTTGTCATACCGATGATACGACCGTCGAAACCAACGTACTTGTACCAGAAGTCTGCAATGCCAGCTTCTACAGCGATACGTGCAGTTACGTCTGATGGCAGTACTGATTCACGGTAAGCTGCGTCTTGCTTGTCGAATGCATCTGTTGATGGCATTGAAACAACGCGCACTTTCTTACCTTCAGCGGTTAGTTGCTCAGCCGCTTTCACTGCTAGTTCAACTTCAGAACCAGTTGCAATTAGGATTAGCTCAGGCTTGCCATCACTGTCTTTCAGGATGTAAGCACCTTTCGCGATGTCCGCTACTTGCTCAGCCGTACGCTCTTGTTGTGCTAGGTTTTGACGAGAGAAGATAAGTGCAGATGGTGCATCTTTACGTTCAATCGCCAGTTTCCATGCTACTGCAGACTCAACTTGGTCACATGGACGCCATGTGCTCATGTTTGGAGTCAGACGTAGAGACGCGATTTGCTCAACTGGTTGGTGAGTTGGACCATCTTCACCAAGACCGATAGAGTCATGCGTGTAAACTTGGATGTTCTGAACTTTCATCAGAGCAGCCATACGCATAGCGTTACGAGCGTATTCCATAAACATTAGGAATGTTGCACCGTAAGGAACAAAACCGCCGTGTAGTGCGATACCGTTCATGATCGCTGTCATACCGAATTCACGTACACCGTAGTGGATGTAGTTACCAGAGAAGTCGTTCGCTTCTAGAGACTTAGAACCAGACCACATAGTTAGGTTAGAAGGCGCTAGGTCAGCAGAGCCGCCCATGAATTCTGGAAGCATTTGACCAAACGCTTCTAGTGCGTTTTGAGATGCTTTGCGTGATGCGATGTTCGCAGGGTTTGCTTGAAGGTCTGCAATGATTTGATTTGCTTTCTCTTCCCACTGCGCAGGAAGTTCGCCATTTAGACGACGCTTAAGCTCTGCTGCTTCTGCAGGGTAAGCCGCTGCATATGCTTCGAACTTCGCGTTCCAAGCCGCTTCTTTCTCAGAACCTGCCGCTTTAGCATCCCACTCAGCGTATACGTCCGCAGGGATTTCAAATGCTGGGTGTTCCCAACCTAGGAATTCACGCGCTGCTGCGATTTCTTCAGCACCTAGTGGCGCACCGTGACAGTCGTGAGAACCAGATTTGTTTGGAGAACCAAAACCGATGATAGTTTTAGTACAGATAAGTGTAGGGCGTGGATCTGCTTTCGCAGCGATGATTGCTGCGTTAATCGCTTCAGAGTCATGACCATCTACAGCAGGGATTACGTGCCAGCCGTAAGATTCAAAACGCTTAGGCGTGTCGTCAGAGAACCAACCTTCAACGTGACCATCGATAGAGATGCCGTTGTCATCCCAGAATGCGATCAGTTTGCCAAGACCTAGCGTACCAGCAAGAGAACATGCCTCGTGCGAGATACCTTCCATCAGACAGCCATCGCCCATAAACACGTAAGTGAAGTGGTCAACGATGTCGTGGCCTTCTTTGTTGAACTGAGCCGCTAGTGCTTTCTCAGCCATCGCCATACCAACAGCGTTAGTGATGCCTTGACCTAGAGGACCCGTTGTAGTCTCGATACCAGGTGCGTAGCCGTACTCTGGGTGACCAGGAGTCTTAGAGTGAAGCTGACGGAAGTTCTTAAGATCATCGATAGATAGCTCGTAACCGCTCAGGTGCAGTAGAGAGTAAATCAGCATAGAGCCGTGACCGTTAGACAGTACGAAACGGTCGCGGTCAGCCCACTCTGGGTTAGCTGGGTTGTGGTTTAGGTGAGAACGCCAAAGAACTTCAGCGATATCAGCCATACCCATAGGTGCGCCTGGGTGGCCAGAGTTAGCTTGTTGAACACCATCCATGCTAAGAGCGCGGATTGCATTTGCGAGCTCTTTGTTTGAAAGAACGTTACGAGAAGACATGTCTGCTCCTGAGTGCATTAAGCGAATTGATAAAGGAATGTGGGCACATTAACCGAGTAAACTGGGCATAAAAAGTGCGGACAACATTCTCTCAAAGCCAAAATCCGACTGCAAACGTTTTACTCACCATTTTTGCGGTTTTAACTCAATCTTTTCGCACTTAATAGGTAATTTATTAGAAATTCACCCCATCAAAAGCAAACGATTGGGAAATAAGCTAGGCGAATTCAAATCGAAAAAGAGCTTGTAATTCGACTGTGGGAAATTAAAATAGACGTCTAGATGTAGAAACACCTACAAACTGTATTGTATTTTTCGTGGCAAGCTTGCGTTAGTTAGCCATGAGTAAACCTTAAGATTGGAGCTATCATGGCTAAGCACCTGTTCACTTCTGAGTCGGTATCAGAAGGTCATCCAGATAAAATCGCAGACCAAATCTCTGACGCAGTTCTTGATGCAATTCTTGAGCAAGACCCGAAAGCACGTGTTGCTTGTGAGACTTACGTTAAAACCGGCATGGTTATGGTTGGTGGTGAAGTAACGACTTCTGCATGGGTTGATATCGAAGAAATCACTCGTGAAACTGTTCGTGAAATTGGTTACGTTCACTCTGATATGGGCTTTGATGCGAACTCGTGTGCGGTTCTAAACACCATCGGTAAGCAGTCTCCAGACATCAACCAAGGTGTTGATAAAGCAGACCCTAAAGAGCAAGGCGCAGGCGACCAAGGCATCATGTTTGGTTACGCTACAAACGAAACTGAAATTCTAATGCCAGCTCCAATTACTTACTCTCACCGCCTTGTTCAAAAACAAGCTGAAGTTCGTAAGAGCGGTAAACTAGATTTCCTTCGCCCAGATGCGAAATCTCAAGTAACTTTCCAATACGACCAAGGTAAGATTGTTGGTATCGATGCTGTTGTTCTTTCAACTCAACACTGTGATTCAGTAACAACACCTGACCTACGTGAAGCGGTAATGGAAGAGATTATCAAGCCAGTATTGCCTTCAGAGTGGATCACTAAAGACACGAACTTCTTCATCAACCCAACCGGTCGTTTCGTTATCGGTGGCCCAATGGGTGACTGTGGTCTAACTGGTCGTAAAATCATCGTAGATACTTACGGCGGCGCAGCTCGTCACGGTGGTGGTGCGTTCTCTGGTAAAGATCCATCGAAAGTAGACCGCAGCGCAGCTTACGCAGCACGTTACGTAGCGAAAAACATCGTAGCAGCAGGCATGGCTGACCGTTGTGAAATCCAACTTTCATACGCTATCGGTGTTGCTGATCCAACGTCTATCATGGTTGAAACGTTCGGTACTGAGAAAGTATCACACGAAATCATTATTGAAGCGGTTCGTCAACACTTCGACCTACGTCCATACGGTCTACAAGAAATGCTTAACCTGCTTCAACCTATCTACAAGCAGACGGCAGCATACGGTCACTTCGGTCGCGAAGAGTTCCCATGGGAAGCAACGGATAAAGCAGCTATCCTACGCGATTTCGCAGGCATCAAGTAATCGAGCCACGCAAGAATCGATAAAGCCCTCGCCTCTGGCGGGGGCTTTTTGTTTCTGCCCCTTCTTCTCCTTCTCATGTCTTCTCTTGAACAAAAATTCAGCAATTATTTGTAAATTGCCCCATCTCTGCCAATAGTTAACATAATGTTAAATGCACTTTTCGATGTATATAACGTAAAGAACTATGATGCAGGCTCACGTGGCTAATAGAGTCATGAAAAACGTCAGCCAAACATCTTTATATGGCCTAGGTGCCACCGTGGGAATAAATCAAGGAGGAGTTATGCCTCGTACCGTGAACCCATCTGACTTCCAAGGTAAACGAAAGGAAGTTCCAGATAATGAATACGCCAGAACCATTCCGTGCAATACCGTTAGCTTATCGGCACCATTCCATTGGCTCGCGTTGGGTCTGCATGACTTTGTCCGCATGCCGCTCATCAGCACCTTCTACGGCATCTGCTTTATGGCTGCTGCGATTGGTATCGTGCTTCTGGTTCAATGGCAAGGCACGCATCTTGTCGTGATGCCAAGCCTGATTGTTTACATGTTAATCGGGCCATTCTTAGCCCTCGGCTTATATGATGCAAGTTGGGAGAGAGAACGCGGACACAAACCAAGCTTATTCCATTCAATGAAAGCCATTGGACGCAACTCTAGCTCTCAGTGGGCATTTGCTGTGATGCTCGCGGTATGTATGATTTTCTGGATGCGAATTGCTGCCCTGCTCCATGCTCTATACCCTTCTGTACAAGGCGCTCCACTGACTGAGTTCTTGCCTTTCTTAGTTATTGGTTCGCTAGTAGGTTTTGTCTTGGCTTGCGTGGTATTTAGCATTTCAGCTTTCTCAATTCCACTCATGATGGAACGTCGCGTCGATATGATGACTGCCGTTTTCACCAGCTTTAACGCCGTGAAATCCAACATCCCTGCGATGATCGTATGGGCAGCCATAATTTGTGGTGGTATCTTAATCGGCTTCGCGACGTACGGTATTGGTATGCTCTTCACTATGCCAATCCTAGGTTACGGCACATGGCATGCGTACCACGCGACAATTAAGAAAAAACACACGCCTTAGAAAACTGATGCTATGATCCAGCCCTCGCAAACGCGGGGGCTTTTTTATTGAATAAACGGAGTGAGTTGTGGATATAGAACTGAGCTACAAAGCCAAACAAGTGATGGCAGATTGCATCGCGATGGCAGAGCAAGCATTCAAACGTTCTTTTATCATCCCTTCTCTGACTTTCAATGTTCGTGGTAAAGCAGCCGGCAAAGCCTACTTGCAGTCGAATGAAGTTAGATTGAATCCGAAGCTCTTTAAAGAAAATCCTCAAGCTTTTCTTGAAGAAGTGATTCCACATGAAGTCGCGCATCTCATTACTTATCAAGTGTACGGTCGCGTTCGACCTCACGGAAAAGAGTGGCAAGGCGTGATGGAAGCGGTATTTAAAGTTCCAGCTAAAACCACTCACAGCTTTGATGTGGCTTCTGTGCAAGGTAAAACTTTTGAATACCGCTGTGCTTGTATGACTTACCCACTTTCAATTCGTCGTCACAACAAAGTGCAGCGCAAAGAAGCGATGTATTCTTGCCAAAAATGTCGCCAACCGCTGAACTTTACTGGTATTCAGCTCTCGTAACGCCCATCCTTTTACTCCTTTAGCCTTCAAAAAATAGAGACATACGCACTCAAATTGCTGCTTTTTACTCACTATTGTCAGGTTACTCATCACTAAAGCTAATTTATGCGTGTTAGAATGAATAAAGTCATACTTTATAAAGACTTTAATCATGAAATACCTGTTCTCTCTATTCCTATTTGCGCTTTCTAGTACAGCGATTGCTGCGCCTCCAAGCTCTTTTTCCGCCGCTAAGCGTGAAGCGGTAAAAATCTACGCCGATCACCCAACCAGCTTCTACTGTGGTTGTGACATTAAATGGCAAGGCAAAAAGGGCGTGCCGGATCTCTCTTCTTGTGGCTATCAAGTTCGCAAGCAAGAAAAACGCGCATCTCGCATCGAGTGGGAGCACGTGGTTCCTGCATGGCAGTTCGGCCACCAGCGTCAATGTTGGCAAAATGGTGGACGCAAAAACTGCACAAGAAACGACAAAGTCTTCAAATCTATGGAAGCCGATCTCCACAACCTAACTCCGGCTATCGGAGAGGTAAACGGTGACCGCTCTAACTACAACTTCAGTCAGTGGAATGGCATGGATGGCGTCAGCTACTACGGTCGTTGTGAAATGCAAGTGAACTTTAAGCAGCGTAAAGTCATGCCACCCGATCGCGCACGCGGCTCAATTGCGCGTACTTACCTGTACATGAGCAAAGAATACGGTTTTAAACTTTCGAAGCAGCAGACTCAATTGATGAGTGCTTGGAACAAAACCTACCCTGTAGATAAGTGGGAATGTGAGCGTGATGAACGCATTGCTAAGATTCAAGGCAACCACAACCCATTCGTTCAAGAGGCTTGTCGCGCACTGTAATTCTTCCCGTAATTACCGCAGTACACCTCCACTATTCGAGGCGTTGTCATTTACTGGAATGGAAACGCCTCTTGCCCCTTGTTTTTTCGGTGGAAAGCATCCATGTTAGTGTCTAAACACTCGCGTATGCAGGAAATCGAAACACTATGCGTATCCCTCGAATTTATCATCCAGAAACCATTCAACAACTTGGCATCATTGCTCTAAGCGACGATGCAGCAGGTCACATTGGTCGTGTGCTTCGCATGAAAGAAGGTCAAGAAGTCCTATTATTTGACGGCAGCGGTGCTGAATTCCCAGCTGTCATCAGCGAAGTCAGCAAAAAGAATGTGATGGTTGAGATCTCTGAACGCGTAGAAAGCAGCATTGAGTCACCGCTTGACCTTCACCTTGGTCAGGTCATTTCGCGTGGCGATAAGATGGAGTTTACCATCCAAAAATCAGTAGAACTTGGCGTGAATACAATTACACCGCTGATCTCTGAGCGTTGTGGCGTGAAATTAGACCAAAAACGTTTCGAGAAGAAACTAGCTCAGTGGCAGAAGATTGCGATCAGTGCGTGTGAACAGTGCGGTCGCAACGTAGTACCTGAAATTCGCCCTATCATGAGCTTAGAAGAGTGGTGCCAAGAAGAGTACGACGGCTTGAAGCTTAACCTGCATCCACGTGCGAAGTACTCAATCAACACCTTGCCAACACCTGTTGAAAAAGTTCGTCTATTAATTGGTCCTGAAGGCGGTCTATCTTCTGACGAGATCGACATGACTCGCGAATATCAATTTGAAGAGACGCTACTCGGTCCTCGTGTTCTGCGTACCGAAACAGCGGCTCTGACAGCAATTACAGCCTTACAAGTTCGTTTCGGCGATCTTGGTTAAAACGGAGAAAAATAATGATCAAACTCGGTATCGTAATGGACCCAATCTCGTCCATTAACATCAAGAAAGACTCTAGCTTTGCCATGATGCTTGAAGCGCAACGCCGCGGCTACGAAATCCACTACATGGAAATGAATGATCTGCACCTAGACCAAGGTAAAGCAATCGCAGACACCAAAGTGGTTGAGTTAAAAGAAGATCCAACGGGTTGGTACGAATTCAAATCAGAGCAGACCATTGAACTGTCTGAACTTGATGCTGTGCTAATGCGTAAGGATCCTCCGTTCGACACAGAGTATATCTACGCAACTTACATCCTTGAGCGCGCTGAAGAGCAAGGCGCACTGATCGTTAACAAGCCACAAAGCCTACGTGACTGTAACGAGAAACTGTTCACAGCTTGGTTCCCAGAGCTAACACCAACCACTATTGTGACGCGTAAAGCTGAGAAGATTAAAGCCTTCCGTGAAGAACACGGTGATGTGATCCTAAAACCACTTGATGGCATGGGCGGCGCATCTATCTTCCGCGTGAAAAAGAACGATCCAAACGTATCAGTTATCATCGAGACACTAACAAACCATGGTCAAAACTACGCGATGGCGCAAACCTTCGTGCCAGATATCAGCAATGGTGACAAGCGCATCCTAGTGGTTGATGGTGAGCCAATGCCTTACTGCCTTGCTCGTATCCCTGCAAAAGGTGAAACACGTGGTAACCTAGCGGCAGGCGGCACAGGTGAAGCTCGCCCACTTAGCGAAACTGATATGAAGATCGCTCAAGCGGTTGCACCGACCCTAAAAGAAAAAGGTCTTATCTTTGTGGGTCTTGATGTGATTGGCGACAAGCTAACGGAAATCAACGTAACGAGCCCAACCTGTATTCGTGAAATTGAAGCGGCTTTTGATATTTCAATCACAGGCAAGCTAATGGACGCGATTGAGCGCCGAGTGAAAGGCGAATAACTCAAACTGTATTACAGTTAAATAAGAGCGTTGTGGATTAACTTAAGCAAACTCATGCACATACCCGTACAGGTGAAAACATGGGGTTTGCTTAAGTATTTTTAATAGCCTTATAAGGTCGAGATGAGAATGAACCTCACAAACCATTTCTTAGTTGCCATGCCGGGAATGAAAGATCCCTACTTCCAGAATAGCGTTATCTACGTCTGTGAACACAACGAAGAAGGCGCTATGGGGTTGATGATCAACGCACCTGTCGATATCACGGTTGGTAGTATGCTCAATCAAGTCGAAGTGCAACCTGTGCACCCTCGCCTGTTTGAAGCAAGCTTAGATAGACCAGTGTACAACGGCGGTCCTGTTTCTGAAGATCGTGGTTTTATCTTGCACAAACCAAAAGACTACTACGAATCAAGCATTCAAATGACTGACGAACTGGCAGTTACCACGTCTAAAGACATCTTGTCAGTACTTGGTACAGAAGCGGAACCAAGCGACTATTTAGTGGCACTTGGATATTCCGGCTGGAGTGCAGGTCAATTAGAAACTGAGTTGGCAGAGAATTCTTGGCTGACCATCGAAGCGACGCCAGAGATCATTTTCGATACCCCAATTATCGATCGTTGGAAAAAAGCAGTCGAGAAATTAGGTATCGATCCAAGCCAGCTATCTTCGGATGCAGGGCACGCTTAACGCGCTTCCACACTCAACCTATTTTATTTAGTTAGATTCGAGACACATTATGTCACGCACAATCATGGCCTTCGATTTCGGTACCAAGAGCATTGGTAGTGCTATCGGGCAAGAAATCACCGGCACGGCTTCCCCACTTAAAGCATTCAAAGCGAATGACGGTATTCCAAACTGGGACGACATCGAGAAACAAATTAAAGAGTGGCAACCAGACCTATTGGTGGTGGGTTTGCCAACAGACTTGCACGGTAAAGACTTAGAAACCATCACTCCACGAGCGAAGAAGTTCGCCAATCGCCTGCACGGTCGTTACGGCTTACCCGTTGAATTGCATGATGAACGCCTATCAACAGCAGAAGCACGCGCAGAGTTGTTCAGTATGGGTGGCTACAAAGCGCTATCGAAAGGCAATATCGACTGCCAATCAGCGGTCGTGATTCTTGAGAGTTGGTTTGAAAACCTTTGGGGTGAGTAAACACTTCAAGCACAATGAAAAAGGTTGGTTTCGCCAACCTTTTTCGTTTCTGAATTGGATTAATCCATATCGATCTTAACGTTCGCCAAACTGCCCGTAGAGAATGCTTCACCACGTTGCGTCTTCAACATCAAACGTAGATCGTTGGCAGAGTCCGCACTGTGCAATGCATCTTCTTCACTGATCTTACCTTGCATCACTAACTTGTAGAGCGATTGGTCGAAGGTCAACATCCCAAATTCATTGGATCGAGCCATGGTTGCTTTCAACTCATGAAGATCGCCTCGACGGATCAGATCGGATACACGCGGGCTATTTAATAAGATCTCAAACACGCCATGACGCCCCTGACCGTTCTTATCTCGGATCAACTGCTGACCTACTACGCCTTTTAAGTTCATCGACAGATCAAACAAGAACTGATCTTTCTGGTCTTTCGGCACCAAGTGCAAAATACGTTCAAGTGCTTGGTTTGCGTTGTTGGCGTGCAATGTAGCCATGCACAAGTGACCAGTTTCAGCAAAGGTCATTGCGTATTCCATCGTTTCTCGGCTTCGGATCTCACCAATCAAAATCATGTCTGGAGCCTGACGCAACGAGTTCTTCAACGCCACTTCATAGCTGTCAGTATCCAAGCCCACTTCACGCTGAGTCACAATACAACGTTTATGTTCATGCACAAATTCAATTGGGTCTTCTACCGTAAGAATATGACCAGTCTTGTTGTTGTTGCGATAACCCGTCATCGCAGCCATGGTGGTCGACTTACCAGAGCCTGTCGCACCAACCACCAGCACCAAACCACGCTTGGCAATTGCAAGATCTTGCAGCACCAAAGGCAACTTAAGCTGCTCAAACGTTGGAATATTGGTTTCAATACGACGAATGACGGCTCCCGGTAATTCACGTTGGAAGAAGGCACTGACACGGAAGCGACCGCAATCACGGACAATGGCAAAGTTCGACTCGCGGCTTTTGCGAAACTCTTGTCGTCGCTCCGGGTCCATCGCACTATCAAGCAACAAGGCTACGTCATTTTCGCTCAGCTTATCGCCTTGCGGACGCAATTCGCCATCCACACGAAACAAGATTGGGGCACCGACAGTGATGTATAGATCCGACGCTTTTAACGCCAGCATGCCTTCGAGAAATTTATTCAGATCCATCGTCCGTATTCGCTATTTCCTAAGTAATTCGTTACGAGAATTGCTGCGCTTCAATTTCAACTTTCTTATCCACCTCTTCACGCGATACCATGCCTTGCGCCATCAATTGACGAGCATTCTGCTCCATGGTTTGCATGCCATGCGCCGCACCGGTCTGAATGATCGAATACATCTGCGCGACTTTGTCTTCACGAATAAGGTTACGGATCGCAGGTGTCGCCATCATGATTTCATGACAAGCAATTCGACCACCACCATTACGTTTTAACAGTTTTTGTGCAATAACCGAACGCAGCGACTCCGACAGCATCGAACGCACCATGTCTTTGTCACTACCTGGGAATACGTCGATAATACGGTCGATGGTTTTCGCTGCTGAGCTAGTGTGCAGCGTACCGAAAACAAGGTGACCCGTTTCAGCAGCCGTCAGCGCCAAACTGATGGTTTCTTTATCACGCATCTCACCAACTAGAATCACATCCGGGTCTTCACGTAATGCGCTGCGCAGTGCGTTTTGGAAGCTGTGTGTATCACGGTGTACTTCACGTTGGTTGATCAGACACTTATTGTTGGTGTGAACAAATTCAATCGGATCTTCAATTGTTAGGACGTGCTTATTGTGATTACGGTTAATGTAGTCAACAATGGCTGCCAAGGTAGTCGATTTACCAGAACCCGTTGGACCGGTAACCAGTACCAGGCCTTTTTCAGCATTGGCAATCTTTCTGAAGATCTCTGGGGCTTCTAGCTCTTCCAGTGTTGGAATGCTACTTGGGATGGTACGGAACACAGCCGCACAACCGCGAGATTGGTTGAAAGCGTTGACACGAAAACGGCCAACGTTATGCAATTCAAATGAAAAATCGACTTCGAGTTTTTCTTCGAACTCACTGCGCTGCGCATCGTTCATGATTTCAAAAACCAAACGATGCACTTCTTGGTGTGTAAACGCTGGAATGCCCAGCTTTCTTACATCACCATCAATACGCACCATTGGTGGTACACCTGCAGAAAGATGTAGATCCGAAGCATTATGTTTTACACTAAAATCCAGTAACTCAGTGATATCCATTTAAAATCCTTAAGTCTAAAGTACAGCTATGAGTAGTATTCAACAAAACATTGAACATATCACCTCTCAAATTCGACACGACGAACAAAAATGCGGTCGTGCTCCAGAGTCAGTGCAACTTCTAGCAGTAAGCAAAACTAAACCTGTCGAGGCAATTCTCGAAGCTTACCAAGCTGGCCAAGAGGCGTTTGGTGAAAACTACGTCCAAGAGGGCGTCAGTAAAGTTCAGCACTTTGCCGAGCATTATCCAGATAATCGAATCGAATGGCACTTCATTGGTCCAATTCAATCCAATAAATCACGCCCTGTTGCTGAACATTTCGATTGGGTTCACACCATTGATCGCGCTAAGATCGCTCAACGCCTCAATGACCAGCGTCCAAGCGAGCTAAAACCACTGCAAGTTCTGATTCAAGTTAACACCAGTGGTGAAGAGTCAAAATCTGGCGTTGCTGATGCAGAAATATTCGAACTGGCTGAGTTGATTTCTCGCCTTCCAAACCTCACGTTAAGAGGGTTGATGTCGATTCCTGCCAACGTGCCAGATTACGAATCGCAACTTCGCGCATTTAAGCAACTTGAAGAGCTAAAGCAAAAGCTAGCCCAGCAGTACCCGGATGTCGACACGCTATCCATGGGTATGAGCGGAGACATGGATGCGGCAATCGAAGCAGGTAGCACTATGGTGCGAATTGGCACAGCGATTTTTGGCGCGCGCGACTACAGCAAACAGCAATAAAAGCGACTCGTTGTTAGACACTGCGAATTTGAGTCTGAGTGCCTTCTATTTCGGCACTCAGAGCAAAGTGGTGCAATTATACACCTGAGCGCACAACAAATTGTAAGAATTTATATTTGGAAATCAGACATATGGAACATAAAAAGATTGCCTTTATCGGCGCGGGAAACATGGTGCGTGCGATTGTTTCTGGTCTCGTAGCAAATGGCTACCCAGCACAGAACGTCGTTGCGACCGCCCCATCGGAGACACGTCGCCAACCTCTTGAGCAAAACTTTGGTATCCGTACCACCAGCGATAACATCGCAGCCGCGACAGAAGCGGATGTTGTGGTATTGTCTGTGAAGCCACAAATGATGGAAGAAGTGTGTAAACCACTGCAATCTATCGACTTCAGCAATAAACTGGTTATCTCTATTGCGGCTGGCATCAACTGTTCACGCTTGGATGACATGCTAGCGACTAAGCTCAACTTGGTTCGCGTGATGCCAAATACACCATCGCAACTTGGTTTGGGCATGAGTGGTCTTTACGCGCCTGAACATGTGCAAGAACAAGATAAAGCCTTCGCGGCAGACCTAATGCAAGCCTGCGGTAAGGTATGCTGGGTCGAACAAGAATCTGGCATCAACAATGTGATTGCCGCGGCAGGCAGCGCACCAGCTTACTTCTTCCTGTTTATGGAAGCGATGCAAGCAGAAGCAATTGCTCAAGGTTTCGATAAAGACACGGCTCGCACGTTAGTTCAACAATCCGCACTTGGTGCTGCAAGTATGGTGGTAGAAAACCCACAAACTGAGCTTTCAACACTGCGCGAGAACGTGACATCAAAAGGTGGCACAACGGCAGAAGCACTACGTACGTTCAACGAGCACCAACTGTCTGATATTGTGGCGAAAGCAATGCAAGCTGCGGTTGCTCGCGCTGAAGAAATGGAAAAACTGTTTTAATGACTTGAGTGATACCCACTCTGTGTCACTCACTTACTTGTTAAGGGTACCTTATGAATTCAATGAGTTTTCTCATCTCAACCCTATTTGACCTGTACATCATGGTCGTCATTTTGCGTATATGGTTGCAAGCTGCTCGTGCAGATTTCTACAACCCATTCTCGCAGTTCATCGTCAAAGCAACCCAACCGGTTGTGGGTCCACTGCGCCGCGTGATCCCATCCATTGGTAGCATCGACCTAGCGACAGTGCTATTTGCTTACGTGTTGTGTGTGCTTAAGTTTGTTGCGCTGATCCTGATCGCTTCTAGCGGGTCAGTTTCATTTAGCATGGACTTCCTATTCCTAGGCTTATTGTCTCTGATTAAAGCCGCTGGCGGCTTGTTGTTCTGGGTACTATTGATCCGTGCAATCCTGAGCTGGGTTAGCCAAGGTCGCAGCCCTATCGAGTACGTATTCCACCAGCTAACTGAGCCAATGCTAGCGCCAATCCGTCGCATCATCCCAGCAATGGGTGGCTTCGACTTGAGCGTGCTTGTGCTGTTCATTGGTCTACAATTTGCCAACTTCCTGATGGGCGACATGATTGGTCCTATCTGGTACCAACTATAATGTCAGAAGCAGTTTGGCATGACGGCGAGGATGTGGTGCTTCGGCTCTACATCCAACCAAAAGCAAGCCGCGATAAGATCGTCGGCTTGCATGGTGAAGAGCTCAAAATTGCCATCACCGCACCGCCTGTCGATGGTAAAGCGAATGCACACCTAACCAAGTTTTTAGCCAAACAATTTAAAGTTGCTAAAGGTTTGGTTCACATAGAAAAAGGTGAACTGGGACGTCATAAACAAATTCGGATAGAATCCCCAGTACAAATACCAACAGAAATTAAAGCCATCATTTGATGGCTTTTTATTTACGAAATTCGTACCAATAATAAAACGCCCGATTCGAGGAAGTGATAATGAGCAAATGGATTACCGCCCTACTGATCAGCCTGTTGTCTTTACCAAGCATGGCAGGTCAGTTCAAAACCATGAAAGACATCGAGGTACACTACATCGCGTTTAACTCGACCTTTTTAACCCCAAAGATCGCCCGTAGCTACGACATCAAGCGCAACGGCTACAATGCAGTACTGAACATCAGTGTGCTAGACAGTGCCTCTCTGGGTAAGCCAGCCGTTGAAGCTAAAATCAGTGGTCAGGCGAAGAACCTTATCGGTCAAACGCAAAAGCTCACCTTCCGTGAAGTGAAAGAAGGCGATGCGATTTACTACCTAGCAGAGCTCGGTATTACTAACGAAGAAACTTTTACCTTCGATATTGACGTTAAAGCTGGAAACAAAGGCTCAGGTAAGCTTAAATTCACCCAGAAATTTTATGTCGAAGAGTAATTAGGTTGTGATGATCTAAAAGCTTTTAGAACATCATAACTCTAGAACCAATTTAATCAGGGAGAACACTGCGTTCTCCCTTTATCGCTACAGAAAGAGACGACCATGAAAAAGATAGTGCTAGCAACAGGCAACCAAGGCAAAGTTCGTGAGATGGCAGATCTGCTGTCTGACTTCGGTTTTGAAGTATTGGCGCAAAGTGAATTCAACGTATCTGAAGTAGCAGAAACTGGCACGACTTTCATCGAAAACGCGATCATCAAAGCTCGCCATGCAGCACAAGAAACGGGTCTTCCTGCGATTGCGGACGACTCTGGCTTAGAAGTCGATTTCTTGAAAGGCGCTCCGGGCATTTACTCTGCGCGTTATGCAGGTGAAAAAGCCTCTGACCAAGAGAACCTAGAGAAGCTGCTTAAAGCAATGGAAGGCGTACCAGAAGCAGAGCGCACCGCTCGTTTCCACTGCGTATTGGTTTTGATGCGTCACGAGAACGATCCAACCCCTATCGTTTGTCACGGTAAATGGGAAGGTCGCATTCTAACTGAAGCACACGGTGAAAATGGCTTTGGCTACGACCCAATCTTCTTCGTACCTGAAGACAACTGCGCGTCAGCCGAGCTTGAACCAGCACGTAAGAAGCAACTGTCTCACCGCGGTAAAGCACTCAAGTCGTTGTTTGCTCAATTGTCTGAGCAAGTGTCTCAGTAATCTCGAGCGAATTAGACCATGTTAACGCCCCCAGCACTGAGCTTGTATGTACACATCCCGTGGTGTGTACAAAAGTGCCCATATTGCGACTTTAACTCTCACGCGCTTAAAGCCGAGATCCCAGAAGAAGAGTACATCAATGCTCTTCTTGAAGATTTGGATACCGACATTGAGAAATACCGTCTTAACGAAGCGCCACGTCCACTGCATTCAATCTTCATTGGTGGTGGTACGCCGAGTTTGATTTCGGCAGAAGGTATCGAGCGCCTACTTAAGGGCATTGAAGCGCGTATTCCGTTCAAGCCTGAAATCGAAATCACCATGGAAGCTAACCCAGGCACCATTGAAGCTGAGCGTTTTGTTGGCTACCGCAAGGCTGGTGTAACGCGCATCTCTATCGGTGTGCAAAGCTTTGAGCAACAGAAGCTTGAGCGTTTGGGGCGCATTCACGGTCAAGACGAAGCCGTCAATGCCGCTAAGCTGGCGCACCAAATCGGCTTGAATAGCTTTAACCTCGATCTCATGCACGGCTTACCAGATCAAAGCATCGAACAAGCCTTGGCTGATTTGGACAAAGCGATTGAGTTGGCGCCACCGCACCTGTCTTGGTATCAGCTGACCATCGAACCAAATACCATGTTCTACTACAAGCCACCGACTCTGCCAGATGACGATGACTTGTGGGATATCTTCGAACAAGGACATGAGAAACTCGCAGCGGCGGGTTATGTTCAATACGAGATTTCTGGTTACAGCAAGCCGGGCTATCAGTGTCAGCATAACCTGAACTACTGGCGCTTTGGTGACTACCTTGGCATTGGCTGCGGCTCACACGGCAAGCTGAGCTTTGCTGATGGTCGCATTGTTCGTACCACTAAGGTCAAGCACCCACGTGGCTACCTGATGGCATATCAAAACATGGTGAAGCCATATCTGGATAGTGAACAGCTTGTGGCTGATGAAGATCGCCCGTTTGAGTTCTTTATGAACCGTTTCCGCTTAATGGAAGCGTGCCCGAAACAAGACTACATCGATACAACAGGTCTGCCGTTGAGCTCAATTCAAGAGACTATCGATTGGGCACTTGAGATGGGTTATCTGAGTGAAACAGAGACTCACTGGCAAATTACCGAGAAAGGTAAGCTGTTCCTCAATGATTTGCTTGAAGCCTTTATGGTGGAAGAGGAATAAGAAAGGGAATCGAGATTCGGGAACGGGCTGGGTCCTTCGAGAAACGAAATGTATGACTACATTTACCTAGACAGAAACAAAAAGGGTTGGCGCTCAAACGCCAACCTTTTCTTTTATTCGTAACAACACTTATCTAAAGCGAGGCGTTCCTAAGTCCCTAATCCACAAGGACGAAGTCCGTTCTCACTTCTCGTCTCTTTTCCTTAGAAAATCGAACGACCAATACGCTCGGCAAGTAGCTCCAATGCTTTGGTACCAGCGAGTGAGTTACCAGATGCATCAAGCTCTGGAGACCAAACAGCAATCGTCATTTCACCCGGTACAACAGCGATGATGCCACCACCAACACCTGACTTACCCGGCATACCAACGCGGTAAGCAAATTCACCAGCACCATCGTACAAGCCACAAGTTGCTAGCAATGCGTTCAACTGCTTAGTTTGCGTCGGTGATACGACGGGCTTACCCGTTTGCACCGACGTGCCTTTATTGGCTAAGTAGCTAAAGGTCTTTGCGAGATCGACACAGCTCATCTTCAACGCACACGCATGGAAGTAGTTTTGCAGAACAGGGATAACCTCGTTCTCGAAGTTACCAAATGAACGCATCAAATACGCAATCGCAGCGTTACGGTCACCATGCATCATTTCAGACGCTGCAACCACTTTGTCGTATACGATATGAGTATCACCAGATAGCTGACGAGCAAATTCCAACAGACGCTGACGAGGCGCAGAGAGACGGCTTTGCAGCAAATCAGCAACCACAATAGCACCGGCGTTAATGAACGGGTTACGTGGAATGCCCTGCTCCATCTCTAACTGGATCATCGAGTTAAACGCTTGACCAGAAGGCTCTTTACCTACACGACACCAGATCTCTTCTTGCTTGTACAAGCACATTGCCAGAGTCAGGCTCAACGCTTTTGAGATCGACTGAATCGAAAATGACTCTTCTGCATCGCCCGCTTTAATCACTTCACCCTCATTGGTGTATACCGCAATACCCAGTTTGGTATTAGGTACTTTTGCCAATGCGGGAATGTAGTCGGCGACTTTGCCTTGACCAATTAGAGGGCGAACTTCCGCTAGAATGTCTGTCAAAATTTGCGCTGTAGGTTTCATCTTCTACCTTCTTGTCACAAGAACCCAAATGGCTGAGTTCAGAGGTAAAAAAAGCCAACGCGGACGTTGGCTTTTCCATGGAATTGATTCGACTCAAGTCGATTATGGTTTTATTGCCACAATGATGTTGCGGTTGATGGATTGATCAACACGGTGAAGATAACCGATGTAAGGCTCTTCTGAAAGTACCTTCCACCCTTGCTCTTCAAATAATGCCGCCACGTCTTTCCACTTCAAGGTGAATTCGTTGAAAGACAGCACCACAGAGCCTTGCTTCTTCAGAACCACTTTCCATGCAGGCAGAGCCTCTTTTAGAAGCTCCAGTGGGCTGCGGTTCAGTTTGCTGTCTTTGGCATTTTTGCTGCCGTGCTGCACGCCGTAAGGCAAGTCAGACACCATCACATCTACCGAGTTCTTCTTCACAACTTGGTCAGCAATACGCGTATCTGCTGAGTACAGCTTCATCGTTTGAAGATTACCTTTGTTGTAATCATCTTTGTCTGCTGCTGCCTCAACCACGAAGCCATCTGCCACTTTTTTACCACCAGAAGTGCGCTTTTCTTTGCTCACTTTGTGCTTAAAGCGACCGTTCTTCATGAACTTAACGATGAAGGTTTGGATCTCTTGAACCCATTTCTGGTTGATCTCAACACCCACAACATTCAAGCCGTGGATCAAACCTTCAAACAGTGTTGTACCTTTACCACACATAGGATCCATCAGCGTTAATTGCGCACTGCCCGTGTTGGCAGCACTGACGCCTAGGTTCACCATCAAACGCGTAAACTGCTCGTTTGTTTTACCTGTGTAACGCAGGATCTGACTCATGCTCTCAGGGAAAGTATTGAATGCAGGCGCCTGAATTGGACGTAATAAGCCATCTTCACGCACTTCAAATAGCGCGTAGTAGATAGATGACGCAGCAATCTTGCCTGCCTGTGCTTCACTTAGTTCGGTTTCGCAAGAGAACACAAGTGCAGCAGGCAGACCCACGTCTTTGTTGCCAATTTCAGTTACTTCAACACCTTCCGACGCCAAAATTGCTTTCAGCTCAGAACATGCAATCGTCATTGCGCTATCAAAGTAAATACGGTTATGACCCGGATTCGCTAATATCGCGTAGTGGTACATCTACTGGCTCCTTAAGCAGTACGCTTGAATTTGATATCCCACACACCGTGACCTAGACGGTGACCGCGAGCTTCAAACTTAGTCAGTGGACGTTCTTCTGGACGAGGAATGAAGTCGCCTTCTTCAGCGATGTTTTCGAAACCAGGTGCTTGGTTCATGATTTCAATCATGTGCTCAGCGTAGTTTTCCCAGTCAGTCGCCATGTGGAAGATACCTTCATTAAGGATAAGCTTCTGACGAACCATTTCAGCGAACTCAAGCTGTACGATACGACGCTTGTGGTGACGCTTTTTGTGCCATGGGTCTGGGAAGAACAGTTGTAGCGTTGCTAGGCTGCCATTTGGGATCATGTGTTCGAATACTTCTACCGCATCGTGACACATTACACGTAGGTTCGTGATACCAGCTTCGCGAGCATCTGCAAGACAAGCACCAACGCCTGGACTATGAACTTCGATACCGATGAAGTTTTTCTCTGGCGCATTCTTTGCCATTTCAACCAATGAAGCACCCATACCAAAACCGATTTCAAGCACTACTGGGTTATCGTTGCCAAACACTTCTTTCCAATCAAGAAGTTCTGCTTTGTAGTCGATACCCATTGTTGGCCAGCACTCGTTCATCGCATTCTCTTGGCCCTTGGTTAGACGACCTTCGCGACGCACGAAACTGCGGATTTTACGGATCATTTTACCGTCTTCGTTGTATTCGTTAGTGGTTACTTCACTCATTGATTTTGCCTGCACATTGATTAATCAAAGCGGGGATTATCCAAAGAATTCACTTAGGTGCAAGTATTTGTTGAGCTATCGGACTATGGCAGCCCAAAAGCATACAAACCAAACACAATATCCCCACAGTTTATCTGTTGTACTTACACCACAATCTGTGGTGCAATTTTGCTCTTAACCAATAATAGAATACAGAGCAAGTCGTGACACCTTTCGCCAGTGCCATCTTAGAATGGTATGACGCATATGGAAGAAAAGATCTTCCGTGGCAACAAAACAAGACCGCTTATAGTGTCTGGTTGTCTGAAATCATGCTTCAGCAAACCCAGGTCACTACGGTTATTCCTTATTACCAACGCTTTTTGGAGCGCTTCCCGACCGTGGTCGATCTTGCTAATGCCGAGCAAGATGAAGTGCTGCATCTTTGGACCGGCTTAGGCTATTACGCGCGAGCTCGTAACCTTCATAAAGCTGCGAAAGAGGTCGCCCATAAATACAATGGTGAGTTCCCTCTAGACCTAGAGCAAATGAATGCCCTACCGGGGATTGGTCGCTCCACCGCAGCTGCGGTACTGTCGTCTGTCTATAAACAGCCGCATGCAATATTGGACGGCAACGTAAAACGCACACTTTCACGCTGCTTTGCTGTTGATGGATGGCCAGGACAAAAGAAAGTCGAGAATCAATTATGGGAAATCGCAGAAACGCACACACCACAAACGGATGTCGACAAATATAACCAAGCCATGATGGATATGGGTGCCATGATGTGTACCCGCAGCAAGCCTAAGTGCACCTTGTGTCCGGTCAACGAACTTTGTATAGCAAAAAAACAAGGTAATGTGCTTGATTACCCTGGTAAGAAGCCGAAGAAAGACAAGCCGGTTAAGCAGACACGTTTCGTCATGCTGCACCACAAAAATGGTGATAGTCACGAAGTGTGGCTAGAACAAAGACCGCAGACAGGTATTTGGGGTGGGCTCTTTTGTTTCCCACAAACCGAACATATTGATGTAGAGAGCGATATTGAATTACTACTGGAACAACGTGGTATTCAAGCCAACGATATTAAACATCAAGAGACTCTAATTACATTCCGCCACACATTCAGTCATTACCACCTTGATATCACGCCGATTTTGATTGACCTGTCAAAGCAACCTAATGTGGTGATGGAAGGTAACAAAGGTCTTTGGTATAACTTATCTAAACCTGAAGAAGTCGGTTTGGCAGCCCCAGTAAAACTCTTACTGGAAGCTCTGCCCCACGAACTTCGTTAATTAATTGCAAGGAGTCATTATGAGCCGCACTGTTTTTTGTGCTCGACTAAAGAAAGAAGGCGAAGGTCTAGACTTTCAACTTTACCCAGGTGAACTAGGTAAACGTATTTTCGATAATATCTCGAAAGAAGCTTGGGCTCAGTGGCAACACAAACAAACGATGTTGATCAATGAGAAGAAGCTTAACATGATGGATCCTGAGCATCGTAAACAACTTGAAACAGAGATGGTGAATTTCCTGTTTGAAGGTAAAGATGTACACATCGAAGGCTACACGCCACCAAGCGAATAAAGCAAACTTGTTTTAAAACAATGACATCACAACCAACCTTGTGGTGTCATTTTTGTATTAACGTCTAACAACCCTAATAACTATGAAAAAGATTGCCTTTATCGCTACTGCACTTTTAATGGCTGGTTGTAGCCGTGAATTCGTCGAAAAAATTTACGACGTCGATTACGAGCCAACCAACCGTTTTGCTAACAACCTTGCAGAATTGCCGGGACAGTTTGAAAAAGATACCGATGCACTCGACGCACTGATCAACAGCTTCTCAGGCAACATTAAGAAACGTTGGGGGCAACGTGAAGTGAAGTTTGCCGGTAAAAGCAATTACGTAAAATACATCGATAATTATTTGAGTCGTGCTGAAGTCGACTTCCAAAAAGGTGTTATTACCATCGAAACGGTTTCTCCCACCGAACCGCAAAAACACCTAAAGAACGCCATTATCACCACGTTGTTAACGCCAGATGACCCGGCTAATGTCGACTTATTCTCTTCTAAAGAGATCAAACTTGAGGGGCAACCTTTCCTGTATAAGCAGGTTGTCGACCAAGACAAAAAGCCGATTCAGTGGTCATGGCGAGCAAATCGCTTTGCCGATTACTTGATCGCCAACCAAGTCAAAACTAAAGATGTCGACTTTAAGAAAGCGTATTACGTTGAAATCCCGATGGTAGAAGATCACTTCTCGCAGCGCAGTTACCAATATGCGGACATCGTACGTCGTGCATCAAAGAGATACGATATTCCTGAAGATTTGATTTACGCCATCATCAAAACCGAAAGTAGCTTTAACCCATACGCAGTAAGTTGGGCAAATGCATATGGCTTGATGCAAGTCGTACCTAAAACAGCAGGTCGAGACGTATTTAAGCTGGTGAAGAATCGTTCTGGGCAGCCAAGTCCTGAATACTTATTTAACCCAGAAAACAATATTGATACTGGAACGGCTTACTTTTACATCCTTAAGAACCGTTATTTAAAAGACGTACAGCATCCAACTTCATTAGAATACAGCATGATTTCTGCCTATAATGGCGGAACTGGTGGTGTTTTGAACACTTTCCATCGCACTGATCGCAAACGCGCGATGAGAGATTTAAATTCTTTGCAACCAAACCAAGTTTATTGGGCACTTACCAAGAAACACCCGAACGCAGAAGCGCGTCGTTACCTAGAAAAAGTTACAAATTTCAAAAAGGAATTTAACTCCGGACACACTTTGTAGTGACAGTTGAATAAAAAGCGTTCGAACAACCACTTTTTTGAAATTATTTAAAAAAAGTGGTTGACGCAAAGCGGGAAAATCCGTTTAATAGCGCTCCGTCGCCCGGATAGCTCAGTCGGTAGAGCAGAGGATTGAAAATCCTCGCTTAGCACGAACAGTTAAAAAAGAAAACGGTACGCCGACTTAGCTCAGTAGGTAGAGCAACTGACTTGTAATCAGTAGGTCACCAGTTCGATTCCGGTAGTCGGCACCATTCTTTTGCCTCGATAGCTCAGTCGGTAGAGCAGAGGATTGAAAATCCTCGTGTCGGTGGTTCGATTCCGCCTCGAGGCACCATATTTGGTGCGCTTGCTTAAAGTAAGACACAAAACAGAATAGTTCCTCCTTAGCTCAGTTGGTAGAGCGACGGACTGTTAATCCGCAGGTCACTGGTTCAAGTCCAGTAGGAGGAGCCAACTTCTAGAGTTTCATGTAAATGAGATTCTAAAAAATGGAGAGTTTACTCTTCAAAAAAGAAAACGGTACGCCGACTTAGCTCAGTAGGTAGAGCAACTGACTTGTAATCAGTAGGTC
>NZ_CAWMYL010000095.1:0-1521 GCF_963871815.1 Vibrio sp. L85
GGCACTAAAACCCCAATGCGTTTCGAATCGCCTTGAACGTCTTGTTATTCCGCAACTAAATTCGGCTATGTTTACGCCTAATGTTTTGATATGACGAGAAATTTTCGGTATGCAGGCAAAAATCGAAGCCGAAGTATTTGGCAGCTCACTACCTTAAATCGCTTTAGCGTCACTCTTTAATTGCTGCGCCATATTAAGGTGCGCTTAAAGCGCTTTAAGGCTAGCATGGAAATGACCAATATTCGCCCTTTTCGCCGCTTTTCCACCCTATTACCCCGCCACTTTCACTCTTAGGCTACAACCACGTACATTCAGCCTGAGAGATCCGTTGCGGAAATAACGCTTTCTATACGGCGACTGTCCGTATTTTACAAACAAATAATGCCTTCTTTATTTTTAAGCTTCAAATACAAATCAATAGTTTAGTGGCAGATTTAATGAGTTAGAACGCTCTATGTCGTATAACCTCAGAAGCCAGTTGATTTGAGTATGGAAAAAGCCTGTGAACAGGATGTGAATGAGTCAAAGATCTAACGTATACAGAGGTAATTTCAATCTGATTTTGCCATTGCCATTTTTAACGCCCGATAAATTGTTGCTTCTCCTAGCTCAAATTCTTTCGCAAGTTGACCGATGGTTGCCCCTTCGGTTCGGCGGGAATGGATTGCATCGCAGATTTGTTCATTGAGTTTTGCTGGGCGCCCAAACTTCACGCCGTTCTCTTTTGCTTTGGCAATACCTTCGGCTTGCCGCTCAGTTCGTAAATCATTTTCGAACTCAGCAATGGATGCCAACATGTTAAACATCAATCTACCAGTTGATGTGCTGGTATCGATATTTTGATCAATGACGATTAAGTTAATTTTTTCTTGCTCAAAACGTTTAGCGAGTTGTGCCAGATGGACAACAGATCGAGCAAGGCGATCTAATCGAGTGATGACTAACGTATCTCCCTCTCGAAGATAATTCATACAAGATTGAAATTCTGGTCGGTTAGAGGTTCGACCACTTCTTTTTTCTTGGTAAATGCGTTGACAACCTACATGATTTAGTTTTTCCAATTGAACGTCTAAACTTTGACCAGTAGAGCTCACTCGAGCGTATCCGATTTTCTCCATAATCTATCAATAACTCTAAGATATTTTGATTTGGCATTTATAATAGTACTTTTGATAGATAATTTCACGAACTATCAAAAAGTATACAAATTGATAAGAGATTTTCAGTTGTTAAGATGGTGCTAATTTAGTGAGGGCGACTTTGTCTAAAAAATGACCTTAACGAGCGATATAGGCATTGTCTATCGAATTCAACTTTTTGATAGGTGGCTAATGCTGATTCATCAAGAGGTTTGTTTGGGGAGTTGGTTGCATATCTGAATTGGTTTGCGTGAGGTATACTTAACTCAAATTATGACTGTTTAAATATATTCTTGTCTTCATTGCTGGCATGGTTCACGCGAAATACACCATATTTATCGGTGTAGAACGCAACTGGCTTACCGTGCTTATCGATGTACTG
>NZ_CAWMYL010000096.1:0-1739 GCF_963871815.1 Vibrio sp. L85
CTCTACTCTACGATCGATTACCGCTAGTAACGACTCTGGTAGAGAAACATTTACCCTTTGGGTCTTACCACTGTATCTATTTACATCAATTTCTATCTGTAACCAAACATTACAAAAATGGTAAGCTTGATCTTCTTTATAAACCAGTGCTCCTTGGTCTTTTAGTCCTAATACATCAAAGCCATCAGCAAGCATCTCTTCTAAAATACTTTCTATCGCTTCTGCTGAATGTGCCGCTATATCTTTACTACTATCTGATGCGCTATAGCAGGAATAACGGTCATTACATAGAGCTGGAACGACTATCCCGTAAGAGGAATCTTTATCTTTTGGTGTCTCTACACCCAATGTAAACCACATCGTTACCTCCAAGTGCGCGGGCTAGATGCCCGCGTCTTTTTTGATAGAACGTACTGTGCCTATTGGTAAGGAGCCTTTAGGGTGAGGCACCGGAAATTTTTTACCAGTGATTGGAGATTTCCAGATCTGGTGACTTCCTTTGCCATGCCTGACAAACTCACATCCTGCAGCAAGTAGTTCATCTATTAGGTCTTTAGATTTCATATTACCTCCGACCTAACAATGATTATACACACTAGTGTGTATGGCGCAAGTCTTTTGAATGTTAATAGTATACAAATGTACAATTGAATATGTTGACTATTCAACTGTACAGTGTACACTTGAATAGTGTTCAATCGTATAGACGTACAGTTATGAAGATTATTGATATCTGGAATCCTAAAGGGGGGCAAGGTAAATCTATGCTTACTATTAACCTTGCCGCTGCTGCCATTGAGTTAGGAAAAAAGGTTCTCGTTATATGCCAAGACCCACAAGGTACATCCACTCTTTACTATAAGGGCGGTAAACTTCCTTTTGAGGTACTTAGCTCTATTCCTAGAACAAAACCTGATGCTGACATATTAATTTTTGATCATCAGGCTGCTGATTGGGATGTTCCAGAGGGGGCATTACTAATTATGCCATTTAAACCAGCAAGAGATCAGTATGCTACCTACATGGACGCTTTTAAACGCGCTGAACTGGAAGGGAAATCAATTGTTACTGTTGTAACGGACACTAATAGCCATCGTCCAGAGGAAGTTAATGTAACAAAAGCAATGAAAAAGAGAGGGGCTTTTGTTATTCCATCTAGTGGGGTATTTGGTAGAGCTGCGTGTGAATATCGTACTATTTTTGATGATGCTTTAAATCGAGCTTACAAAGTAAAGGATCGTCGTCGTGAATTTTTACAGATTATGAGTCATATATTAGTGGAGGTTAAGTAATGGCTGATACTCGTTTTTCATGGATGGATGAGGAAGATGATAGAGCTGAGTCCAATCAGTTAAAAGGTCAAACTGAAAATGCTGATGCTCCGCGAATGAAAAAAGTCGTTCGCACTCCGAAGAGAACTACAAGAGGAATTTTTGTTGATGATGATATTTGGGAGGATTTTGAAGACATTATTTATCAACAAAAAAAGCAAAAAGGGAAGTCGAAACCAGAACTTGCAGAAGAGGCTTTGCTTTATATTATTGAAAAATATAAAAAATAAAGATTTTTACATGACTGTATAGTTGTATAACTGTACAGTCGTGTGGTTGTACAATCGTGCACTATACAGTTGCACGATTGTACGTCTCTTTAATGAAAGTTTGCCGACGAGCATTAAAGAGGCACTTAATCCATTGGAGGAAATTAAGATGCAGTTGAACTGTAGCATATCTCACACC
>NZ_CAWMYL010000097.1:0-1363 GCF_963871815.1 Vibrio sp. L85
TGGCTAAGTCTTTATCGATAGAAACATCGAGCTTGCTGGCTCGGCGCAGTTGGCGCCATATCCCAACCGATGGCGAGCCGGATTGTGAGAACTGTTTAATCCCCCATGCACTCGCCCATGCTCTGGCTGAAATTGCCGACTCTTGCGCATCACCTTCTGGCATGTGCGCGCCGTTAATGTTCTTGGAAATGTACTTAATGATGTAACCCGTTGCGCTTCCTTTGGCGGGGTCACATGGCTTGGCTTGAAAGCGCGCTTTGCGCATCTTTTTCGTCACTAACTCTTCTGCATCTTCACTTCTGGCAATCGCCGCACAAATGCGCATTAAGTTTTCTTTATGCTCGGCAGCGCAGTACAAAAATGCATGTAGGTGCGGCGTGCCGTCTTTGTGTGGCTCTGCTACCCGCAAACCAAACCAAGGAATTTCAGCCTTAGCAAAATGCGCTCGCGCTAGCTTCCATTGCTCCATTAGGTTGCGGTGTGCTTCTTTCACCGTGCAACCATTCCATTTGTGAGAGTTACGGTGATATTTGGATGGCAAAGTCCACGTAATAAACACGCCCTCAAAGCCCATATCAATGGCTCTTTCCTCATCACCACGACTACGTACAACCAATTCAATACGGCGATTTTCTGGATTTGCCGTGGTGCGCTTGGCAACCTCATCAAGCCCGAACTCTTCTAGTGTTTCATGGTTAATCACCACCATCCCTCTCATGAACTCTTCACTTTCGCGCATCTGTTGTTTGAAGTTCTGGATAGTGATCCGTGAAACGTATCGAGATTGACCTTGGCGTTTGCCCACATTGCCTAATGTCACTTGTGCATGCTCAATGTATTGTTTGCGCAGACGCTTAAGCTTTCGCACCAAAAAGCGCGGGTCAAGACAGCGCTTTAAAGCTATCTCAAGAATGAACTCAGCATCCTCTATCGAGAGCTTGCCGCCCAGCTGGGACAAATCAACACTCGGTGGTTTGATATGGGCGTGAGTCATGACACCGGAAATTTCATCAAAGGCACGAACAAGCGCACCTAAATATCCCGTATGACTAGTCAGTCCGGTATCGATGAACTGTTCTTTCTCATCCACTTCAATACAGCTAATAATTTCCTCAAAAGCTGAAACCAGCTTAAGAGCGAAATCCTTGCACTGACTGTTACACATCAGAGTATCGTGCGTCAGTTCTAGCGGTTCGGGTTCATGGCTTGGCATCGAAAAAGGAAATAGACGTGTGAAATGGTGCGCGACTTTATCAACGAAGTTCACACGCTCATGCGCAAAAATGGCAAGGTTGCGATCATCGGCATTGCCGCGCTGTTTACGCCGGCCAACTTTCAAATCAATATCGCGGCGCATCATTAC
>NZ_CAWMYL010000098.1:0-9989 GCF_963871815.1 Vibrio sp. L85
TCATACATCACCTCTTAATCAGGTGGTCAAATTCACTATGCCACTACACTCATGATACTTATTTGCAACAGAGCCTGTATAAGTTAAGAGCGGCAAGCTGCGCGAGTCAGCACTGAGTGCAATATGTTTGCTTACGCTCCTTATGTTGTACTCAGCACTCGACCTTTACAGTAATATTGCAATGATACCTGTCACCAGCATTGATCTAAATATGACGCTGTATGTAGTTTAGGTCCAACATATGAGCCGTAAGAGGAAAATTCGTAGCGATGTCTCATAAAAAAATGGAAGACATGCTATAAGCGAATATTGAACATACGGCTGAGAGCTTAAACATATCACCATTCCAAGTGATACTGAAAAATAGAGGGTAAAAATGGAAAATAAGACTTTAGATCTGGACGCAGCCAATAAAAAATTGTCAGAGCTAATGAAAGAGTTGAAATCACTTGAACGTGATTATGATGACGCTTTAACTCTTTCTGCAGACAATCTTGGTAACGATGACCGTATAGAACAGTTCAGGGATGATAAGGTTATGGAAGCGTTACAGCGTGTTCAAAGAGTCAAAGTAGAGGTTGCGTCCCAAGTAGAGTTAGTTGCATAACTAGCAGCCAAGTATTAATTAGTATAACACCACGAGGATAAATTTGAATATTGATGAATGGGTGTGCATTGAGGACGGTGAGGATGATTGCGTGATTGAACGGTTTGAAGTTCGAGTCAAAGGTGAGAAGCCGTTAGTGATTAATAACCCATCTTTTTCAAAATTTATCTTTTGAATAAAAATTTAAAAGGATAATGTTGAATTATGATATGTAATAATATAAACCTTCTGGCTTTGATGAGTTTGTTGTGTGTATCAGTTGTCATTCATGCTGAAACTCAGTACTCATGGCATTACCGTGACGGGGATGTTGTTCCTCAACAAATTCGAGAAAAATTGGCAGAAAAATGCAAATCTGATGAAGCTATTTATAAGTTAGCTAATGCAAATGAGAATGGCGATTTTGATGAAGCTTTTGAAGAGTTCAAGCTGTCGATAGAATGCATTTCATCACATGGTATTGATTTCCCATCGCTTAAAGGCAATAGCAATACGGTTAATAATTTCTCAAAATCAGAATAGTTGACATGAATTACTTATATTTTGTTGAGCAAGATGATTGAATTTATTGATCTAAAAGTTTTTCTGACGAAAGAAAAAACTTTAAGACCCTGTAAATAATTCTGTGTAACTGTCGGGGTTACATGTATTCAGTGAGTCGGTCTTCGAACATAATCATAAAGCGGTTTAGAGCTTGTCGCCAGTTTCTAATCGGCATCGTCCACTTCTTGGAAGCATCTCGGATAGCCAGGTAGATCACCTTTCTAGCTGATTCATCCGTTGGGAAGAGCTTGCGCTTCTTGATCGCTTTTCTAATAACGCTGTTGAGGGATTCAATGGCGTTAGTCGTGTAAATCGCTCGGCGAATATCCTCTGGGTAGTTAAACAGGGTGTTGAGGTTGTCCCAATGTGTTGTCCAGGAGCGACTGATTTGAGGATACTTACTATCCCATCGGTCAGAGAACTGCTCTAGAGCCAGCAGTGCCTCATCTTCTGTGGCTGATTGGTAGATTTTCTTCAGGTCAGTCGTCACCGCTTTGTAGTCTTTCCAAGGGACGTATTTGACCGAGTTTCGCACCATGTGGACGATACAGAGCTGTATTTGCGTCTCTGGGAACGCAGTGTTAATGGCGTCAGGAAAGCCCTTGAGTCCGTCAACGCAAGCGATAAGGATGTCTTTTACCCCACGGTTTTGAAGCTCAGTCAGCACGTTAAGCCAGAACTTGGTCCCTTCCGTTTCAGAGAGCCACATACCGAGCAGTTCTTTTTGGCCTTCCATGTTGACGCCCAACGCAAGATAGACGGCTTTGTTGATGACTTGCTTGTCTTGACGCACCTTAACCACGATGCAATCGAGATAGACGATAGGGTAAATTTCGTCGAGGGGTCGCGACTGCCATTCAATCACTTGCTCAAGCACCGAGTCGGTGACTTTTGATATCAGCGTTGGCGAGACATCAGCATCATACATTTCCTTGAACGTTGCGACGATTTCACGTGTGGTCATGCCTTTCGCGTAAAGGCTCAATATCTTGTCGTCCATGGATTGGAATCGAGTTTGGTGCTTGCGGACGAGTTGAGGTTCAAAGCTCGCTTCACGGTCGCGAGGGACGTCGATATCGACCTCTCCATCATCGGTGATGATTGATTTACCCGAGTAGCCATTGCGGGAGTTGGAGCTGGTTCTTGATTGGTGTTTTTGATATCCAAGGTGCTCATCGAGTTCAGCGTTTAACGCCGTTTCAACGGTCACCTTGGTTAACATTTTTCGGAAGTCATCAAGATCAGATTCAGTCTTAATTGACTTTGCTGCTTCACGAGCAAAAGCTTCAAGTGCTTTCTTATCCATATTGTCCATCCTTAGCCTTTAAGGCTTAAGTTTAGACAGTTACACAGAATTCGGGACACTCTCAACTTTAATTCGCGATGACTATCTTTGACCTTTTGCTAAAGATGCATTTGCAGGTGTCACTTGGATTGATGTAATTACTGGGCGTTGTTGATCAAATCAGCTTGAGCAACAATGCCATATACGACTAGCCGTTAGTTTCTGACGGGCATACCTAGTCCTATGACTTTGTTTATAGCTTTGACATTCGCCATGATTTCCCCCACTTGAGCGTTGTAACATCTCAAGCTCAATTTAAAAGGTAAGGAAGCTTAAAGTTTGTTTACCTTTGAAAGAGCGAGTTAATTTGAAGGTAATTCAATCCGTCATGTCTAGTTTGTTGTAGTGTTGTTTCTGAATTGATGCGCTAGCGTTGCAGCGTTTTTCAAGATAGTTGTCACTGGTTGCTTGTTAATTAAGCAACTTCTTTTTCTGGATTTAGATGAACGTCACCAACTGGTTCGCAGTTTCTGATTTCTCCTGACCAACGTTCAGGATTTTGCTCTCGGCGTACCTCTAGGACCGCCGCTCTTTTTTGTAAGAGCTCACTATCTTTACCCGCATGTCTTTCTGATGGCGTCACGTAGTTCAGTCCTCGATGTTTATGCTCATTGTTGTACCACTCTACGAACCTGTCTACCCAAGCTCTGCTATCTTCTAAGCTTGCAAAGCCTTTCGACGGCCAACTCGGGACGTATTTTAACGTCCTGAACAACGATTCTACATAGGGGTTATCATCGCTCACTCGTGGGCGACTGTAAGACGACGTCACACCAAGCTCTTCCATCTTGGCTTTCATCGTTGAAGACTTCATCGCACTCCCGTTATCCGAGTGAAGCACAAGCGCTTGATTAAAGCATTGCTCTCGCATGAGCGTTCGCTGCAAGAGCTGAGACGCTTTTTCACCACTCTCTTGCTCATAGACTTCATAGCCAACGATTTTTCGACTGTAGATGTCTTCAATAAGGTACAGATAGTAGTGCTGGCCTCTCACCGCGGCTGGTAAGTAAGTGATATCCCACGTCAGCACCTGTTTCGGTGCTGTCGCAGTATAGCTGCTCGGCCTTGCCACTTTCTTACGTGCACGTTGACGTCCTCGCTGCTCAACCTGACCTGCCTGTCTTAAGGTTCGATAAAACGTAGACTCTGAGCCTAAGTAAACTCCCTTATCAAGTAACGTAGGGACGATTTGTGTTGGAGGAAGGGCGGCGTATTCAGGCGCGTTGCATACGTCCAATATGGCTGACCTTTCTTTATCCGTTAACTTATTAGCTGGTTCTGGGCGAACGACCAGTGGGCGCTGATCTTCTTGGACTTCTCCGCCTTGATACCACCTTCGATATGTTCTTAGGTCGATTTCCGTTTCCAAGCATGCATTCGGCAGACGACTGCCGTTGTCGACCGCTTCATGTATAAGACTTATCAGTTCTTGCCTTTCACTGGTTGACGTTAATCGACCTCGTCCTCTTCCCCGTAAAAGGCTCTCAGCTTTTTTCGCAGAACTAATAGCGTACTGGTTTCGGCTAAGGCTTTCTCTTTATATCGAAGCTCTTTTTTCAGAGCTTTGATCTCTAGTTTGTCCGCTCGAGACTGCTGTTTCGCTTCAGCGTCTTTTTCCTTCGATGACCTAAAACCGTGTAAACACTCTTCACGCCAAGTGTGAATCTGCTCTGGGTAGAGCCCCTTTGAACGACAGTACGTACTGAGTTCATGCTCGGTCATCGTGTAGGTTTCAGCAACGACAGCGAGCTTCGTTTGTGCAGACCATTGTTCTGGCGATGTTTTCTTACTAGGCACTGCGGTCCCTTTATCTCTCAATGTTTTACGCCAATTGTACAGTGTCGCTTCAGGGACGCCTTCTTCTTTCGCCACTTCCGAAATGGAGCGAGGATATGGCGGCAACAGTTTCTTGAGTATGGCTTCTTTTCTTTCCGGAGAATAACGAGACAAATGAATTCTACTTACGCTCTAACTGGTTAATTTTTAACAGTGACAACAATCCTGCCAGAGGGGGGTTGTGAAAGTCTTGCTGGGATTAGAATGTGGGGTTAATTGCGCGCTTACCATTTGAACTAGACTCCCCACGAGATCGCGAACCGGCGGCTATGCCGCCGGTTCAAAATAAACCTGCGCACTTGCATAAAAATCAAACAATAATAAATGTAAATTACCACCTTCTTTAGAATGTGGCTTTGTGTGAGCCCTCTAAAAGGGGACATAGGTATGAATCTAGATTTAGCATTACAGTCTCACTTAGCTTATTCGTTACTAAGTTTATGACGTCGTTAAAAAGCAGAAGCTAAGCAAAGCCATTGAGTTTGTTGAAGAGCTACAATTTCTTTACTTCAGTTAGCTTCTGATAAATACGGAACAAACGTAAACAGCTTTGATATTAAGGCATAGCCGAAATGAATGCTAACCACCTACTGCAGTAGGTGGTTTAGGGCTAACAATAAAAAGGGAATCTATGAAACTATCTCCATTCGTCCTGTGGATCAGCGCGGCACTTGTCAGTCAATTTGCGCTCGCCGACCAGTCGGCATTAGTGCCACTCGGTGAACACGTTAAAAACCAGTTGTATAAGATGCAACACTTGGCCAACGATCCAAGCAATGTTGTGATCGGCAAAGAAGAGCGTCGTTATCTGCAATATCAAGGTAAACAATATTGGCTCAACCACGAAAATTTTCCCAAGTTTCCGCTGTTCAACACCAATGGAGAATACAACACCGCTTTCCCTTTCGTGAATGAAGATTGGGAATGGATTTCGTACAATGGTGGGTTCTATTTGCAGCATAAAGAACTTGGTGTAATGAATCTTGATGACTCAGGCTGCTTTGTTGAGTACATTCCCGCAGCCCGAGGATCTCAACGCCCAGATGGCAGCTATGCTTGGAAAAATGAAATGGTTATGCGCACCGTAACCAGCGGCTGTGGCGATTTGTCAGTACCCGAAGTCACTGAGTTAAAAGCCGCGTCTGTTTCTGATGTGGGCGTACAACTGGTGTGGAACAACCCAACGGATGCGGAATACAAGATTGCCCTGACATCGCGTCCGCAAGGCGAACCCCCGATCACGGTAAACTACACCGCTACCGGTCCTAATTTTTACATTGCCCATTTAACTCCGGAAACGCAGTACGAGGTTGAGTTAACAAGTTGTAATATTCTCGATTGTGACAGCCAATCGATGACGTTCACCACTTTGCCTGTACGTCTGGCCTACAATGACACACGCCAAGCGGATAACCACCTCTCAGGCAATCTCTCTGCACACGTAAACTTTGCGCAAACGCATACAAGTGTGACACCCAATACCAACACGGAGAATCGCCGGCCGGAACTGGTGATGTCACGCAATGCGTTGTTGCTGATCACTCCTCAAGCTTATTCGACCAACCACCTGTGGTTAGAAATCCTGCAAGACGGCGTAGTGGTCGATAAGGTAGCAATGAATCCACCTACAGCGCAGCCCGCCACCGATCAAGTCGCAGCCGATCGTAGCACAGTCGTGTTCTCACACCATGCATGGAGCACCCCAATCAACTGGCGTTGGATGCAGCCAGGTCTCTCGCTGCGTTTAACCGATAACTTTGGTCGCATCGGAGAGCTTGCTGAAACAGATTTGACCTTTGGCGGAGCACCAGAGCTGGTCATCAATAACATCGACATTGGTATGTTAACGCCTCCGCGCAATCAATACAGCATGATCAAGGAAATGCATAAGCTTGCGCCGGATTATTTCCAAAAAATCCCTGCGTCTAAACTGGTAATGGTGGATTATACACCATTGCACCTGACAAAAGTGACATTGCCAAACGGCAAAGTTTACACTGAGCGTAGTGACGATAAAGGTGGAGTGTACGTTGGCGATATGCGTGGTGCCATTGGTAAGGCGCTGATTTCCATGGGCATCAACAACGCCAACTTTGGTATTCCGGATAGCGCCGGTATCACGGGAACCTATGCGCGACGCACTAACATCATTACCTCTCACAATAGTATTGGTGCTTACACCAACGGGATCGTAACTCATGGTTTGAGTGGCGGCGGCGGTATGGTGACGCTCCGCAACAGCACGGGTAATGAATGGTCACACGAGTTAGCCCACAACTTTGGCCGTGGTCATCACCCACATCTCGCCTCTATTCATGATGAGACGACCGGCTGGGGATGGGATGCTCTTTACAACCGCTTTATTGGCAACATGCTTTGGAAGGGTGAAGTCAAAACCATGGAATGGGCTGGTCAAATTGTTCCACCATTTGCAGGTGAGTTTACTTTTACCAATGATTCTCAAGCGGGGGGTAATACCGCATTTAACGGTCCAATCAGCAGTTATACCCATGATCATCCTGCAGGCACACTTAAAACCCAACAATGGTTGAATAGCTCTCAGCGTATCGACACACTGAGCCCAACTGGCTATAGCCGTTGGAATCAAGCGCAGCAACGCACAGTCGCAGCTGACGTTAATTTTACACCACCGATAGCCGCAGGTGTTCCTGTGGCGACAATCTTGGGCATCTACGATCCAACAGGGAAGTACCCAAGCCAAGTCTACCCACTGACCTACAGTAACTATGGTCACGTATTCGATCTGCCTGCACCAGAGCTCTATAATCACGACATACTGCAAGGCTGGCAAGATATCTCTACCCTAAGCCAAGCTGACAGACTGAATACTGAGTGGCAAACGATCCGGATTGATGATCAACAACAACTTCTTTGTCAGTATCAGACCAACGATCAGTTTAGCAACCGAGTCACTTTGATTGGTTACGAAAATGGCAACGTTTGTCAAACCTCGGACGACATGAAATGGCGTTTCGATAATGCGTGGCGCAAAATTTCTACCTCAGAAACAGATCAGTACCAATTACTCTCCAGTTTCTCTGCGGCAAGCGGACCTGTCACTTACCAACCGACACCAGAACTGGGTGAGCGAGAACTGTGTAGCTTAGCCACAGTAGGCGGCTCACATGACGGTGCTGGTTATGTGGAAGACGGCAAGTGTCGCCAACTTGATGGCATCAAGCACACCAACAACGCTATCTGGAGTTATGGTTTAAAACCCAACAATAGCAAAGTTCATGTGTTCAAAGCGAGTCGTCAGTGTCAGGTGGATATCGAGTTTGAAAATGGCACGACTCAAAGCATTGCGGTACATGGCGACCGATATGATCTTACCCAGAGCAATAAGTTCCACATTAATGTTGCTTTGGATAATCCGCCGAGCTTTGTCAGCGTGAGCTGCCAACAACTAAATGGTGAAAAAAAGCAACTCGACGCACTAGAAGTCGATTATAACCCGGCAATCGAAGCTTTGGTTGGACCGGTAATTATTGGTCAAGAATTTGGCTATCAAGCAAGTGAGTTAACAATACCATCTGGTTGGTTTAACGCACCAGAAGGGTTTGATCACTCTCAGTTGAGCAAAGTCGAACAAGCGAGCCTAGCAACACTGCGCAAAGGGGATGACAAACCCTATCTTTGCCGCTTCCCAATGTCAATCAACGAAAGCACAAAGATCGTCTATGGTTTCGTTGAGCAACAGAGCGAGGGAGGATATAAATGTACCGGAGGCAGTGAAATCACTGTACGTGATAGCCATGGTGAGCGCCCGATGCTCTCAGAGTTAAATCAGTTTGAATGGCTATCTTTGAGTAATCGCGAGCAAATTGGTGAGCTCGTGAAAGCCAAATCGGGTAGCGATGCCAATTTGTGTTCATTAAACCAACCAGGTACGTTGTACGGCGTAGGCTTTGTTAACCAAAGCGGTCAATGTGTCCAAGAGTCTGAAGTGTACTGGTCGAACGGGAGGCGTTGGGTCTTCTCCAACGGATACGTTCAGTACTCATATCGATAAACAACCATAAATAGGGGTTCTACGCCGGAACCCCAGATTTTTCCGTTATTCCAGTTTCAGATCAGCAATTAGCTCATCCAAATCAATAATTTTATTACTGTTTTGGAAGGTATAATGCCCGTTCAATCAAATGTGTTGTCAGGTCACGAGTGATATCTTGAATCAGCGGCATAGCCGCCTGAGTGAGCTACGCTCTATTGAATCATGACCAAAAAATCAAACATAACCAATTGAATTATCTTTGATTTAGGTCGTTCATTCAAAGGTAAGGAGACTTTTAGTTCCCTTATCTTGCACTTTATGGTAAAAAGATTTCCAAGCATCGTACTCAAGCAGTCCTTAATAAGCTGGTTGAATTGAGAGCCATAAGTGGCAGGATTAAGGAGAAATTCAACCTGTTGCAAACAACAATACTGCATAAGGGCGAACTCAAAATCGCCGAATTGAAATCTCCGTTCCCAGCTTCCTGCTTCCTGCTTCCTGCTTCCAGTTTCAAGAATAGGTCGTATTACTATGAATAAATATTTTAAATCTCTATTTGCAATAGTTATTTTTCCACTATTAATGCTATTAACCGGTTGTAATTCAGAAGGAGCTTTCAATTCTAAACCTCAGCCACCAGTAGACGCTGTGGTTGTTGAAATTACAGTAACACCCTCACCGATTTCGGTGTTAGTAGGTCGCACACAACAGCTGGTTGCGGTAGCTAAATACGATGATGGAGCCGAAAGTGACGTCAGTGATTCTGTGTCGTGGGATATTGTTGGAGACCCAACAATTGCAGAGGTATCCGCTTCTGGTTTAGTAACGGGAAACACTAAAGGTGACGCTGAACTCATAGCCCAAAAGGATGGCATCACCAGTGATACGGTAACTGTCACTGTGTGTGACTTAGCTGGTCCATGTATTGATATCTTCGATACAGGTAGTGGTAAGTTGTTTACCAATTCACCCTCAGAGGCCTACCTAGACAGCATTGGCGGTAGTGCTACAAACGGTACTTATACTGAAAACGGAACTTACGGTCCAGCTGGTGATTTTTACAAATTCAATTGGAATGACGCAAATGCACTGTGTGCTACCTACAACGCCAACGGTATCGGCGGACGAACTAACTGGCGCTTAGCAACAAAAGACGAGCTACAAGTGGAACTGCACGATACATATGGCAGAATGTTTACCTCGCGCGGCTGGCCGACCCTCATCAACTATTGGTCAGCTACACCTTATGGTTTGGACTATTACCTCGTGAGCCTCGTCAATGGTCGCGTCCGCAACTACGATCCGGGCAGCGCGAACTACGCATCCTGCGTCTCAAACCCTTAAAGTTGAGCGTTTAGAGTTTAACGTTTTAATTTTTGAAGTGCCAGAGTTACACCTGGCACTTTTAAAAGGGGGAAGATAAGTGAATATTGAAACTAAATTAGCATTGGTTGAAAGCAGTCAACGTATTGTTGGCATAAAAGAGGGGGATGTTTGTACGTTTCTATGAGCAATCACTCTTTGGTTGGCAGCAGTGGGTATCTAAACAGGATGTAGTGGTACTGTGAATTTGACCACCTGATTAAGAAGTGATATATGATCATCTCGATACTAAAACAGGTGACATTATGACTAAGTGTGAA
>NZ_CAWMYL010000099.1:0-232 GCF_963871815.1 Vibrio sp. L85
TAGGTCTTGGCAAACTGATCGCATTCTGGGATGACAACGGCATCTCTATCGATGGTCACGTTGAAGGTTGGTTCTCTGACGACACGCCTAAGCGTTTTGAATCTTACGGCTGGCACGTAATCCCTGCTGTAGATGGTCATGACTCTGAAGCGATTAACGCAGCAATCATCGCTGCGAAAGCAGATCCACGCCCTACACTTATCTGTACTAAAACTATCATCGGTTTTGGTTC
>NZ_CAWMYL010000100.1:0-573 GCF_963871815.1 Vibrio sp. L85
CCTGTCATTCATGACCTTCAATGCCTGTTGTCTGACTACTGAGAAGGGCTGATTGTCATCAATATTCTCGTCAACAAACAGGTGAAGTAGCTCTGCCGCTTTCGTGACATTGTCCGCAGCTGACTGCCAGGACAGGAACACTGCTTGTTGTGCAAAGGCGTTGGCGGCTTCCTGTTGTTTTCGGATATGGTAAACAAACCCATCCGTCAGGCGCTCCAGTGCAAGTTGCATGCGCTCTGTCAGATGACACAGTAACCACAGGTGCTGCTGTGAGCGTTTGAAGCGCCGCACTTTACTGCCGTAGTAATCAATAAGGCCGCTGAAGTGTTGTCGATTTTTTAGCGACAGATTGAGCCTGTCCACAACGTCATTTATTTGCGTGTGCCATGGTGCTAACCGGTGGTAAATGGCGAGCTCTTTTTTAAGCTCAGGCACGGTCAGACTTTTGGCACCACCCCTGAGATGGCTCAGACTCAGCCCGTCGTCTTTAGTAGTGATTATGTTGTCCAGAAAGACGTTAAGTTCATTACTGGTAAGTTGATTCAGTTGGAGCGTCAGGTCTTTTCTGACCTG
>NZ_CAWMYL010000101.1:0-1692 GCF_963871815.1 Vibrio sp. L85
CAAATACACCTGGGATGAACTCTTTGCCGCCCCTGATATCTTTACTTTTCTTGATGGCATTAAGCAAAGTCCACTGCGTGCGCTTTACCTTGACGAAGGCGGCGGTCGAAGCAGCTACAAGCTGTGTGAAGAAGCCTACCCAATAGTAAAACAGCGTTTTAATGCTGCCGCTAACGAAAACGTCACCTTGTTAGCACACCACTTACTCGGTAAAGAAGCCAATCGCTACAAACCCCAAATCGTGCAATCGCTCAAGCGTAGCTACAACAAGTTTTTTGCCATCAGCACCAGCGCCTCCAACACCATCAAACAAAACATGCTGATGAACGAGCTGCGCTACAACCTTGACAGTCTTGATCCCACTCAAGCGGCGCTCAACTACGCCTATACCACCAACAAACTGCAAACCACATCGATGTGGGCGTCACTGGGATTGATGGCGAGGGAATATTTACCCATGCTCCATACCATGCTGTTTATGCTGTTTGCTTGCTTAGGCTTTTTTGTTGCAGGTGCAGCGGTCATTCCTGGCTTAACCATGATGGTGTTGAAAAACTACTTTGGAACGTTTGCCTTTCTGGCGACATGGCCAGCGCTCTTTGCCATCATCAATGGCTTCCAACTGTGGGGGCTAGAATCTCTCTCCACCGATGTCTCCGGTAAATTTGGTGGACTGGTTCTCTCCAATGCCAACGCAGCCGATGAACTTCACAGCCGCTTTGCATGGATGACCGGTATCTTGATGATAGGGGTACCGTTAATCGCCGGGGGAATACTCAAAGGCGGGCAATCGGTCATGTCAAGCATGAACTACCAACTATCAAGCATGATTAACTCAACCAACGCCAGAGCGAGCGCGGCAGCCTCAACCGGTAATTTGGATTTTGGCAGTATGCAAATTGATAACCACAACATGAACAACACCCATGCGAATAAATTTGACACAAACACACTCACCAACCAAGGACACAGCTATACCCAAAATCAAGACGGTTCGGTGACCACACAACACGCCGATGGGCGCACTACCTACGACAGCACACAAACGGTCAGCAGAGGTAATATCTCCACCAATACCTCTGCCATGTTGCAAGAAAGCGTTGCTAATGCCCGAACCCAGACTGAGCAAAACCTAACACAACAAAGCACCCAATTGGGACAAAGTATTCAGGCTGGCGCATCGCTGAGCGACCGCTGGCATGACAGCGTGGGTAAAAACCTCTCTTACGGTGAAGGCAGCTCTAGCGGCTTTAATACCCAAGTCAGTCAGGGCATGAGCAACATGCAAAGCGCCATTGACAATGTCAGCAAGCAAACGGGCTGGACGAAAGACCAATCGCAAGCTTACTTGCAAAGTGCTTATGCCGGTGTGGACGTCAGCATAGGAGGCAAACTTGGACCATTGGGCGGCAGTGCCAACGCTGGCGTGAAATGGTCAGATGAAGAGCGCACCGCCTACAGCAACATGAGTAGTAAGCAAAAGCAGCAGCTTGAGCAAGCGACCAAACAATACACCGATGGCGCCAATGCCATCACCAATGCTGGCACGCAAGTGGATAACAAAGACACGCGCACGTCGGTTGAACAGTTTGCGCATGACTTTGCGATTAACGCCAGCAACACCAAGTCTCTGGGTGCCAGCGTGATGCAAAGCCAGTCAGACTTAAATGCCCTATCGAACACCCTAACCCG
>NZ_CAWMYL010000102.1:0-367 GCF_963871815.1 Vibrio sp. L85
AAACGCCCCTGGTGGCATCGACGTGGATCATCGATGAAATCACAAAACGCCAGCAAGATACGCATCTGAAAGTAGGTGAACCACTTCATCGGCTTACCGTTCTTCTTACATTGAGGTAAACCATACTCTTCCAAGTATGCCAGGATCACTTCTAATGAATCGCGCTCATGAACTTTAAGGCGCATCTCATCTTGACCTTCACGCTGGTATTTTTCATACGCAGCAAAATACTTGTCTGGAATTTTTCCAAAGCACAATACACGAATGTGTAAACGACACAATCGAGATTCGAGTGATTCATGGAAACGAAGATGATGAGCAAATTCTGCACTGCGATCACGTGGGTTGCGGTTACTCAGCGGCATAA
>NZ_CAWMYL010000103.1:0-477 GCF_963871815.1 Vibrio sp. L85
GACGAGTAGAGAATGCGCTCACGAAGTGAGTAAGAAGCACGATAGCAGTATAATAGAAATCTAAAGAAAGGTTCAGAATTCACCATACCACAAAATACCCTCCATCCTGCTAGACCTTAATGACTCGATAATAAAAACAAGCTCATTATTATTGTGATGGTTCCACAATACTGACAACACAAAATGAGGGTTATAGTCGGATGACAAAGAAAAAAACAGCGTGATCAGCGAGCACTTATTCATATCACACCTATACTCGCTTTAGCCTCATCGTTTATTATGAATAAGTGCGAGTCGATTTTTAAAACTTAAACGAAAAATCACAAAATCAACTAAAACCAAATCCAGTCATTGACTGGATTTGGTTTTAGTTGATTTTGTGATTAGTATTCATGCGGTAATAATACCGTCGTCACGCTGCGATCCCACTCGGTAATGATCCAAATCTGTTTATCACACAATCGATAGCCTGACATA
>NZ_CAWMYL010000104.1:0-229 GCF_963871815.1 Vibrio sp. L85
TCTTCATATGGATAACATCGAACGTAAGCTTCTGAAGTTTGATCGACTTATTAAGACAACGGCAGAGCAAGATGAGCGATGCCAACAGTTGATGAAGTTAAAAGGGGTTGGTGCGATGACCGCTAGCGCTTTGGTCTGTGCAATCGCAGATGGAAAAGAATTCAATAATGGTCGCCAATTGGCGGCTTGGTTGGGCTTAACCCCTTCTCAATACAGCAGTGGTGGTAAA
>NZ_CAWMYL010000105.1:0-344 GCF_963871815.1 Vibrio sp. L85
GTTTCCTTTTTGTTTGAGTATCACTTTCCGGAGCCGCTTAGCTGTCCGTACTCTCTCCATCGCTCTGGTTTGACAAGGGGCGAGTAGCCCTTAGCAGCTTGCTGCTCTAGGGATACAGCGCGAAGCCTCCCTTGCAAAACAGGTTGTGGAGAGAGAAGGTTAAACAGCTTGCGAGCCCGTAACGTGATGCGAGTAGAAAGGAAAATCGGCGCATAAAAAAACCAGTCCTTACTCGAACTTAATGTCAGGCAGTGAAAGGTAACGAGGAGGTACGACGAGGCACAGTGAATGAAATGAGCGGAGGCGTTCAGGATTGAAGCGATATCCTTGCAGATAGGGGCTTT
>NZ_CAWMYL010000106.1:0-647 GCF_963871815.1 Vibrio sp. L85
CTTTTTCGTGCCGTAATGCTTTTCCACTGGAGCTGAACGCTCTATTTGCTCACTTGTTGTCGCAATCTGGTAATTTCAATAGTTAGATACGTTGTTGCGCTCATGGTTTTTCCTTTAAGAATTTTAAGGAGAAAACGATATTAACTTTAAATAGTTACTGCACCTGTCATATTGAACAAGTTTGCTAGTTAATTCGTGCTTTTTTACCTAAAAAAAGATTGATGCTTTCTCAACCGCTACACTTTGTGTATTACATGTGTAATACACAAAGTGTAGCGGTTGGATAAAGGCACTAAACAGTCCTGATTGAGGAAATCAAACAAAGTACGGCTTGTTTATTGACTCTCCGGCAAATGAATATGAGGTTTGCCAAGGGTGGAAGGCATACACGGTAATGGATTATGACGATGTCGATGATCAGTCGTCATTAAAGGGGTCTGAAATATTTATTATATGTGTATTACACATGTAATACATTGACGTTTGCCCAATTGTTCGATATTTTATGTATTACACATGTAATACATCGGAAGGTTCATTATGAAAACTAAAGTTATTAGTGCAGCAAACCAAAAAGGCGGAGTTGGGAAAACGACTACTCTTGTAAACTTAGGTGCAGAGCTGGCGCGAAAAAGAAAAGTTCTTGT
>NZ_CAWMYL010000107.1:0-719 GCF_963871815.1 Vibrio sp. L85
CAGCGGCAATTTGCCTTGCATAAGGAAAGAAAATGAAAAAACACATTGATACGCCTCAATTTGAACAAGACGTCAACTGGTGTATAGAAGAACTAAAACGCCACTTCGTCGATATACCATACTGGGAAGATACGTTCGTCGCGCACTTTACTCGTGGCAGCACTGTGAATAATCGGTATTGGAAAAACGTTAATCAAGAAACGACCAAGCGACTAACCAATATACCGACCTCTTTGTTGCACAAGGAAGCGTATCGAGAACTCAATAGTATGGCGTTTTTTGCTATCAACATCATGGCCGGCGCTTTGCTCGATTGTCGCTACAACGACAACCTCAATAAAAATGCGCTCGAAGAGATATTACAAATCACCCATGATGCTCTTTCTATTCGTGCTCCCCATTCTCTTTCTGGGCATGATAAGGCTTTGCACAATCTGCAATCTTGTATTGACCTGTTTTACCACGCCATTGGTGCACCTTCCGATGAGTTTGCCAACTATTCAGACAAAATGAATACATTGCGGCTAAAAGATCTGCAATAACATTACTCACGACATCTACTCCATCACCCAACCGCTAGCCAAAACTCATTTCTCTGATATACTCCTATCGCACCCAAAACTCATCAACTAAACAGGTATTACCTTCCTTGTCGCACTAAGATGAATGGCCATTCTGCTTAGTGTTGTTCGTTGATTCTCTCTGTTTTGGGTGCACCT
>NZ_CAWMYL010000108.1:0-329295 GCF_963871815.1 Vibrio sp. L85
GATCGTAGCTTCTTGATTTAGTTCCATCGAATTACGCAACAAAGCCTTGGAAAAGCGCCAAAATCAGCCCGATTTACAAAAAATCATGACAACTGCTATAATTGAGGTTCAAAAAGAGAAATTATTAACCTAACCCACTGTTAAAGATAAAATTTATCAATAATCGTCAAATTTTTTGTCTCATGAAATTTCCAAGGGTAGAAGTTCATGGGTCGTGAAAACATGGGCGTTGTAAGAACAAGCTTCCTGATTGATGAGTCTGGCAACCTTGAGCATGTATTCAACAAGTTCAAAACCAAAGATCACCATGAAGTTGTATTGGACTACCTAAACAGCAAATAACCGTCCATGAACTATTAACTCTTCGACTTGGGGGCAGGCATGATTGGTTACATTCGAGTATCAGATTCACAGAGAGCCGATGGTGAATCTCAAAGAGAAGCTATCAAGGCTTACGCCGCTAAACATGGTATCCAAATATCAGATTGGATCGAAGAGCATGTGTCTGCCACCAAGACAGAACTGGGTGAGCGGAAGTTATATTCCCTCATCACCTCGCAACAAAACATCATCGTATCGGATATCACTCGGCTGGGTCGCCATAAGGTGATGGAGTTGGTCGGCGCTATAGGCCAGATAGCCTCCTACGGTGAACTGCATTTGGCATACAGTGACACCATCATTAACTCAGAAAACGTTGATAATGCAGAAATCATTTTTACTGTTATTGGGCAGTCCTTTGCCAGTGCCGTCGAGGCCCAGAAGCGCTCTGATCGAGCCAAGGCAGGTCATGCTAAACGTAAGGCCAAAGGACTATCATCTGGCCGCCAGAAGGGACAGAAGGTTAGATCCAAGCTTGATGAGCATACTGCGTTCATTTTGAATATGCTTGATTCTGACAAGTCAAAGGCAGAAATTTTAAGGAAGCTTAGTGACAAAGGGGTAGAAGTATCTCGAAGTCGTTTCTACTCTTGGCTGGAAGACCGTGGCCTGCATAACAAGAAAGCAGAGTTTCAGGCTGACATGTTCACTGAGTAGCCAACTCGATGCTGAGTTAGCCCTTAAGCATACTTGGCTAGCTCATTTTTGCCCCGAAGTTGCTTAGATCTTTTACTCATTCGCATCCTGTTAATAAGCTTTTGCCATACTAAAAGTTATCCATTCTTATCATGCGGTTAATCCCCGTGATGTATCACGGGGGTAAATTCCACCTTTCCTTCAGTGTTAACTAGTCTTAAGTTCTTTTTCGATCTGTTTGTAGATGTTTGAGGTAATCTTTAATTTCATCAAAATCGGCTACTACTTCATCGATCGTTGGACAAGGACGTATACCTGCGGCTGTGTCGTGACCAACAAAGTCGATACAGCATTTATCATACGCAAGGTGAATACGCTCTAAATCAACATTAGTAATATCGTCTACTCGATTTAATCTTTGCAGATGCACACCTCTTTCGAACCTATTAACGACTTTATTTAATAGTTTCTCTTCAACCAATCGCTCCCATGCTTCACGCAGAAAACTATAGAAAACCGCAGCAGCTTCTCTAAATTCAGTCTCTGTTCCTGTCTCATCAATCTTTCGAAGTTTTTGGAGCTTAGTAGTTAAAACTCCAATTCGCTTCGATGTAGGAAGCGCATCCCACGGAGGATTGGTTCTTACAAGGCCGGAGTTACTTCTAGATCTTTCTAGGCTGATGCAATTGACCTTATCTTGCTTTAGGCTATCTGAAGCTTCTAGTAGTAGCTTGTAGAATACTATGTCGTGAGTAAACACAATGACTTGGCGTTCTAGTGATTCCTCTACTAATCTTTTTGCGACTTTTGCACTCCATTGATGGCTAAGCGAGTTCACTGGATCATCAAATAGAACAGCAGATCTTCTAGAGTCAGCTTTCATTTCTGATAAAAAGCTCGCAATTGCAATACACCTTTGTTCACCTTCACTAGCAACTTTACCAACAACAGATTCGTTTGAGTTGGCTAGCTCTAATTTAAATTGCTGTTGTCCGGCTTTATTTCTAGTTTTAACTTTGATGTCAAATCTATTAAAACCAAAGGATTTAAGCTCTTTCACAAAAGACTCTTTTAGTGGCTCTATAACACCTTGTGAATAAATCCTAGCTGACAACGTTGATATACTTCTCGTAGCGCACTGACTTGAGATCTCATTTAACTTAGCTACTGTTTTTGACCGTCTTACGTTAGTTATGATGTTTGCTTTGTGTTTGGCAATGTAGGCTCGATCTGTTAATTCGGTCAGTCTTGCTTGTTTCTTAGCCACAAATTCGTTGTTACTGCTTTGCTGTTCAAGTTCTCCGATTTGCGTGAACAGATCTTTATCTATTTCCCGCAATGCTTGGAAATGAGACAAGCTAACTCCGTCTAACGACTCGGGTAGCACGGAACCTGATAAAACAGTCTGCCTGTTTACTAAATTCTGGTTTAATTCCTCAAGCCCAACTTTTAACCCAGGTTTTATTATGTCAAGGTCGTTCAATACACCTTCAAATTGGGCAATATTCAAACTCAAAGACTTAACGGCAACCTTAGCCAGAGTTAGTGCTTTCAGTGCTTCAGCTGTATTTCTTGCAGCCTTATCATTAAGAAAAGCTTCGAGTTCTTGTAATTTGTCGGCCGATGTCTCTTGGATGTCTTGTAAGCAAAACGGACAGGAATCACCTTTTGTTGGAGGGAATTGTTGGCCTTTATTTTCTTTTACCAAGAAGTCTTTTGCTGCTCTCCAAAGGACAGTCCATTGTGTATCACCAATATTATCAAACGGTAGATCACTTAGTGTCTTTTGTCTCAACGCGTCAGATACTCGTTTCTTTTCTTGATAGTCGAGTTCTAAACCTTTTAACACATCGAAATTACTAGAACCGAGTACTTCTATAGGTCTTTTGTAGGACTCAAGTAAAGGGGCAATATAACTACGCTGCTTAATTAAACTCTTTCTGATTTGTTCTGGCGATTTGGCCATGTCACTAACCAGCTCGTCCTGCAATGGTTTTATAGATTCAATTTCTTCCTTAGTTGCGCAGTGCAATTCAATATCAGCTTCATTTGTTAACTCTGAAATTTGATTAAGAAACAATGCAGCTTTACTTTGTGAATTTAACGATGGAATAGCAACAAAACCGTTACCACCCATGACATCTTCACTTATTCTATTTTTTATGCTTTCCACAACCTTTGTAAGCTCTGTGATTAAGTTCAAACCTACTGGTTTATAACCTAAAGCATCTTCATTAGATAAATAGTGGTGTGCTGAAGATGAATCGAATACACGAATAGACTTGGCAGCATTATTGTTTGATGCCCCATTACTCCATGTTAATTCTGTCGGTGTGTCATCAATCTCGAGTGTGAGTAAAGCTTGAGGAGGTTTAGGTGCAGAAGTGAAAACATTACCCGCAATAGGTTTCAATGCTCCCCGAGTCAAACACGCATGTTTTAAAATTGACGTATAGCTCGACTTACCAGCCCCGTTGTCTCCATATACGATAGTTAATCCATCTTTTCTAAAATCTAATTTTTGATCTTCCGCTAACGCAGCAACACCTTCAACTTGAGACAAGCTAATCAGTCGAACCGAATTTTCTTCGGCCATGTAGCCCGATATATCAATCGGTGATAACAACTGCTCATGGTTTGGGTGTTTCGGTTCCAAGCCCTCAACACTCTTCGCAAAATTGAAAATAAAATCGATATGGTTTTGGTTTAGCTCTCCTTCTTCAAGAGCAACCTTTAGTGCTAGATTCCACCATACGGGCTTATCCTTGGACCACTCTACTATTGATTCTACCGCATTCATCATCATTAACCTTAACACGCCAAATAAGAGTCTAGTGTAATAGAGTTCAGTTGCATTCAGGTGTAAAAAATTGGTTTATCGTCTAACAACGTGCGTAAAATCAACAAGTAATAGAATTATTCATAATATTTATTATCTTCTCGAATCATTTCTTTGATAACTCATAGAGCCCAGATGTAAAAAAGCCGAACTCATGAGTCCGGCTTCTTTTTGATTGATATGATCCAAAAGGAGGACTGGCTAATCCAACAAACAAGGTTTCTCCCTAATCCCAATTGTAGTTGATGAGTAAATTTAGCCACTGACTAGAGGTTTTGTAATACCCAAGATAATCCGTTAAATGCTAATTTAGTAAAACTACTAACAAGCTTATGTCCAAAATCTTTACGACCGGAGCATCTTAACTAGCTCGAAAGAAGTTATTCATTTGTCGCAGGTTAGCTAGAGTATTTACTTTCTTAGGTTGCCCTTCACATGAAGCGAACAGATAGTAATCGGCGTTATCTGTGAGTATGAAACGTGGCTTCAAAAACAAAACACCACTATCGAGAAACTGATACACTATAACTTGGAGTAAGCATGTTAAGAGTTACTTGTATGAGATCAAAGTAGATATGGATATTGAGACTTTATTAAGCATTACATCCGATACTCCTGATGAGTTAAGAGCAGCTTTGCTTGAAATGTTGGACGAAGCTGACCGTTACTTTGGTAATCGTGATTCAACGATCGCTTGGCTAACTAAGCCTAATGTTGCTTTTAAGTTCTGTACGCCGGCATCTGTATGTGATGATACTGAGGGGGTAAAATTAGTTATGGAGCAAATTAATCGTTTGAAGTTCGGGTATCTAGCATAGTCTACACAAGACTCATATGATAACTTGCAATATCACCCCAAGGCTAGTTGATCTATGCAAGTAAAAAAACCTTCAAATATTATACTCGAAAAGTACTGATTGATTTTTATGGGAAAAAACGTCAAATATTTAATCTTAATTAACAATGAGTTATAATTTGGGTGTTATAGCTTAACAGCTTTGCCTCATAAATAATCTAAGTTTACTCCTCTTGATATAAGCAAGTTAAAAAACGAATAGAGACGTCGAGTTTAAAGAACCGCATCTTAAATAAAAGAGGCCATAAATTCCGTATGCTGAAAACAGGCCTGTTAATATTTGTCTGATTTTATTGTATGTTTTAGAGAAAGATGGGGCTGGGGAAAAACGCCCGAAGGGCGTATTTAGTTAAAAGATACAGCTATCTTCTAGATTAAAACTCAATGCTTCCAAAAAGGTAGCAAAACTATAAAGCTCATCCCACGACACACTATCAACAATAACAAACTCCTTGCTATAAAGGTTGAACGCTATCCTAGTCGTTGACTCTTCACTATACGCGAAGTACTTCCTTAACGACTCTTCTTCCCAAAATTCCAAATTCGCATCGATAATACCATCCAAAAAATATGGTTCATTTTTTTGCTCACTGCCATATAAGTTAAAGCCATTACACGAGAAGCCGTTTGTTTCCTTTAGGATTGAAAGGTAATCACTATCTAGCTTCAGATTGAACAGCTCTTCAACTTTCCTTTTGCATTGTTCAACATCTGCGTCATTTGCAGAAGGAACGAAAAAACCGACACCGAACATCTGATGTTCTTTTTCATTTTGGAGCTTTAGCATCTCCAACATATCTCTATCTGACATTTTCATCCCTACTTCTTGGGGTAAATAGTGCCATCAGGCACAGGCCACTGAACTTCTACAACACTACCAACTGTGAGGTTTTTTGTCGTTTGTTTTTGATAGGTAGTTAGTGCCGCATGTTCTGGAGCTTTCCTAATCAAAACCAAGTTTGAAAAATCATTTGTACCACTATCATCTAACGGCAGTTTGTGGTGCACTTCAAAAGATGCAGGGACTCGACCAAATGAGAGTTTGTTTATTTCCTCTTGAGGTACATTTAATGCTTTTAGCTTCTTTGTCACTTCGCTGTCTTTGGAGAGTTCTATTAGGAAGTTTTACCTCACTCCGTTGTTGAATTCTTTTCTCAGCTTGTTGAGTTCATCTCTGCTTCTTTTTAGGTAGGAAATGTCGAGCATTTTCATATCATCAAGGGTGATATTCTTACCTTTGTATTTACCAACGAAGCTCGTTAGGTCATCTGCAAATTTACCCGGAATGGCAATTGCAGCCATTGATGCAGCACCGAGCAGTGTAGGGTTTTGGATGAAATTTTTCCCCTCCTCTGTCAATGATTCAATATCATCCGCAAGCATTGAGGCTGGATCTAGCTTAACTGGCTTAATCGCATCAAGCTCAGGATTAGCTAATGCTTCTCCGAGATCGAAACTAGGCACCTCAACTTTTTGTCGGTCACTAATAACTCTTTCTCTGTTTTTAGACCAACGGGCTTCATCTTCTTTTGTATAAGTAAGCTCAACCTTGCGCGCCAAGCGTTGCCGCTCAGCTAGTTCCTTTAGTGTTTCTCCGAGCGTTTGTGTTTTGGGGTTAAACTCTTCATCGAGAAGAGGCTTATACCCCCCACCACTACTCGTCGCTACCTTCTTCTTTTCAATATCGTCGCTATCCATAGATGAGAACTTCTCCCATGAAGCCAAGAGCTCATCATATAGCCGCATTTTTATACTGGTAATACCTTGAGATGCAAACCGTCACTTTCACTATAAAAAAGAACGTATTAACGCACATTACAAACCAAAAGACGCCCCCACAAGGACGTCTTTTCTAACAAGCTTAGGTGTTTCACTGAGCTGATGATGACATTCACTCATAGCCATCCTCAATAAAATAATTTGCTACCGTTCATCTGCCTCATTTCTGCCCCAAAATCAGTTAGAGCAGAATTGATATCAGTGTAGTAACGACAGGAGAAAAAGGGATGAATGTTTCATCCCTTTGTTGACTCTTTGGCAACAGGATTAGTCTCCTGGCTCTGGCTCTGGCTCTGGCTCTGGCTCTGTTGGTTGTGGGATCTCACAGCTTTGAGGCTCAGCCTTGACCGAGTCTAGACTTTTTACGGTAACTAAGAAGCAAGTACTGGTTGTTTCAGGAAGAGTTTGCTCTGTGCTCATATTGCGATCGGCATGCCAATTTTTCAGAACAATGCCCCCTCCGACTAAAGCTGCACAGATAGTAAGAGTTAAAGACAAAGGTAGTTTGTCCCTGAGTAGTGAGAAATTTTTCTGCTCGTCTACCCACTCAATCTGGTGTTGCCAGAAAAACTTATAGTGTGCGTACCAATCGCTAAAGAGTATCTGCTTACTAATGTTGCCGCTGTAGTAGCTAGACTCTATATCAGATAGCTCTTGCTCAAAAGCAGAGGTGTCAGCGCCACTATCTGCTTTCACACGAAAATATAAGTCTCTCAATTTGTTGTAATATTGAGTTAGTTTTACGCCTGTTTCTTCGTATTTATCTTTTTGTGAGTCATACATAGCAATGTACAGGCTGACAATGCCAAGGATGATGAATGTAGCAGATAAAAATTTAGTTGATAGCTCATCTAAGACAAGAGCATAGATACCAAATGCCATGGAGAAAAAGCTGATCAATCCAGGGGTTTTGCTCACAATGTCATAAGTGGCGAAGTGCTTTTTAGCCCCAAAACCGACGTTGTAGCCTGTTGTGGCAATATTCTTTAGTAGCTCATCTTTGTTCATAAATGTCTCATTGAATCGGGACGTGAATACGGTCTTTTGCTACAACGATACCATTTTTAATGGCATAGCATTCAACGATATGCTCACCTTTGAAACTGGTTGATTCATTGCGTCTTTTGTAACCGTCGTCATCTAAAATTTGACCACGAATACAGTCTTTTTTCTGTGCTTCAGCACCACGATTTAGAACTTTCCATTTAAGTTGGTATGGCTCTGGCACTTGGATGTCAGAAACAGTGAACAAGAGCTTTTTATTTACGAGGAGGGGGAGCTTGCGAGCCAGCATGTCCGTTAAAAAGTGCTCCCTATAACCTCTTTGAGACACTTCGCACTCAAGGCTTAGTGGGTAGCGAATGTCAATTGGGAAAAGGTCTTCGATAAATTGCTCTGTATTTCGCCATGTGGAGCGGCTTTCGAAAGCTTCAGCAACTGCTTTAGTGGCTGTTGCTGCGGGGAATGGACAGCCATAAACTTTCTTCCATTTATCGTGAGAAGCATCACCTGCATCAATGGCTTTAAGGCATAATTTGTAAGCTTTTTTGGCCTTACGTTGAAACTGCTTTTTCACTTTTACATGCTGGCCACTACCTAATGCAGCGAAGCGATCTTGCTTGGGGAGCTTTGAGAGGTATTCAAAGAAGTCTCGGCTCATATAGTCATAGTAAAGAAAGCCTTTGTCATCATAGTAGTCTGTAGATTTCAGAAAGTTATGAGCAAGCGTATCGATAAGTAGCCCACCCATACCAACACCATGCTTATTCTTCCAGGCTCGGGCAATCCTGCATAAATTACGCAAGTTGTTGTTCTTTTCTCTACTAAACTCCGTCATAGCTGCGATTTCTTCACGGGGTTTAGTGGTTTTCCAACTTCCGCCATTATAGGTATCAGGATATTTAAAACTGCCGTCATCCTGTTCAAACACTGGCTGAACCTCAATATGAAAGTTTGTATATGTTACTGTAACAACGAGTCTATCTACGCGAACATCAGTTGTCGGGTATCTTGCTTTGATTGCACTACGAACATCACTGAGGAGTTGGGACTGCTTTCCATCTTCATAATGACCCCATTTTCCTTTGGGCATGATATACAGCATATCTAGGTCAGAAATGCCTTTGATAGCTGTCCAGCGTCCATATGAACCTACTTGGAGGCTATTAGCTTTTTTAGATTCAGTATCACGAAATTTCTTGTTGAGGCTGGCTGTGATTTCGTCGTAACGGTTACTGATCTTATCTGAATTATCGACCTTCAAATTCTGCAAGAAATCACGGAACATCTCTGTAATAGCCATATCTCCTCCTTACTTCTTGTCTTTCGGTGGATGAGGGTCGTTTCCATAGCTATTGCCAGCTCTAATCTTTCCATCTCGACCGTGAATCTTGGTATCAGTGCGTTGATTACGGGCAATTTCTTCCGCTCTCTCAATAGCTTCCTTTTGTGTTTTAGTAACTTTCGTCGCTTTGTTGTTTCCTGCGCCTTTAACTGCCCATCCGTCTGGGTGCTTGACAACATGCTGGTTCTTTCTCGTAGACATATAGTTATTCCTTTTTTGATACAGATACAACCTTTTCGTAATTCTCCAGTACGCTGTTTGCAAATCTATATATGCGCACAGAGATAGCCATAAACACAATATATAGTGCTTAAATTAACCATTCAAGCAGTGTGCGTATTATTGCCCTGAACTTGATAGAAAGCTCGCGAACTTCAAACTTTAAAAGCCGATTATTGAGTGGGGAGTCAGTAATTAATGTAATGGATAAGATAATTTGGCCACTCGATTTGAAGGTTTTGCCATACATCTAATAATTCATCATAAGCTAAATTAGCAAAATCACTGACACGTTTTTGTCCAAAAGTGAGTTGGGAGACAAGTGTATATGTAATCACCAAGCGCTCCCATCGGAATGACTATCAACTTATAGTAACGCCTTAGTTTTTATGACAAGTCTGAGCTTAGAAAAACGTCTAATTCAGCCCGATTTACAAAAAATTATGACAACTGCTATAATCGTGGTTCGAAAAGATAAATTATCAACCTAAATCACTGTTAAAGATAGAGTTTGTTAGAAATCGTCAAAAATTGAGTCTAAAAAAATTTCCAAGGGTAGTTTGCTATGGGTAAAGTCTACGATGGTCTTCACCGCATCAGCTTCTTGATCAATGAGGAAGGTGTTATCGAACACGTGTTCAACAAGTTCAAAACCAAAGACCACCATGAAGTGGTTGTGAACTACTTGAAAGAAAACGCGTAAACCTAGCTTTCAATCAAACATCAAAAAGCCCAGCGATCGCTGGGCTTTTTATTGGATTCAATTTCTATTCTTGTATTGGTTCGCTTTCTTCCGTACTTGGTAGCGCGTTCCATACTGCTTTTACAAGCGTCGCCAATGGGATAGCGAAGAAGACCCCCCAGAAGCCCCACAAACCACCAAATACCAACACGGCAACAATGATCGCTACTGGGTGAAGGTTAACCGCTTCAGAGAACAGTACCGGAACCAACACATTACCGTCTAGCGCCTGAATAATGCCGTAGGCAACAAGTAACCAATAGAACTGAGGCGTTAAGCCCCATTGGAACAAGCCGACAATCGCGACCGGAACCGTCACCGCAGCCGCACCGATGTACGGGATAAGCACTGACAAACCCACCGCTACAGCAAGCAATGCAGAGTAGCGCAGGTCAAGAATCGCAAAAGTCACGTAACTCACGCCACCCACGATCAAGATTTCCAGCACCTTACCACGAATATAGTTCGAGATTTGTTCGTTCATCTCGTGCCATACTTTGTTCGCCAGCTTACGGTTCTTCGGTAAGATGCCACTTGCCATGCTGAGCATCTCATCTTTGTCTTTTAGTAAGAAGAACACCAATAATGGAACAAGAATCAAGTAAACCGCTAGCGTTGCTAAACTCACTAGAGAAGCCAGTGAGCCTTTTACGACGCTCTCACCTAAGCCAATCGCTTGGTTCTTCGCGTTAGTCACCACGGTTTCAACAATTTCTAGGTTCGCCAGCTCAGGGTAACGTTGTGGCAAGGTTGCAATGAACTTTTGTAGTCCAGCATACATGTTCGGAATATCGTTGATTAAATTCCCCACCTGAGTCCAAATCGTTGGCACTAAACCAAATACCGCGATCAACATTAAGCCAATAAAAATCAGTATGACAGTAATGACAGAAAACGTACGTGGGATACCCAAACGGCACATCTGCGTTACTGGCCATTCAAGTAAATATGCAAGAACAATGGCCACCAGCAATGGCGCAATCAAATGCCCGAAAAAGTAAATTGTAATAAAGCCGAACAGCAGTATCGCCACGAGGCTCACTGCATGTGGGTCTGAAAAGCGTCGCTTATACCAACGACTTACCATTTCAAGCATCGTACGAAGATTCCTTATTGAATACGGTCAAAGTGAAGTGTTCAGGAGAAGCTTGGCAATCCACTGTGTAGCCTTGGTTACGCAAATACTTCACGATATCGTGCTTAGAGCTTTTATCCACCACTTGAATAACAAGCTGATGATCTTGTTGTGTTTCTTCCGGAAACACCTCAGCAGCGTGACGCTTGGCAAGTAACAGTGCCATAGGGCAGCGTTCCTTACGCAAATCAAGTAATATGGATTCCATTGTATTGCTCTGCACTTGTGATAGGGTTGTATTGTAACGGCTTTTTGCGCTGGTGCTAGCATTTCTCACATGATTTAAGAGTAGACGCGCAGGACTTTTAGATTGACAATTTACGAAACCAATTCGTTTATCTTCGGTCTTATTGCTAGCATATTCATCCCACAAGGATGACCATAAAGTCTGTGCTGATGTTGAATGGATTTCGCCCCTCAAGCACACACTCGGTATTTTGGAGAATCTTTAAACCGTATGTTAAAACGCACTCGCTCGCTAGTTTGTTTATGCCTTGCTGCTGCATTGAGTACACCAACGCCAGTTTATGCCAATAGTCCCGACCTCCCAGATATTGGTACGGCAGCCGGAGGCACTCTAACGATAGATCAAGAGTTGATTTATGGTGACGCCTATATGCGTATGCTTAGAGCCAGCAAACCTATCGTCAATGACCCTGTTATTAACGAGTACATCGACTCACTGGGTCACCGTTTGGTCGCGAATGCCAATGACGTAAAAACCCCATTCCACTTTTTCATGATCCGAGATCGCAACATCAACGCTTTCGCTTTTTTTGGCGGCTACGTTGCCCTGCACTCAGGTCTCTTTCTCCATGCCCGCACTGAAAGTGAGTTAGCCTCCGTTGTTGCTCACGAAATCGCGCACGTTACTCAGCGCCACCTTGCACGAAGCATGGAAGAACAAGCTCGTCGTTCACCAGCAACCATGGCAGCACTTGCTGGCGCTCTTCTGCTTGCGATAGCCTCTCCTGAGGCTGGTATGGCAGCGGTGACGGCAGCAACCGCTGGCAATATGCAAAGCCAAATCAACTACACTCGCTCCAACGAGAAAGAAGCAGACCGCTTTGGTATCGCGACACTGGCAAAAGCGGGCTTTGATGCACAAGCGATGCCACGCTTTTTTGGTCGCCTAGCGGATGAATATCGATACGCGAGCAAGCCGCCACCAATGTTGCTCACTCACCCGTTGCCTGAAGATCGTATTACAGACAGTCGTGCTCGTGCTCGTGCTTACCCACCAATGCGGGTGATGCCTTCTATTGATTACCATTTAACCCGAGCTCGCATCGTCGCACGTTATGCCGGAATTGATGGTCAAGCAGCAATGAGTTGGTTTGACCGAACTCAAAAGAAAGCCTCACCTGATATTGTGCCATCATTTGATTATGGTCGAGCCTTGGTACACCTCGACAACAAACGTTTGAGTGAAGCGGAACCTTTATTGAAAAAGCTCCTTCAGCAAGACCCAGGTAACCCATTTTATCTGGATGCAATGACCGATCTTTATATTGCTCAAAAGCAACCACAAAAAGCAGTGGATATGTTGAGTAGCGCACTCAAACGCAACCCACAAAACAAAGTCCTGACCATCAACTATGCAAACGCATTACTTGAGGCGAAAAAGGACCAAGAAGCGGTGCGTATTCTGCAGCGCTACACACACGATAACCCAGAAGACACTAATGGCTGGCACCTGCTTTCACAAGGCAGTCATGCGCTGGGTAAAAGTGATGAAGAACTCGCCGCACGTGCCGAAATTTTGGCATTGCGAGCCAACTGGAACAAAGCCATCCAGTATTATAGTGAAGCAAGTAAAATTGCTAAGTTAGGTAGCTTACAACAAGCTCGATATGACGCTCGTATCGACCAACTGATGATCCAAAGAGATCGATTCATGGCATTACAATAACGAAATGGAGAAAACCATGTCAGTCGTGATTTATCACAACCCTCGCTGCTCAAAGAGCCGTCAAACACTTGAACTGCTTGAGCAAAATGGCGTAACACCGGAAGTGGTTAAATACCTTGATACACCGCTTAATGTTGAACAACTGAAAGCGCTTTATGCTCAACTTGGTTTCTCTTCCGTACGCGAAATGATGCGTACCAAAGAAGACATCTACAAAGAGCTGGCACTGGGAGAAGCCTCTGTCAGTGATGAGCAACTGTTCGAAGCCATGGCACAAAACCCGAAACTGTTTGAACGCCCAGTAGTAGTTGCAAATGGGAAAGCAAAAATCGGTCGCCCACCAGAACAAGTTTTGGAAATTCTGTAAATGGATTGCCAGATCCTCATTTTGTATTTCAGCCGTCATGGCTCGACAAAGCAACTGGCAAGACAAATAGCAAGAGGAGTCGAGTCGACTCCTCATTGCGAAGCGATTTTACGTACAGTTGAAGAATTGTCACCTCACTCACATACCCCTTCTGATCCAATTGCTACTCTAGATGAGTTGAAGCAGTGCGATGGTCTCGCGTTTGGCAGCCCAGTTTGGTTTGGCAACATGGCAGCGCCGCTCAAGCACTTTTGGGATCAAACCACACCTTTGTGGGTGAATGGCGACCTTATCGATAAGCCAGCTTGTGTGTTTACCTCGTCGTCTTCCATGCATGGCGGTCAAGAAACCACGCTACAAAGCATGATGACCCCATTATTGCATCACGGCATGATGGTATTAGGAATCCCTTATTCAGAGCCAGAACTGCACACCACGCAATCAGGAGGCACACCCTATGGTGCAAGCAGTGTAGGACAAGAGCCAAGTCTCACGGCAGAAGAGATTCGTCTCGCACAACAATTAGGAAAACGACTGGCAACCACAGCGAAAAAGCTCAAAGGAAGTCAGTAAGCTCAAGGATAAGTAAATCGATGTCTGACATTATTGACCAACCACCTCTTAGCACACGCACTCAAACCTATCGCTACATGGCGCTGTTTGGCAATTTGGCGTTATTGGCTTGGGTTGCGATTTGGCAACTGGCGTTGTCCCCTCACCCACATCTAAGCAGCACTACATTGGCGATTGCTTGGTGTATTCCTCTATTGTTACCACTTCCTGGCATTTTAGCGGGCAAACCCTACACACACGCTTGGGCAAACTTCGTTCTGATGCTGTATTTCTTGCATGCGTTGACGATTTTGTATGTTGACAATGGTGAGCGTTGGTTGGCCGCAGTAGAGTTGCTCCTTACCTCACTCGGCTTTGCAGGTAACATTTTGTTTGCCCGAGCACGTGGTAAAGAGTTGGGTCTGAAGTTAAAACGCTTATCTCAAGTCGAAAAAGAAGAAAAAGCGAAGTTCAATAAATAGAAGCGAAACAATTACGGGGACATGGCGCTTCAAGCTGAACCAGCTTCATCACATCTCCAGCCATAGAACCACTAAAAAAAGAGTCGCACTAAGCGACTCTTTTTTGTTTTGAATAAACCTTAACTTAGGTTTTCAACCACATCCGTTTCCAATACTGGCGCGATTTCAGAATTTTGTTCTACTGGCTCGGCTTTCGTGCGAACTGGAGCATTCCATTTGTAGATCAGATCGTACTGCTTTGGCGCTGGTTGTAGTGCAACAGCAGGTGTGATTGATGCCGGCTCAGTTGCCACATTTGTTTCCGTTGCCGTATCGAGCTCAACGACTTGAGCGGTTTGATCTTCTGTTGTTTCCGCTGGCAATTGCGCTGGTTGAGCAACTTCCTCAGGAAGCTGGGCTGGTGCTGACGGCTCTACATTCTCAAGCGGGTCTTCGGTAATCTCAAGTGAACGGATAGAAGACGCTTCTTGTTCAAACGCTTGTTGAGATGCCAACAAGTGAATCGTTAACGTCACTTGATTGCCTTGAATTCGTTTGATTTCAGTACCCGCCACTGAGTTTAGCTTCGTCAATGAGTTCTCAAGATTAAAGAAGTCCACCGCTGATGCGACATCTAATACCTTCACATCAATCGCTTCAGATGATTTGCTTGATACCACAACAGCACTCTTCTTCGCGTAGTAGTCTGCGATACCACCCATCATGGCGGAGATTGCATTTGCACCAGACGCTGAGCCACTGCGAGGTGACTGTTGCGATTGAGCAAGTTGCGCTGGTGATTGGTCATATAGCGTCCAGCGAATTTTATCGCCTTGCACACGCACCACTAGCACAGCATCAACAGGGTAACGCTGACTCGCTTGGCTGATTGGGTCTACAAAGCCCCCCCACAAATCAGACACGTTAACACCCGTAACATCATCAAAGTCCCCCACAGGCATAGTGACTGGTAGGCCTCGAGATTCAGCCGCAGCGCGCAGTGCAGCAGCACTGGTTGAGTCTGAATGCTCCCAAGTGATCGTACGATCATAGCCCTGCTCTTCTACCATCCAAACTAAGATGTTGGCACGGTTTGGAGACCATAATGGTAATTGTGCTTGAGTCAGTAGTGAACGAATCTGACCACTATTAAACAGCATCTTTAAACTGCTTTGACCATCAAGCTGACCATAACCAAGCTGAGAAATGTAGCGAGAACTTGAACCCACTGCTTTCTTTATTACCGGGTTGCTAAGGGAAGATTGGCTACCTGTCGCACGCACAATCACATCTTGCATACCTTGTTGACGAGCGAGCTCTTCGCCGTCTTTTTGCTCACCGTCGATCGCCACTTCGGCACGATAGATATCTACCTGAGTTAATGCATAAACTGGCAGAGACAACCAACCTATCAATAAGAGAGCTAAATAGCGCATAGTTTTCATAATCCTCTGAACAAGAACCCGCATGATAAGCAACTATCAAACCGTGAGCAAGAAGAGTACTGAGTGAATTGTCTGTATTCTGACCAAGTTAAAACACGGAAGTGAAACTAAACATTCGTCGACCTTATAAATCCACACAAAAGTTTGATCTAGGCAACATTGCAATCGATTGCCAGATGATAAGATTCGCCGGATTTGTCTGCGTATCTTTGAAATAGGGAATTATTATGAAAAACGCGTTACAAGGCGCTCAGATGCTCTTTGTCGCTTTTGGTGCTCTCGTATTAGTACCACTTCTTACTGGTCTTGACCCAAACGTTGCTCTGTTTGGTGCTGGTGTCGGTACTCTTCTTTTCCAACTAATAACTAAACGTTCCGTTCCTATCTTCCTTGCCTCTTCTTTTGCGTTTATTGCTCCTATTATGTTCGGTATCCAAACTTGGGGCATCGGTGCGACTATGGGCGGCTTAATGGCGGCGGGTTTGGTTTATGTCGCGCTTGGTGCGATGATCAAAGTGCGTGGTGTCGGCTTCATCCATAAAATTTTACCACCAGTTGTGGTAGGTCCGGTGATTATGGTCATTGGTCTTGGTTTGGCACCAACAGCAGTAAACATGGCGGTAGGTAAAACCGGTGACGGTGCCATCCAACTCGTAAATGGCGATGCTGCAGTTATCATTTCAGCAGTGTCATTGCTAACGACCATAGCACTGAGTGTATTCGCGAAAGGCTTCCTAAAACTGGTGCCTATCGTCGGCGGTATCTTAGCGGGTTACTCTGTTTCGCTTTTCTATGGTGTGGTTGATTTCACTCCAGTAGCTCAAGCTGCTTGGCTAGCCATGCCAAACTTCACGGCGCCAGAGTTTAACATCAACGCTATCTTATTCATGATCCCAGTTGCGATCGCACCAGCGGTAGAGCACGTAGGAGACATGCTGGCTATCTCAAACGTAACGGGTAAAAACTACCTGAAGAAACCTGGTCTTCACCGCACGATTGCGGGTGACGGGGTGGCAACAATTGCGGCTTCTATGGTTGGTGCTCCACCAAATACAACTTACAGCGAAGTAACGGGCGCAGTGATGCTGACTAAAGCCTTTAACCCTGTGATCATGACATGGGCGGCGATCACGGCAATCGTACTTGCCTTAGTGGGTAAGCTCGGAGCCATTCTACAAACGATCCCTGTTCCGGTCATGGGTGGCATCATGATCCTATTGTTCGGTTCTATCGCAACCGTCGGTCTAAACACGCTCATCAAAAACAATGTGGACCTGCACAAATCACGTAACCTAGTGATCGTCGCCGTAACACTGGTATTTGGTATCGGTGGCATGGCTTTCGGTATTGGCGAGTTCAGCCTACAAGGTGTGAGCCTGTGTGGTATCGTGGCTATCATTCTTAACCTTGTGCTACCACACGATCTTGGTGAAAACCACGTGGTGGATAATGCACAGATGGAAGAAGACAACGCGAAGTAATTTATCGTGCGGCTTAATTGATTTGAGTCGCGCGGTTATCACTTTCATATCTAGCTTCTAGCTTCCACATAGCAGAGACAAAAAAGGCTTGGTTTTCACCAAGCCTTTATTTATTCAATTCAGTAAAAGCAATAACGCTTATTTAGTACCGAAGATCTTGTCACCAGCGTCACCTAGACCAGGAACGATGTAACCTTTGTCGTTTAGCTTCTCATCGATTGCAGCAGTGTATAGCTCAACGTCTGGGTGGGCTTTTTCTAGCGCTTCGATACCTTCAGGAGCAGCGACAAGAACAAGTACTTTGATTGCCTGACAACCTTTCTCTTTTAGAAGGTCGATAGTCGCGATCATAGAACCACCTGTTGCAAGCATTGGGTCAACAACTAGAGCAATACGCTCATCGATGTTAGAAGCAAGCTTGTTAAAGTATGGTACTGGCTCTAGTGTTTCTTCATCGCGGTAGATACCAACAACACTGATACGCGCGCTTGGCATGTGCTCTAAAACACCATCCATCATGCCTAGACCTGCACGCAAGATTGGCACTACTGTTACTTTTTTACCCTTGATTTGGTCAACTTCTACAGGACCATTCCAACCTTCAATGGTTACTTTCTCTGTTTCAAAGTCTGCAGTCGCTTCGTAAGTAAGTAGGCTACCGACTTCTGTAGCTAACTCACGAAAACGCTTCGTGCTGATGTCACCTTCTCGCATTAGACCGATTTTATGTTTTACTAGAGGGTGTTTAACTTCAACAACTTTCATTTCCATCTCCGGCTTTATTGGCAATATTTAAACAAACCTTCAGATTATACATGATTTTTGCAGGGATATCAGGATAGATCACTAAAGAAAAAAACCGACGCAAACGTTTGCTATCTGTATTTAACCACTGGTAGAATAGCGCCGTTTTCATATCCAACTTAAAAACCGAGGACTTCCCTGTGAGTGGTAACAACTCTTCTCTTAGCTATAAAGACGCTGGTGTAGATATTGATGCAGGCAACGCGCTTGTAGATCGTATTAAAGGTGCGGTTAAGCGTACTCGTCGCCCTGAAGTGATGGGTGGTATCGGCGGTTTTGGCGCATTGTGTGAACTACCAACTAAATACAAACAGCCTGTACTGGTTTCTGGTACTGACGGTGTAGGTACAAAACTTCGCCTAGCGCTGGATATGAACAAGCACGACACTATTGGCGTTGACCTAGTGGCAATGTGTGTAAACGATCTAATCGTTCAAGGTGCAGAGCCATTATTCTTCCTAGATTACTACGCGACAGGCAAACTGGATGTAGACACAGCGGCAGACGTAGTTTCTGGTATCGCTGATGGCTGTGTTCAAGCAGGCTGTGCACTTATCGGTGGTGAAACCGCTGAAATGCCAGGCATGTACGAAGGCGAAGACTACGACGTTGCAGGCTTCTGTGTTGGCGTAGTGGAAAAAGAAGATGTGATTGATGGTACTAAAGTAGCCGCTGGTGATGCACTTATCGCAGTTGGCTCTAGCGGTCCACATTCGAACGGTTACTCGCTTATCCGTAAGATTCTAGAAGTTTCTGGCGCAGATAAGAACGAAGAGCTAGCAGGTCGCACTATTGGCGAACACCTTCTAGAACCAACTAAGATTTACATCAAATCAGCACTTAAGATGATTGAGAAACACGATATCCACGCGATCTCTCACATCACTGGTGGTGGTTTCTGGGAAAACATTCCACGCGTACTGCCTGAAGGAACCAAAGCCGTTATCGATGGTAACAGCTGGGAATGGCCAATCATCTTCAAATGGTTACAAGAGAAAGGCAACGTTGAAACACACGAGATGTACCGTACGTTCAACTGTGGTGTTGGTCTAGTCGTTGCACTACCAAAAGAGCAAGCGGACGCAGCAGTTGCACTTCTTAAAGAAGAAGGCGAAAACGCATGGGTGATTGGTGAAATTGCTCAAGCAGAAGCCAATGAAGAGCAAGTCGAAATCCAATAACTTGCGAATCAAGCTCAAAAAATAAAAAGAATGGGGATGTTATCCCCAAATAACTTCTAAATACTGGTTCAGCGAGAATGAATTGGTTTGTAGGCGCGACAACGATTTGAAGATCTAGTGGTTCTAAATCAAAAATCGTTAACAAAGTATACAAGCCAATACAGCTCGCCCTTCGGGAGCATGTCACCAATACGATTTCATCGTCAAACAACTTGGAAAAAGCTTACTATTCCACTGCGTTGTTTTCCTTGAACTAGAATTGGTGACAAAGCTCTGAATCCAGCCTTATGAAGTCATTTGGGGATATAGTCCTCATTCTGCTATCTGGAACATCGAAAACCATTCTAATAGTAGGTAATTTAGCAATTACGCACGTCAAACCTACAGTATCAAGGCAGTCTCAATATCATGAAAAACATAGTGGTCCTCATTTCAGGTAACGGCAGTAACCTGCAAGCTATCTTGGAAGCTTGCGAAGACAACATGCCAAATGCACAAGTCGCAGCCGTATTCTCCAACAAAGCTGACGCTTATGGTTTAGAACGTGCAAAGCAGTTTGATGTGAACGACCATTTTGTCGATCCAAAAGCATTTGATTCACGCGAAGACTTTGATGCTGAACTGATGCAGCAAATCGATGAGTACCAACCAGACGTCATTGTGCTCGCAGGCTACATGCGTATTTTGAGCAGCGCGTTTGTTTCCCACTATCTGGGCAAGATGATCAACATCCACCCTTCTCTTCTGCCAAAGTACCCGGGGTTACACACCCACCAGCGCGCGATTGATGCAGGCGACAAAGAACACGGCACCAGTGTTCACTTTGTGACAGAAGAATTAGACGGCGGACCTGTGGTATTGCAAGCAAAAGTGCCAGTATTTGAAGACGACGATGCCGATATTCTAGCCGCTCGCGTTCAAACTCAAGAGCATAAGATCTACCCAATGGTGACTAAGTGGTTAGTAGAAGAGCGCTTAACCATGAAAGATGGCAAAGCATTTCTTGATGGTTTTGAGCTTGGTGAACACGGCTACGCTGACGAGTAATTCTGAATACCAAATTCCAAACGCAAAAAGGCAGCCATCAGGCCGCCTTTTGTTATTTTAAATCTTATAAGCTTGGCTCAATGAAGCCGTTGTCAAACTAGAAACCAAAACTAACAACCTAAAAAGTCCCTGACACCACTTTAGCAATACAACACTCGGATAGTAGATTCTGAATCTGACTCGTTCCTCGTCGTTCAGAATGACGCTGCAGGCAAAGAAAAATCAATTCCACTTCAATCATTTACGTCATTCCAGCGAGCCTTAGCGAGACTAGGAATCTATTATCAATACGCTAGGAAGTAAAAATGCTCATCTGTACCCGCCTTCGGTTTAAGACGCATAAAAATAAAGCTCGCGATTAAGCGAGCTTTATCTAGATGTTCATTGTCAAAAACCATCACTCCAGCGGCTCAGTTGGTGCTTGGTTACCTGGCTTCGGTGCAGCAAATGGAACATCTTCCAGAGCTTTGGCATTGTTCAATACCAATTCCCCAACGTGAAACAAACCGTACTCGCCCGGCTTCATGCGATGCCATGTTTCATTGCCAGTAAGCGGCTGAGTTGCAATCACAGAAACCACATCATTTGGTGTCGTCTCTTCTTGGAAGTTGATTTCTACATCTTCATCCAACAGAGCGGCCTTGCCAAATGGAGCTCGACGGGTAATCCAATACAAATGGTTGGTACAGTAAGTCATCACAAACTCACCGTCGCTGAGCAGCATATTGAACACGCCTTTCTCTTTTAGCTTGTCGCAACATTCAGCGACATAGATAAAGACCGCTTCCATATCCTGAGGAGGCTCAGGATACTTATCTTCCATCTGCTTTAATAGCCAGCAAAATGCCATTTCACTGTCAGTTTGCCCTACCGGACGGTGACGCCCTGTGTACAAATCTTGGTAATCGGTCAGCTGACCATTGTGTGCAAAAGTCCAGTAACGCCCCCAAAGCTCACGCGTAAACGGATGGGTGTTTTCCAGATTCACACCACCTCGGTTAGCTTGGCGAATATGACTCACTACTGCGCGACTTTTTATCGGGTAGTTTTGCACTAATTCAGCAATCTTTGAGTCACAACTTGGGTTTGGATCTTTGAAAGTGCGGAATCCCTTTCCTTCATAAAAAGTGATTCCCCAACCATCACGATGCGGACCAGTACGACCACCGCGCTGCATCAATCCAGTAAAACTGAAACAAATATCGGTTGGAACATTTGCGCTCATGCCGAGCAATTCACACATGGTTTAACGAACTCCTTACCTTAAAACACAACTAAGCCATCATTCAGCTTAGTTGTAAATCTTATTCCATCTCTTTTTCGATCAATTGAATAATGATGTGAATGATCTTGATGTGTACTTCTTGGATACGGTCTGCATAACCGAAATGCGGTACGCGGATCTCGATGTCTGCAAGACCGGCCATCTTACCGCCATCTTTACCCGTTAGCGCAATCGTCTTCATGCCTTTTGCTTGGGCTGCTTCAATCGCTTTTAAGATGTTACCTGAGTTACCAGAAGTCGATAGACCGAACAGAACATCACCTTTGCGACCCACTGCTTCTACGTAACGTGAGAAGACAAAGTCATAGCCAAAGTCGTTACTTACGCAAGAAAGGTGGCTTGGATCTGAAATAGCGATGCCAGCATAACCTGGACGGTTTTCACGGTAGCGACCTGTTAGCTCTTCTGCAAAGTGCATTGAGTCACAGTGCGAACCACCGTTACCACACGACAGCACTTTACCGTCTTGCTTGAAAGAATCAGCAATCATTTTCGCTGCTGCTTCGATTTGCGCGATGTTGTGATCATCACTTAAAAACTTGTTCAGAACTTCAGCAGCTTCGTTTAATTCACTTCTAATCAGATCTTGGTACATAAGACGTTCTCTTTATTATTTCGGCCAAAACAGTGAGGTTGAGCCTCTCGCTTAGCAAATTGTGCTGATGAGGCAATTGCCTTGCACATTTCATTACTCTGAGTTTACCCACAAACGAGAATTAGTGTCGATAGCGAACCACAAGATTTGGATTCTTCACGGTAATAAACTTGCTAACTTGCTTATGAAATCATCACCCAACTCTCAACTTTAGAATTTTAACTCTACTTAGATCACTTTTTGCTCAATGTTGTGTTTTACATTTCTTTAATATTTTGATTACACTTATGAGAACTGGTTAGACCTCTTACCAAAATACAGACGTACAACATAATTAAAGTCTGAGAAGGAAAAAACATATGGACATCTTGCTCTCAATCGTAGCGATGACAGTTGTGTTAGGCATTACGCTTTACCACAGAATGTCACTCGTGAAATCCGTCAGCCTGCTAACAGCTGCCATGCTAGCACTGACTATCGCAGGCTCAGTTGGTTTTATTGGCTGGGTACTTTACGTTCTTGCCGTTGCAGTGTTCGCGGTTTCTAGCATTCGCCAATCCCTCATTAGCCGCAAAGCACTTGCTCTGTTTAAGAAAGTCCTACCTGCTATGTCTCAAACCGAAAAAGAAGCATTAGACGCAGGTACAGTGTGGTGGGAAGCAGAACTATTTAAGGGCAAACCTGAATGGCAAAAACTTCATGCCATCAAAGCTCCTAAATTAAGTAAAGAAGAGCAAGACTTCTTAGACGGTCCTGTAAACGAAGTGTGCGCCATGGTTAGTGACTTTCAGGTAACACACGAACTTGCAAATTTACCACCAGAAGTGTGGCAATACCTTAAGGACAATAAGTTTTTCGCCATGATCATCAAGAAGAAATACGGCGGTCTTGAGTTCTCTGCATACGCTCAATCTTTGGTATTACAAAAACTAACCGGCGTTTCTGGCGTTTTGTCATCTACAGTTGGTGTTCCAAACTCGTTAGGTCCTGGTGAACTACTGCAACACTACGGCACTGAAGAGCAGAAAAACCACTACTTACCCCGTCTTGCTGAAGGTAAAGAAATCCCATGTTTCGCATTAACGAGCCCAGAAGCAGGTTCCGATGCAGGCTCAATCCCAGATTACGGCATTGTATGTAAAGGCGAATGGGAAGGCGAAGAAGTGCTTGGTATGCGCTTAACATGGAACAAGCGCTACATCACTCTTGCTCCTGTCGCAACGGTACTTGGTCTTGCTTTTAAACTGCGTGATCCTGATGGCTTGCTAGGCGACCAAAAAGAGTTGGGCATCACCTGTGCGCTTATTCCAACGGACCTAAAAGGCGTTGAGATCGGCAATCGTCACTTCCCGCTTAATGTACCATTCCAAAACGGTCCAACCCGCGGTAAAGACATTTTCGTTCCGATAGATTTCATTATTGGTGGCGAGAAAATGGCAGGTCAAGGCTGGCGTATGCTGGTTGAATGTCTGTCAGTTGGTCGAGGTATAACACTGCCTTCTAACTCAACAGGTGGCATCAAAACTGCCGCGATGGCGACAGGCGCTTACTCGCGTATTCGTCGTCAGTTCAAACAACCTATCGGTCATATGGAAGGCGTAGAAGAACCATTAGCACGCCTAGGTGGTAATGCTTACGTTATGGATGCGGCAAGCAACTTAACTGTAGCTGGTATTGACCTTGGTGAAAAACCTTCGGTTATCTCGGCTATCGTGAAATATCACTGTACTCACCGTGGGCAGCAAAGCATCATCGACGCGATGGACATCGTAGGTGGTAAAGGTATCTGTATGGGTCCTTCTAACTTCCTAGCGCGTGGTTACCAAGGTGCGCCAATCGCGGTAACGGTAGAAGGTGCAAACATCTTAACTCGTTCAATGATCATCTTTGGTCAAGGTGCGATTCGTTGTCACCCGTATGTTCTTGAAGAGATGAACGCGGCTTACTCTGACGCAGGCGATGCGGTTGAGAAATTCGACAAAGCGCTAGCGGGTCATGTCAGCTTCACGATGAGTAATCTCGTTCGCAGTATCTGGTTTGGTCTAAGTGATGGTCTGGGTTCCTCATCACCAACTAAAGATGCAACTAAGCGTTACTACCAGCAATTGAACCGTTACAGTGCAAACCTTGCTCTGCTATCGGATATCTCAATGGCGGTGCTAGGTGGCTCATTGAAACGTAAAGAGCGTCTGTCTGCACGTCTTGGCGACATTCTAAGTCAGCTGTACCTTGGCTCTGCAACCCTAAAACGCTTTGAGCAAGATGGTCGTCCGGTTGAAGACCTACCGCTAGTACACTGGGGCTTACAAGACAGCTTGAAGCAGACTGAAGCAGCGATTGATGAGTTCCTAGCGAACTTCCCTAATAAAGTGATCGGTCGCGCACTGCGTGTATTGATCATGCCATTTGGTCGTGTACGTAAAGCGCCAAGTGATAAGCTAGACAGCAAAGTAGCTCGTATTCTACAAACACCAAGTGCAACACGCTCACGCATTGGTCGTGGTCAGTACCTAGAACCAACTGAGCACAATGCAGCAGGTAAAATTGAGCTAGCACTGTCTGTGATTCTTCAAGCTGAGCCTGTGTTCGACAAGGTATGTAAAGCGCAAGGCAAACGCCGCCCATTCCTACGTTTGGATATGATCGCTCAAGAAGGTTTAGAGCAAGGTGTAATCACTCAAGAAGAAGCGGATCTGTTGAGAGAAGCAGAGCAGCATCGTCTAGACACCATCAACGTAGACGACTTTGAGCCAGAGCTATTAGCCGCAAAGCCGCTTTACCCTCAGATGGAGCACGTCGCTTAAGCAGGTAATCACTTAAACGAAAAATAGAAAAGCAAAACGGGAGCTAAGGCTCCCGTTTTTTATTGAATCTCTGCTTCGCACAACACGGCGCTCGCAAAGTCCTAGAACGCTGGTAGCAGATTCTTAGTCTCGCTGGAGCTCGCTAGAATGACGGTTTACTTTGAGTTATCAAGTGACTGCACGCACAGTGTTCCTAGGTTTTCGTCATTCTGAACAGTGAGGAACGAACGTGATTCAGAATCTACTTACCAAGAGAGCCTAGCTAGACAGATAAAAGATCCGGTTTGGAAAAACATCCACCAAACACTCTGACTCCGTAATAGATGTAGGAAGCCCTAAAGTTCGACATGCCGTGTTCGAGACATATTTGACGCAGAAGCCTATCCGCTTGCTCTCGACTGCTTTGCGGCAATACTTCCTCCCTCATGAGCTGGTACAACGCGTCATGCACCAAAGACGCCTTGAGGATGTTTTGAGTATCAATCGCTGGGCCACTCGCTCCATCCCATGAGTAACCTTTCTTAATCGTCAGCACCCCTTGCTCGGATAGGCTGAGAAACGGGCTGTCAAAAGGCTGCGCGAGGGCGATACCGGTTTCAATCTGTTCTTCGGAATGAAGGTTATATTTGTACGTCCGACGTTTTTTGTACTTCATAAACACCTCCTAGTCACCAAGCGGCTTGTAAGACACTATACCTAGAGCTTGTCTGCGAGTTTCTTGAGGTAGTTTTTTGCCAACTCATTGTTGTCGCGACTCAGCCATTTTATACAGTCAAACAGCTCCCAAATCAGACCTTGGTCTCCACTTGTATAAACGGGAAAATCTTCGTGCTTTGGGGCTGGCTCATCGGTTACTAACTCATCGATGATATCAGCTTTATCGAATAGAACTTTGAAGGGTCTTGAAAGTTGGAAAGGTTCATTAAGATCCAAGCAATGAATCTCTGCACTGGTCAGATCGTTAAAGATGTACTTTTTAAAGCAAGCATTCTCATTGTGATCGCCTTCAAGACGATAGAAGATCTCTTTGCCTTCCTCAAACAGAGCAAAGCAAGGTGTGACATTTTTATGGAAGTTATTTTTGGTAAACACGATAACATCCGCATCCGATACACGATCCCCTTTTCCTGAAGACAATGAGCCAAGCAATACTGCGGCTACCACCTCTTCTTCGTGCACAAAAGCGTTGCATGCAGATTCCACTAGCGCTCTTTGCAAAGGTAAATGATCTAGATTTAATAATTTGATTGTCACAGCTAAAGTCCTCAATTTAAACGCAGCACACAATGTAAATATCAGTTTTTAAACCAAAGTACACCCAAGTGACTTCAAGATGCAGGATTCAGAGCGTTGTCATTGATTCGGTGCAGCCATTGGTTTAATAAAAAAGCGAGTTCATGACACACTCTCAAAGGACACTCTTTACAAATAGTAAGGGCCTTGGCTTGTATACTTTGTTGCCGATTCTTGATTTAGAGTCAAGATCTTTAAATCGCCGCAGCGTCTACACATCAACTCATTCTCGCTGAACCGAGTATCTGAGGTTACTTGGGTATAAAACTCTAGTAAAACGATTTAACAAAAACGGAGCCAATCGGCTCCGTTCTATAATCTCATTTCTTTGCCCTACTTCTTAGGGACTTCCAATTGCATCTCTGGCATAGCTTGACGTTTAGCTTTTACCTTGCTCCATATGATCCAGAATAGCACCACTAGAATCAGTGCGATGACGTTTCCGATACCTATGATGATCATGCTGCGCTTACGTTCCGCTTCGCGCTCAGCAATGATGCGTTTTTCCATTTCAATACGACGCTGCTCAGCGAGTTCCGCCTCTTTCGCGACACGAGCCGCTTCAAGATCCACCTCTTCAACAACACTAAATGACTGTTCTTTGATTGGGAAGACTAATGAACGCTTAGTCGCTAAGTCAGTTGCAAACACCTCACCGTGCCATGAGTATTTACCTAGCTCTGGATCATTGTCCATTTTGAGCGTGGTTTTCGTGCCATCAGCCGACACTTGACCTTGGCTATAACTGATAAAACCGTCGGGCGCTTCCTGCTCAATGTTCACCGCAATAGAGCCCGGAGTGATCATGCCTTGTTCACCACTGACCACCAGCTGATGCGGTTGGTCTGCATGACGTGATTGAATAAAGGTGCGCGTAATTGGCGATGGATAGACCAACACGATTTGTTCTTGCGCTCTCAGGAAAACCCCGTTACCTGATGTAATGCGTGCGCGGTACTTACCCGGCTCAACATCAATTGGTAGCTGAACCGTAAATACACCATCACCTGCTTTTTCATCCAAACCACGACCATCATCGGCAAACTCACCGATCACCATAGGTACTGGACGCGCTTCTTTGATCAGTTCGTCTTCATTCTCAACAAATTTGGTGAAGGTGACGCGCAGATTGACGCGGTCTAGAAAATCTCTCAATACCAACGGTTGATCGTCTGAGGTTAAACGCGCGGTGAACTTAAGCGCCTCACTGTGGTAAAGGCGATTAGGGAACACATCGGTACTCAGCTTGAGATGTGAAATCAGACGGATGTTGTTTTTAGGAGTGACCTTACCCACAGCCTGCCAAGGACCTGGCATTGGATTATCAATCGATATGATGTCCAGAGAAGGCTCTTGGTACCAACGCACATTGTCGTAGGTACCCCATGCATAATATTTTTTGCCATCAGGACGGACAAGAACAACGGGCTGAGAGCTCTGTTCGCGATAAACCAGAAAGGTAATTTGTTCGATGGTTGGGTCGACACGAAATCGGTTATCTAACAAAGACATGGCGGACTCGCTCGCAGAAAACGCGAAACAACTCCAGAACGCTAAAATAGCGACTGACAAAGCCCTCAACATAGTCTCTCCTATTACTGCCAAATACTGTCGTTCACCAGTTCCAATCTTTTCTGGTGTGCTTCTACTTCATCGGCAGTTGCACGCAAAACCTTTAGCGCTTTTCTTCCTTCAACACGACGAATACCTTCTGCACCGCCGTCACTCTTGTTAGAGTTGAATTCTAGGCTTGTTTGTCCACCAGTCATCAGTAGGTAAACGTCAGCTAGAATCTCCGCATCGAGCAATGCCCCGTGGAGCGTACGGTGTGAGTTATCAATGCCGTAACGTTCACACAAAACGTCGAGGTTGTTTCGTTTGCCTGGGAAGATTTTCTTCGCCATGGCAAGGGTATCAGTCACCTTACAGAAGTCATCCGTTTTACCGATCGTCGGATCGAGCATTTCAAACTCGTAATCCATAAAGCCGGTATCGAAGGGCGCGTTGTGGGCAACCAACTCGGCACCTTTGATGAAATCTAAAAACTCTTGGTGGACATTTGCATAGTCCGGCTTGTCGACAAGAAACTCATCGGTGATACCGTGTACTTCAATTGCATCTGGCTGAATGTCACGGTCCGGTTTTAGGTAAACGTGGAAGTGACGACCAGTTAGCTTACGGTTGATGATTTCCACGGCACCGATCTCGATAATGCGGTGACCCATGTAGTGCGGACCACCTTCGAGGTTCATACCCGTGGTTTCGGTATCGAGTACGACAATACGATTATGTTCAGAATTGCTGCTGGTATTCATAAGGTTATGTGTGTCAGACTATGCTTTATTAAATGTTTCGGCTAATAGTACCAAAAATATGACCAAACACGTTGAGATTTTCACTGATGGATCTTGTTTAGGCAATCCTGGTCCAGGTGGTTACGGCATTGTTCTGCGTTACAAACAAACAGAAAAGACGCTAGCAAAAGGCTACACATTGACGACCAACAACCGTATGGAAATGTTGGCAGCAGTAGTGGCACTTCAAACGTTAAAAGAGCCATGCCAAGTAACGTTAACAACGGATAGCCAGTACGTGCGCCAAGGCATTACGCAATGGATACACAACTGGAAAAAACGTGGCTGGAAGACCGCAGATAAAAAGCCGGTAAAGAACGCCGATCTATGGCAAGCACTCGATAAAGAAACCGCTCGCCACCAAGTAGATTGGCACTGGGTGAAAGGTCATGCGGGTCACCGTGAAAACGAAATCTGTGATGAGCTAGCACGCGCAGCCGCAGAAAACCCAACCGAAGAAGATACAGGGTACCAAGCGTCTTAGTTTTTACCGCTTGAGACCTTTTTCACTGCACTGCCCTCTCTGTTCATCACGCCCAGTGGTGTTAACTTTCTCTTCAAGCGCCAATGCGGCTTGATCGGTTTGAGAGGGTACGTTCGTTTACGAGCAACGATATAGTACAAACTTCCTGCCGGTGATGCCCAATCGCCTAAGCTATTCTCTAGCCACGTCCACATAGTTTTGTAACGCGTCATAGGAAACAGCGCGTAACGGTCACAATGAATCACTTGATAGTTCAATACACCTAACCAGTCTTTGATACGGTTGGCGGTGAACATACGTCCGCTCCATGGTAAGTTGTTTCTGCGCCAAGGCAGCAAACTTGCTACACCAGTTAGACTGATCGGATTAAACCCCGTAATAATAAGATAACCATCATCCATCATGACGCGGTCAACTTCACGTAGCAATCGATGGGGATCACTTGCATAGTCAAGCTGATGAGCCAGCACAACAACATCAAAGCTTTTCTCTAAAAAGGGTAATTCGTAACCATCTGCGATGACATTATGCAACGGGTTCTGGATATCTACGTTGACTTGGTGTTGAATGTTACAACTACAGCTGGTTAGCTCACAGCTCAAGCCACCCAATTTCAACATGTGGTAACCGAACAGCTTCGGACACCACTCATCAAGGCGGGTTTGGATTGACTCAAGTACCCATGGACCATTGTTCATTTCTGACCAAGTCGACGGGTGCTGTAAAGTTTTGTTGCTGAGTGCTGGTTTCATTAACCACCTGACTATTAAAAGGGTGACGGAGAACGAATCGTGTTAGAGATCAAAAGCATACCCGCATTTAATGATAATTACATCTGGCTGATACAAAATAGCGACAAGCGTTGTGCGGTGGTCGATCCGGGCGATGCTAAGCCAGTGTTAGAATATTTGCAGGCTAACGAGTTAACTTTAGAAGCGATCTTAATTACGCACCACCACAACGATCACATTGGTGGCGTTCCAGATTTAGTTCATGCTTTTCCACATGTTTCTGTGGTAGGTCCAAAAGCGGAGCCTATTCCAACTTTAACCAATGCGATGGAAGAAGGCGACAAACTAGAGTTGTTTGGCGAAATCTTTATGGTACTTGGCTTACCAGGTCACACTCTGGGTCACATTGGCTATGTCGGTGACGGTAAGCTTTTCTGCGGCGATGTATTGTTCTCAGCTGGTTGCGGTCGCATTTTTGAAGGCACACCAGAGCAGATGTTCGAATCCCTAAGTAAGCTTTCCAAGCTTCCTGAAGAAACCGAGGTATTCTCCGCTCATGAATACACCGCAAGTAACGTAGCATTTGCCCTTGCCGTTGAGCCGGATAATGAACACTTGCGCCAGTACCGCGACGACGTAAATCGCCTACGTGGGCTGAACATTCCAACTCTCCCGACAACGCTGCGTAAAGAGAAACTCATTAACCCATTCCTTCGTGCGACCAACGCGGAAGTTATTCAATCCGTCGCAAACCGTATTGAAAATAGCGATCCATGCTCGGTTTTTACAGCTCTACGTGAGTGGAAGAACGAATTTTAACCAATTTCTGCTTGTAAACTTGCTCGACGCAAGTATTATCGTGAGCTGATTTTCATAGAAGCGCCTCTGGCGCTTCTATTGCGTTTAGGGGCTGATATAAAGCAGTTTGTATTTCACCCAAACGCATACAGTAGCGGCTATGTGCCCTACTTTTAGTTAGTGTTACAAGATGTCTATTATCTTGCGACTGCCACGCACCTTAGCTGCGCGACAGGCAGGAGAAGATAAACAGGCCCTAAATAGGCTGAATCCATGCGTTTAAAGTACAGTTGGGCGTTGGCGTTATTACTTTCTGGCTGTCAATTGACTCAGTCAGATTCAACAAACACTCCAGCACCAGAAACCAATAAGTCCGAGCAAGCAGTAAAACAAGATGCGGCTCAAACGGACTCCGAGAAAAAGCAATCAATAGCAAAGAAATCTGCTAAAGAGACCCCAAAAGCCCTTTCTCCTCAGGAACAAAAAGATGTATGGCGACGTATCGGCATGCAACTTGAGATGGACATCCCAGACAACAAGAAAATTGCTTACTACCGCACATGGTATTTGAAGCACCCTAGCCACCTGCGCACCGTTTCAGAACGTGCACAGCCGTTTTTGTACATGATTACAAAACGCATCGAAGAACGTGGATTGCCAATGGAGTTGGCGCTTCTGCCTGTGGTAGAGAGCTCGTTTGATGCGTTTGCATACTCGCACGGCAGCGCAGCAGGGCTTTGGCAGTTCGTGCCTGGTACGGGCAAAATGATGGGACTAGAGCAAAACTACTGGTACGACGGTCGTCGCGACGTGTACGCGTCAACTAATGCTGCACTCGATTACCTAGAGCAACAAAGCAAGCGCTTTGATGGTAACTGGGATCATGCTATCGCGGCGTACAACAGTGGTGGTGGTCGTGTATCAAGTGCCATTCGTAAGAACAAAAAGCTTGGTAAGCCAACAGACTTCTTCTCTTTGGATCTTCCAAAGGAGACAAGCAGTTACGTTCCTAAGCTCCTTGCTCTTGCCGACATCGTCGCTAACCAAGATAAGTACGGCATCGAGATCCCACCGATCCCAAACAAACCAGTACTGACACTTGTTGATCCGAAAGAGCAACTCGATCTTGCGATTGCTGCTGATTACGCAGGCATTGGCGTAAAAGAGCTACAAGGTTACAACCCTGCTTACAACCAATGGTCTACCGCCCCAGAAGGACCACATCAACTTCTTATTCCTATTGAGAAAAAGGATCAGTTCCTTGCCCAAGTGAAAAAGAACCGTGGTAAAGGGGTTAAAGTAGCACGCTACAAAGTGAAGTCTGGTGACTCACTCAGCGTGCTCGCTCAAAAGTACGGCACGACTACGAAAGTTATCCAACGTGCTAATGGTTTATCAAACAACAATATCCGCGTTGGTCAGTACCTGATGATCCCAACGTCAACAAAAGACGATTCTAAGTACGCTTTAAGTGCTGAAAATCGCCTCAACAAAATGCAATCTCAAGCTCGTGGTCAATACAAATTGACGCACACCGTCCAATCTGGCGAGAGCTTGTGGTCTATCGCGCGTGAGAACAAGGTCTCTCATAAATCCCTAGCGAAATGGAACGGTATGGGACCAAAAGACACACTGCGCGTCGGTCAAAAACTGGTGATTTGGAAGAACTCAGACAAAGGTGCAGTAATTCGCACTGTGTTCTACAACGTACGCTCAGGCGACACCATCAGTGGTATTGCAAGCAAGTTTAAGGTGAAGAGTAACGACATCGTGAAATGGAATTCTCTTCAAAAGCAGAAGTACCTGAAACCAGGTCAGAAGCTTAAGTTGTATGTTGACGTAACTAAGGTAAGTGTATGAACCCATCGAGTAACCCACTTGTAATGTTGTTGGATATTTTCCGATCTCCAACATCGTGCTTCTTGGCGCTGTATCAGCGTGGAGGCTGGGGGTGGCAACCGTTCATCTTCTTGATGATCAGCCCATTCCTGTTTTGGGGAGCCTATTTCTCGAATGTGGATTTCACTTGGTTGAGTGAACAATTAACCGCTCAGTTCCAACAGATCGATCCTAAACAGATTGAACTGTTGGAGCCGAACACGCTGATGGCAAGTGCCATTATCAATGACGTGTTTAACCGTTTTGCAACGCTACTTCTACTGTCGCTTTGGTTCCTTCTAGCGACAAAAGCGAGCAAACAACAATACGGTTACTGGAAATGGTTTGCCGCTTCAAGCGCAATTCTATTCCCTGCTGTACTGGGTGACATCGCCAGCTACGCGAGCCTACTTTTGAAACACGGTGAAGTGATGACTTACGCTGCAGACCTAAACAGTCTTAACGGCCTGTTGAAACTGCCGTTAACCAACGAATGGTCACATTTTGCAAGCTCACTACCGCTATTGCTGCCTTGGTACATTGTATTAGGTTATGGCGTGGTTCTAACTTGGACTGAGTTTGAACGCGGACAGGCTCTTGTGATTTCGAGCCTGCCTTGGATTGCATTCTACGTGATTTGGGCACTGTACATCGTTGTTACTTAAGTCCTCAAGCGAACTTAACGCTGTCAGCGCTCATCGTTGAGCATAAATGACACCAACAGTGGATTATGATCGGAAGCGTCGCTCTGCGGCGCTTTCGCATTTTTGAGGGTCAGACCACGATAAAAGACATGGTCAAGTGGCAATCCCGTAATGAATTGAGTTCGGTCATCTTGGTTAAACTTAGCCTCTTGAAGATGCGCTTTTTGTAACGCCTTTTTCATCGCAGCGACACGTTCTTCACTCCAGCTATTAAAATCCCCAGCAAACAGAATTGGGCCTTGGTGCTCCTTCAATACCATCTCTAACGCAGACAACTGCGATGTGTATTCTTCTGTGCCCACGGTAAAGTTAATTGCATGAATGTTCACGACCGCCAAAGTTTGACCATTGCTCAGTTGATATTTGCTGTACAGCGCAGATTTCGGCAAACGCAGCCACGGCTCTTTCGATGTATACGCACAAGCTCGGATTGGCGCTTGCTGAGCAATGCTAATCACACCAGCACCGCTGCCCAATGCTTTGAACGCACTGACTTGATTGCTCACCCAATGCCCTTCTACCAACCAATTCTTAAACTCATCCGTTAAGCTCGCTTCTTGTAGAAGCAACAGTTGTTTATTGGCAGAAAACGCATCCAATGCTTGTTGCCAGTTATCACGGTTCTGTTTATAGATATTCCACACCAAGACATTTAATTCACCGTCCTTATCGAGCGCTTGCGGTTTATCAAACTCCATACAACGGATGTTTTGAGTAATATTCGCCCCTGTTTGAGTAATAATTTGCGGCTGTTCTGGCACGGTGAAAATGACCTGAAAGCTCACAAACCCAGCGATAATGAGAAAAACTAACGCAAAAGCAAAACGCTGATACATAAACCTACCTAAACACAAAAATGTCACATATATACCCGAGTGGCTTCAAGATGCAGAATTCAGAACGTTGCCGCTTCTACAAACCAAGTCACTTTCGCTGAACTACGCATCTCGAGGTTACTTGGGTATAAAATGCGAATAATAAAAAAGGAGCCATGCGCGGCTCCCTTTTAGCTTACTCAAATTTTCACCACATAATGAAGTGAAATCTTAATTCTATCTCGACGGAGTTAGATTGCGTCTTCGTCTTCTTCACCTGTACGGATACGTACTACGCGTTCTACGTCGGTCACGAAAATCTTACCATCACCAATCTTGCCCGTTTGCGCTGTTTCGATGATAGTTTCTACGCACTTGTCTGCAACGTCTTCAGTCACAACGATTTCTAGCTTCACTTTAGGCAGAAAATCCACCATGTACTCTGCACCACGGTACAACTCAGTGTGCCCTTTTTGGCGACCAAAGCCTTTCACTTCAGAGACGGTCATCCCTGTAATGCCTACTTCAGCCAATGCTTCTCGAACATCATCCAATTTGAATGGCTTGATAATCGCTTCAATCTTTTTCATGTTCATCCCTTAAGCTTCAATCGTTTGCGCATATTATCGGTTAGCGTCCCACAACATTCAATCCTTGTTATTACCAAGCGACTGAAAATCCTGACGCTGATGGAGTTTATTTGACAAAGAACGCAACAAAATACAAGGTGACTGAGACCATACGTTGTGTTCGTCAATAGTAAAAAGCCAGAGCAAAAACTCTGGCTTAACGTAACTTATTGTTCGTACCTATTTTAAGCTCGCATAGTATGCCGCCAGGTTCGCAATATCCTCGTCAGAGAGCAAGTTCGCTTGTGCTTGCATCACAGGCGCAAGACCGCCGGTACGTTGACCCGCTTTATACGCTTTGATCGAGCTTTCAATGTATTGCTCGTTCTGCCCTTTCAGATTTGGATAACCCGGAATCACCGCGATACCATCCGCGCCATGACAAGCGGCACACACAGCAGCTTTCGCTTGTCCTGCTGCTGCATCTCCAGCAGCCAGTGCTTGCCCACTCAACATGGTTAGCGCCACCATTGCGCCCATGATTGTTTTCTTCATTGCTTCACCTAATCGTTTTTATTTAAGTACCTGTTTTTTATATTCGATATTGTGGCATGAATTACAACGACTTGCGCCAGATAAGTTCACAGTCTTGACCACTGAAAGTCTGATCAACAAACAAGTCTCCAACGGCGACTACCTGATTTTGGTACATCAAAATCGGAATTTGACGACGTAGCCAACTTGGCACATTGTACTCTTGAAACAACTTTTTCAGCTTACGACTGTGATTCCGCGTGGTTGGGTGCGCAGAAAGCCCCTCTGGATTAAACGTCACTCTGAGCAGATCTGGCTGAGACGGTAACGCTATTGTCGCGTTATCTGAGCTTGTGCTTAGCGTCAACTCTCCTAAATGTTCAGGCAGTACCAATCGTGTGTCGAGCTGAATTTCGCTGTGCCATGTTGTGACATCGACACTTTCTTTCACCCAGTAAAGACGATGTTGAAAGCGGCGCACTTCGCCTTGTTTGAGCTTGAGCTTTGGGTTGGCATCTTGTTGCGCCAAAGCGACTTCATTCCAAATTAGATTGAGTTGCACCTGCGTCGGCATGTTGACTGCAAGTTTTGCTAGCCACATTCGGATAAGCCTTGCCCGCGCGAGTTCACTGTGTTCATTGAGTGCTTCAATACTCACGCTGAGATCAGTTTGCAAAACACGCTCAAATGCCGCTCCTAGCAGTTCATCCAACAAGGCTTCTTGTTGCGCGCATAAACTCGCACTGCGCTGAACGGCTTGATGGACACTCGGCCAACGTTCAGATAACTCAGGCACAATTCGATGACGGAGGAAGTTACGGTCGTAACGAATATCTTGGTTACTTTCGTCTTCTACCCAGTCCAGTTTTCGCTCTCTGGCTGCCGCTTCGATTTGCTCTCGCTTAACGGTCAGCAATGGACGAACTAATATGCCACCAGCAAACGGCATGCTTTCAGCCATTGCTGATAACCCCTTTGGTCCACTGCCTCGTTTAAGTGCTAACAAGAAGGTTTCCACTTGGTCATCGGCATGTTGCCCTGTCAGCAATAAGTCACCCATTTGGATATGCTTTTCTAAGGCTTGGTAACGAGCTTCACGTGCCAACAACTCGATACTTTCACCGCTGTTGATGTCTAACTCAACCCGTTCAACCGTGCATGGAATGTTCACATGTTTTGCCCATAGCAAGCATTTGTCTGCCCAATCATCGGCATTCGAACTTAAACCATGATGAACGTATACCGCCTGACACCTGAGTAACTTAGATTCAGTTGAGTTCACTTGCTGATAACGACTGAGTAGCTCAAGTAGCAGACGCGAATCAACCCCGCCGCTAAACGCCAAGACAATCTTTGTATCTGGTTGAAAATAGCGGTCGAGAACTTGAGCAAAATGCGAGTAAAGCGATTCCATAAGCCATCCGATAGAAACAAAAAAGGGTTAGGCATATGCCCAACCCTTTCTATTTTATCTGTTATCTTGCGAGATATCAGCTAGCGCTTAGCAGTAACCGTAGTTCATTAGACGTTGGTAACGACGCTCTAGTAGCGTTTCGTGGTCTAGTTGCTCAAGGTCTTCTAGCTGACGAAGCAAGTTAGCTTTCATGTTTGCAGCCATTTGAGCGTGGTCGCGGTGCGCGCCACCTAGCGGCTCTTCAATGATTTCGTCAATAAGCTCAAGCTCTTTTAGGCGCGGAGCTGTTAGACCCATTGCTTCTGCTGCTTGAGGCGCTTTGTCTGAATCACGCCATAGAATTGAAGCACAACCTTCCGGAGAGATTACTGAATACGTTGAGTACTGAAGCATGTTTACGTAGTCACCAACACCAATAGCAAGTGCACCACCAGAACCGCCTTCACCAACAACGTTACAGATTACTGGTACTTTAAGACCAGACATCACTTTAAGGTTCTTCGCGATAGCTTCTGATTGACCACGCTCTTCAGCACCAACACCTGGGTATGCACCTGCTGTGTCGATGAAAGTGATGATTGGCATGTTGAAACGCTCAGCCATTTCCATCAAACGCAGTGCTTTACGGTAACCTTCAGGCTTTGGCATACCAAAGTTACGTTTTACTTTTTCTTTAGTTTCACGACCTTTTTGGTGACCAATGATCATCACAGGACGACCTTCAAGACGTGCAATACCACCAACGATCGCTTTGTCGTCTGCGAACGCGCGGTCACCCGCAAGCTCATCAAACTCTTCGAATACGTGCTGAATATAGTCTAACGTGTATGGACGTAAAGGGTGACGAGCCAGTTGAGCTGTTTCCCATGCACCTAGGTCGCTGAAGGTTTTCTTCTTAAGCTCTAGGCTCTTCTTCTCAAGCTGTTCGATTTCTTTATCAAGGTCAATTGCAGAATCACCACCGTGACGAGATACGTCACGTAGCGCTTCAATTTTCGCTTCTAGTTCTGCAATTGGCTTTTCAAATTCAAGAAAGTTTAGGCTCATCTATGAATCCTTTTTGACTCAGCGTCTTACGTATTGCGCTGAATTTTTTAGTTAAATTCGAGTTCTACTTGGCTCTTACCAAGTAACTGTTTTAAATCGTCTAGTAATGTATCACTTGGCGTTACTCGCCATTCGGTGCCCAATGTTAACCGCGCTCTGGCGTCGGCACGCTGGTAGTATACATTGACAGGTACGGTTCCGGCTTTGTGCGGTTCTAAAATACGAGTAAATTGCTCAAAGAATTTATCGTTAATCTGTTTAGCATCAATTGATACTGACAAACCACGTGCATATTTCTCACGCGCAGTACCCAGATCCATAACTTCACGCGCCGACATTTTAAGGCCACCGTTGAAGTCATCAAAGCTGACCTGTCCAGAAACAACCAAAATTTTATCTTTTTCGAGAAGTTCTGCATACCTATCAAGCGCATCCGAGAACAACATCACCTCCATTCGACCACTTCGGTCGTCCAGAGTCATGATACCGATTCGTGTACCGCGCTTGGTTGTCATTACACGAGCTGCAATCACCAAACCCGCGACTGTCACGGATTGATCACGACGAGTTGGGGTTGCGTCTTTTAGTCGACAACTAACGTACTTATTTAGTTCCTTTATGTATGCGTTAACTGGGTGCCCGGTCAAATATAAACCGAGCGTCTCACGTTCACCCTCTAACCATACTTTCTCTGGCCATGCTGGCACCTGAGTATATTTGTGTTCCACCTCTTCCGGAGCATCGGTCAATACACCGAACATATCCGTTTGACCAAATGCTTCCGCTTGGTGGTGTTGGCTTGCCGCTTTCACCGCGTCATTAAGCGATGCCATTAGTGCCGCACGGTGTGGACCCAGTCTATCGAGTGCGCCTGCGTAAATCAGCTTTTCGATGACACGTTTGTTGACCTTTTTCAGGTCGATTCGCGCACAAAAATCAAATAGGTCGATGAAGTGACCGCCTTTGTTGCGCGCTTCCAAGATCGCATCGATTGGACCTTCACCCACACCTTTAATCGCGCCGATGCCATAAACAATCGCGCCATTCTCGTCTACGTTAAAGCGGTACAAGCCGGCATTGATGTCAGGCGGAAGCACGGTGAGCTTCATGCGGAAACATTCGTCAACTAAGCCAACCACTTTCTCAGTGTTATCCATATCGGCAGTCATTACCGCTGCCATGAATTCCGCTGGATAGTGCATCTTCAGCCATAGCGTTTGGTACGAAACCAGTGCGTAGGCTGCCGAGTGAGATTTGTTAAAGCCGTAACCCGCGAACTTCTCTACCAAGTCGAAGATCTTCATCGCCAACTCGCCATCGACGCCGTTGGCAATTGCCCCCTCTTCGAAGGTAGCACGCTGTTTCGCCATCTCTTCCGGTTTTTTCTTACCCATCGCACGACGAAGCATGTCCGCACCACCAAGGGTGTAGCCAGACAGTACCTGTGCGATCTGCATTACCTGTTCTTGATACAGGATGATGCCGTAAGTCGGATCCAGAATCTCTTTAAGCGATTCGTGTTGCCACTTTTCATCAGGATAAGAGATCGCCTCACGACCGTGCTTACGGTCGATAAAGTTATCTACCATGCCCGACTGAAGCGGCCCTGGGCGGAACAGTGCCACCAATGCGATGATGTCTTCAAAACAGTCCGGTTGCAGACGTTTAATCAGCTCTTTCATACCGCGCGATTCAAGCTGGAATACCGCAGTGGTTTCTGAGTTTTGCAGCAAACGGAATGACGCCGCATCATCCAGTGGAATCGATTCGATGCGAACAGGATCTTTGCCTTCACGTTCTAGACGCGGGTTAATCAGACCCAACGCCCAGTCGATGATGGTTAAGGTACGCAGACCCAAGAAGTCAAACTTAACCAGACCAGCGGTTTCAACGTCGTTCTTATCGAACTGAGTAACTGGGAAGTGACCTTCCGAGTCAGCATAAATCGGGGCGAAGTCTGTAATTGTGGTTGGTGAGATTACAACACCACCCGCGTGCTTACCGGCGTTACGTGTACAACCTTCTAGGATGCGACACATATCGATCAGTTCTTTAACTTCTTCGTCAGCATCATACAACTCAGGCAGTGCTGGCTCAGCTTTAAACGCTTTCTCCAGAGTCATACCCGGATCAGGCGGTACCAGTTTGGAGATGCGGTCTACAAAACCAAACGGATGCCCCAGTACACGACCTACGTCGCGAATTACCGCTTTTGCCGCCATGGTACCGAAGGTGATGATCTGTGATACCGCATCACGACCGTACATTTCTGCTACGTGATCAATTACTTGGTCACGTTTATCCATACAGAAGTCGACGTCAAAATCGGGCATGGATACACGTTCTGGGTTCAAGAAACGTTCGAATAGAAGGTCATATTCTAACGGATCAAGATCGGTGATTTTTAATGCGTATGCCACCAAAGAACCAGCACCCGAACCACGACCCGGACCTACCGGAATCGCGTTGTCTTTCGACCACTGAATGAACTCCATTACGATCAAGAAGTAACCTGGGAATCCCATTTGGTTGATTACGTCGAGTTCGATTTGTAGACGATCATCGTATTCAGGACGACGTTGCTTGCGCTCTTCCTCATCTGGGAATAGGAACTCTAGACGCTCTTCCAGCCCTTCACGAGACTTCATGACCAAGAAATCAGTCTCTTCCATACCCTCGGTTGGGAAAGCTGGGAGGAAGTATTCGCCAAGACGTACTGTGACGTTACAGCGCTTGGCAATTTCGACACTGTTTTCTAGTGCTTCCGGAATGTCGGCAAACAGCTCGCACATTTCCTCTTCAGTACGCAGGTATTGTTCTGGGCTGTAATTCTTTGGACGGCGCGGATCTTCTAGTGTGTAACCGTCATGGATCGCAACGCGAATTTCATGAGCGTCAAATAAATCTTCGCTGAGAAAGACTACTTCGTTGGTAGCGACTACTGGCAATTGTGTTTCTTCTGCCAATTCGATGGCAAAGTGCAGGTAAGTCTCTTCGTCGGAACGACCAGTACGAACCAGCTCTAAATAGAAACGGTCTGGGAAATATTCTTGGTAGAACGCTACACAGCTTTCCACCACTTTGCGGTTACCCTTAAGTAACGCTTTACCAATTTCACCATTTTTCGCGCCAGATAATACGATCACACCTTCTGACAGCTCGGCTAACCAAGCTTTATCAATCACAGGTTGGTGTTGTACGTGACCACGAAGGTAGGCTTTAGAGATCAATAAGGTCAGGTTTTTGTAACCTTCGTTATCTGCAGCCAATAGGGTCAGTTGCGTCAGTTCCTCACCAAACTCATCCGATTGCATTTTGAAATCTGCGCCGATGATTGGTTTCACACCACTGCCGTGCGCAGTGCCGTAGTACTTCACCAAACCACACAGGTTAGTGAAATCGGTCAACGCCATTGCAGGCATGCCGAGCTCGGCGACTTTCTTAACGAGCGGTGGAACTTTGTTGATACCATCCACCATAGAGAAATCACTGTGGATTCGAAGGTGAATGAACTTAGGATCTGACATTAACAGGTACCGTAAAACTAAATCTTGTTTGGGATTCTAACCTAAAGCGGGCATGGTTTATAACACCGATATGCCCGTTATACCACTTTGGCTTATTCTTCGATGCCGAGCGCTTTCTTTACTGGTTTGAAGCTCTTACGATGCTCACTGATCACACCGTGTTGTTCAATTGCTTCAAAGTGCGCTTTGGTTGGGTAACCTTTGTGCTTAGCAAAACCAAATTGTGGGTATTGCTTGTCTAACTCTTCCATTTCTTGGTCACGAACAACTTTCGCAATGATAGAAGCAGCACTGATTTCAGCAACACGCAAATCACCCTTCACGACGGCTTGCGAGTCCATCGGAAGTTGCGGGCAACGGTTGCCGTCGATAAGAGCTAAGTCTGGCTGCACTTCCAATCCAGCGATCGCACGTTGCATAGCAACCATCGTCGCTTGCAGGATGTTTAGCTCGTCAATTTCTTCTGGAGAGCAGCGCCCTACTGACCAAGCCAACGCTTTCTCTTTGATTTCTGGCAGCAACGCCATGCGTTTTTTCTCGCTCAGTTTTTTAGAATCGTTCAAACCCTCAATTGGGTTATTCGGATCTAAGATCACTGCCGCAGTCACGACATCGCCAACCAAAGGACCGCGTCCTACCTCATCAACACCGGCAACCAATTGATAGCCTTGTGGATATTCAAACGGTGGTAGTTCAACTTTGGTTTTGGTCGCTTTTGGTTTAACAGCCATGATAAATCTCTATTTTTCAATCAGTTTTAGAACCGCATTTGCGGCTTGTTGGTCCGCATCTTTACGGATCCAGTGGTGCATTTCGGTGAACTTATCCAACATTTCTTGGTTGTCACTTTCTAGCAAGCGAGACACTTCGTTGAATAAATTATCCGGTGTGCAATCCTCTTGCAGATATTCTTTGACCAATTCGGTATCAGCCAAAATATTCGGTAGCGATACGTATTTAGTCTTCAGCAAGCGTTTAGCAAGAAATGCCGTCATAGCGTTCACACGGTAACCCACCACCATCGGACGCTTAAGTAACATGCATTCTAAGGCCACGGTACCGGAAGCCAACATCACCGTGTCTGAAGCCGTAATTACGTTACGCGCTGTATCATCCACCAACTTAAAGTCCAATTCTGGAGCGTATTCTTTCCACGCTTGTTCGAATTGCTCACGACGTTTTTGATTTACTAACGCAACGACAAAACCAAGATCTGGGAATTTCTGATGGAGTTTTTTACACGTTTCAATGAAGGGTTGAGAGAGCATTTTCAGCTCACTACCACGACTCCCCGGAAGCACCGCTAGCCATTGCTTATCTTGTTCTAGACCCAATAGCTCGCGAGCAGGCGCTTTGTCTGATTGCAGTGGAATCGCATCTGCAAGAGTATGACCAATGAATTCACAAGGTACATTGAATTTGTCGTAGAACGCTTTTTCAAACGGAAGGAATGCCAGCACTAGATTGGTTGCTGCTTCAATTTTGAAAATACGCTTCTGACGCCAAGCCCAAACTGAAGGGCTCACGTAATGCACGGTTTTTATCCCTGCATTTTTCAAATCCAGTTCAACACGCAAGTTAAAATCTGGTGCATCGATACCAATAAAGACATCTGGCGGGTTATCAGTAAAGTACTTAACAAGCTCAGCTTTGACTTTTAGCAGTCTTGGTAAGCGTCCTAGAACTTCTACTAAGCCCATTACAGCAAGCTCTTCCATATCGAAGAGAGACTCACAACCTTGAGCGATCATCTTTGGACCGCCAATACCAACGAACTCCGCGTCAGGGTATTGTTGTTTCACCGCTTTGATAAAGCCTTCACCTAGCGTGTCGCCAGACAGTTCTCCGGCAATGATGCCGATACGTAATGGTCTTTCCATATCTACTTCGCTATTTTTCCTGTGCGCTATGGATAACGGTTTACACTTTCTCTCACACAAACCGTTATCCATAAAACACAAAAAGACCGCAGCCCTGCTTGGGCGCGATCTTTTCTATTTAACCGCTCACTCGTTGATTAACGAATGATGCCACGTTCCGTCGTTTCCAGAATGTCTGAGAAACGTTTCACTGCTGGCCACTCTTGTGCCATTTCAGCTAGGATTGGTTTTACTTCTTCCAGAGTCTTACCTGAACGGTAGATTTCTTTATACGCTTTCTGTAGTGCACGAATCTCTGGTTTTTCAAAACCATTACGCTTCAAGCCAACCAAGTTCAAACCAAATGGCGTCGCATGGTTACCTTGCGCGAGTACGTAAGCTGGTACGTCTTGAACAACGGCAGAACAGCCGCCAACGTAAGCATAAGCACCAACAGTACAGAACGGATGAATCGCAGAAAGTGCCATAACACCAGCATGATTATCAACCGTTACGTGACCACCAAGGATCGCGTTGTTGCCAATGTGAGTGTGGTTACCTACGATAACATCGTGTGCGATGTGAGCGTTAACACACAGCAGGTTATCATCACCAATCACTGTTGTTGCTTTATCTTGAACCGTACCACGGTGAATTTGAACCGCTTCACGAATCACGTTGCGGTCACCAATAACCACTGTTGTATCTTCGCCACCGTACTTCTTGTCTTGGTTCTCTTCACCAATCACAGCATGTGGGAAAATGCGGTTATCTTTACCAATTTTGGTGTGGCCTTTGATCACTACGTGAGACATCACTTCAGTGCCTTCACCAATCTCCACCGTAGAGGTGATGTAAGTGAAAGGACCAACGGTCACGTTAGCGCCAATTTTCGCGCCTTCTTCTACCACCGCTGCAGGGTGGATTTTAGCGGTTTCATGAATCATATTAAAACTCTCGACGAGCACACTTCAGCTCAGCTGAACATACCACTTCGCCGTCAACTTTTGCTACACCGCTAAATGCAGCAATGCCACGGCGCTCTTTCAGAAATTCTACTTCAATAATCATTTGATCGCCTGGTACTACTGGCTTACGGAACTTAGCACCGTCTACACTTGCGAAGTAGTACAGTTCGTTTTCCGTTGGTGCACCAAATGATTTAAATGCAAGTAGGCCTGTCGCCTGAGCCATCGCTTCCAAGATCAATACGCCTGGGAATACTGGTAGCTGTGGAAAGTGACCTGTAAACTGAGGTTCGTTAACCGACACGTTTTTAATTGCGTGAAGGTACTTCTCTTCTTGGAAGTCAATCACACGGTCGATCAATAAGAATGGGTAGCGATGAGGTAGTAGCTCTTGAATTTCAGAGATGTTCATCGTTTTCTTTTCAGTAGTCAAAGTCGTCTTCCTATATCAATTCTCAACAACCAAGATGGCAAGGCAGCGGCAAATGCCACTTATTCAGGAATTGCCTGCAAAGTGTATACCAGCTTGGTGATAAATCTACTTATAGCGCGTCATTATAGAAGAAAAAGACCCGCATTTCGCGAGTCTTTGTTCAGAATGTGGAACTAAGATTCTTCTTTCTGTTCCAGCTGCTTTTCAACAGCTTTCAGGCGTTTGTTCATCTCGTCAATACGGTGAACTCGAGTCGCCGTTTTACGCCACTCTCGGTTGGTTTGCAGCGGAATGCCTGATGAGTACAGACCTTTCTCTTCGATACTGCGCATCACCATGCCCATACCGGTGATAGCTACGCCATCTGCAATCGTGATGTGACCATTAAGAACCGACGCGCCGCCGATCTGACAGTACTTACCAATTTTCGTACTGCCCGCCACAATAGTACCACCTGGCATCACGGTACCATATCCGATCTGCACGTTATGAGCGATTTGAAGTTGGTTATCAAGAACTACGTTGTCTTCGATGATGGTGTCTTCTAGCGCACCACGGTCAATAGTGGTACATGCACCGATCTCGACACGGTTACCGATACGCACAGAACCCAGTTGAGGGATCTTGATCCATTCGCCTTTGTCATTTGCATAACCGAAACCATCAGAGCCAATGACTGTACCAGATTGAACTAGACAATCATCACCCAACGATACTTCATGATAGATCGTCACATTAGCCCAAAGCTTAGTATTGTTACCTAGCTTTGCGTTTTTACCGATAAAGCAACCAGCGCCAACACTTACGTTGTCGCCTAGTTCTACACCCGTTTCAATCACTGCGTTAGCACCGATTGTCACGTTAGTACCCATCTTTACATCCGCTGCGATCACTGCACTTGGTGCAATCTCATCAGCGGGCTTTGGCGTGGTGTCCATCGCTTGAACAACACGAGCGAAAGCAATGTAAGGGTCAGCAACAACCAGAGCGTTACCCGCGCACTGGTCTTTGTGTTCTGGTTTCACCATTACCACAGTTGCTTGGCACTCAGATAGGTGTTTCGCGTATTTTGGGTTAGACAAGAAGGTCACATCGCCTTCTTGTGCTTTATCCATTGGAGCTACGCGGTTTACAACGAGAGACTCGTCACCAAATAGCTCACCCCCGGTAATTGTTGCCAACTCGGCTAATGTCAATTTCTTCATAACTTCTTATTTTAGAGCTTTAATTACGTCTTCAGAGATGTTGTATTCTGGCTTACCGTACTGAAGCGAAGAGATATCGATAACTAGGTCGTAACCTTTTTTCTCTGCTACTTTCTTCACTGCGTCTTGGATAGTTTTGAATAGTTTTGCTTTCTCTTCAGCTTCGCGACGTGCACTTGCTTTCTCAAGCGCTTGTGCTTTCACTTTGTATTCGCTGTCTAGTTTAGCGATATCAATACGCAGTTTTTCGATCTCTTCTTGACCTAGAAGCTCGCCGTCACGCTGCAGCTTTTCAATCTTTGTCTTAGCTTGCGCTTGGATTGATTTCAGCTCATCAGCTTTGCTCTTAAAGTCTTTCTGCATTTTTTGTAGAACCACTTCACGTTGAGGAAGTGCTTGGAAAACTTGAGCAGTGTTGATGTAGCCAATTTTCTGAGCAGCTTCTGCCGCGTTTGCAAACATTGAAGAGCTAAGTACAAGAAGGCCAATGCCTGCCGCTTTGATCATTTTATTCAAAATATTTTCCTCTTTAGAAGGTTCTACCGATAGTGAACGTGAAGAACTCTTCATCGTCGCCATCAAATTTCTTAATTGGTTTCGCTAGTGAGAATACTAGTGGTCCCATTGGAGACATCCATTGCAACGCCGCACCATAAGATGAACGGTAGTTGGTTGGATCTGAGTAATCGTAGTAGTAACGGTCGCCGTATTCAGCACCAGAACTGCGGTAATCGAATTCCGTATCCCAAACACTTGCCATATCAAAGAAGATACTGGTACGAATTTGGTTACGAACTTCATCCGAAGCAAATGGGGTTGGTACGATCAACTCGATACTTGCAAGCGCTACCGCGTTACCACCAACAGAATCATCTGTTGCGGTGTCAGCACCGTTGTTTGAGCCTGAGTAATCACGGTAAACCGCTTTCGGACCTACTGAGTTAGAGCCGAAACCACGTAGTGTTGTAAAACCACCTGCGTAGTAGTTTTCGTAGAATGGGAACAAGTTATCGTTGCCATCCGTTTGACCATAACCGTTACCATAACCTAGACGACCACGGAACAAGAGCGTGAACTCATGCTTCTTGGTTAATGGCACGTATTGACGAACATCATACTGCATCTTGAAGTATTGAACGTCAGAGCCAGGTACGGTCATCTTGTAGAATGCACGTTGGTGGTTACCTGCTGTCGGGAAGTAACCACGGTTCAGGTTGTTACGTGTCCACGAGATGTTGAAGTCAAAGTCATTAGTATTCAATGCGCCGCTAGAATCAATGTTGTCAGCTTGCGCTTGTAGGAACTGTTCTACCTGTAGGTAAGGTGACAAGTTACCGATCTTGTTGTGGGTGTAACCAACACCGAACTCAAAGCGGTTCAGTTCGTCAAATGGGAAGCCCCATGTCAAACTTGCACCATAGCTTTGGTTGGTATAGTCAACGATACCCGCTTCAGATGCTTCGAACTCATCGTAGAAGATCTTACCACCCAAACTTACACCATCTAGGTTCCAGTATGGGTCACGGTAGTCCAAGCTCACGTTTTTCTGGTAGTCGTTCATCATCGCGTTAATACCAACACGGTTACCACTACCAATAAAGTTGTCTTGTTGTAGACCAACTTGGAAGCTCACGCCTGATTCAGTACCGTAACCTACACCGAAGTTTACGCTGCCTGAGTTAGCCTCTTTTACGGTATATACAAGATCAACTTGGTCATCGCTGCCAGGTACACGGACCGTTTGAACCTCTACATTTTCGAAATAGCCAAGACGGTTTAGACGCGTTTTACCCGTTTCGATAGATTTCGAGTTTAGCCAGCTACCTTCCATCTGACGCATTTCACGACGCAATACTTCATCTTTCGTCGAGTTGTTACCCGTAAAGCGAATATCTCGTACATAAATACGGTTGCCTGGGTCAACGTTCACAATCAAAGAAACTTGCTTGTTCTCGTCATCAAACTCAGGGATGGTATTGACTTGTGGGTAAGCGTAACCAGATTCACCAAGTACGCGCTTAATGCCTTCTTCCATCGAAGTCACACGAGAACCATTGTATGTCTCGTTATCTTCAAATGGCACAAGCTTTTCGAATTCCGCCTCTTCACCAATCAGGTTGCCACGGAATTTTACGTCCTTAACGGTGTAAACGTCGCCTTCTTCAAGACCAAGTGTAATGTATACGCCTTTTTTGTCAGGAGAAATCGCCACTTGTGTCGAATCAACGTTAAATTTCAGGTAACCACGGTCTAGGTAGTAAGACTTCAGAGCTTCGATATCACCAGCAAGCACTTGCTTTTGGTATTTTTCGTCCGCTAGGAAGTTCCACCATGGCACATCAACATTTAGGTTGAAACGAGAAAGAAGTTCTTCGTCAGAAAAGACTTCATTGCCGATAAAGTTGATTTGTTGAATTTTCGCCGAAACACCTTCGGTGAAGACGAATTTCAAGTCAGAACGGTTACGAGGCAATGGAGTAACAACCGCTTTTACCGTTGCGTTGTATTTACCAACACTGTAGTAAAAGTCTTCCAAACCTTTTTCGATGTTGCTTAGCGTTGTACGGTCAAGCGCTTCACCTTCACGAACACCAGAAGCATTCAGGTTTTCTTGTAGCTGCTCGTCCTTGATTGCTTTGTTACCCGAGAATGAGATGCTCGCAATAGTTGGACGTTCTTTCACTTGAACAACCAGAACATCACCATCACGCAGTACTTTTACATCTTCGAAGTTACCCGATGCGTACAATGCACGAATGATCTCTGCAACATCGCCTTGGTCAACGGTGTCACCGACACGTACAGGCATTTTCAGCAACGCGGCACCTAGTGCGACGCGCTGCAATCCATCGATTTCAATATCTTTAACTACAAAGTTCTCTGCTCCATTTGCAGATACACTGGTCGCCAGTAAACTTGCAAACAGAATTCGCTTAATCGCCATACTTGTTCTAATTATTCCTTGCTACTACTTTTGTCTCTGAACTATCACAGACGAGTAAAATCATTAAATAGCGCTAACGCCATGAGCGAGAAGATAATCGCACCACCAATTCGATACCCCATTTCCTGTACTTTCTCAGGAACTGGGCGTCGGATGACCGCTTCAATTGCGAAAAATAGCAGATGACCACCATCCAACATTGGTAAAGGAACGAGGTTAATAATACCTAGGTTAACACTAATTAGTGCCAGAAAACCTAAAAAGTAAACCAGACCGTAGTCTGCTGTCGCCCCTGCTCCTTTGGCAATCGAGATTGGTCCACTCAAATTGTTCAGACCAACATCACCTACAATCAGTTTCTTAAGCATACTGATTGTAAGTCCAATAACTTGACCAGTTTTGTCAATCGCTTTGCCAATAGACTCGAATACACCAAACTGTAATTCGAAGCGATAACTTTCTGGCCATTCTGCGACTTCAGGTGCGATACCCGCAAAGCCAACGACTTGTTTGTTAGCTAGCTCACGACTACCCGGTGTCAGTGTGAATGATTGCTCCTCACCTTGACGCAACACCGTCAGTTCCATTGGCGTATCTGGGTTAGAACGAATGGCTTCTACCACTTCATCCCATTTAGAAATCTTATTTCCATTAATCGCAATGATCTTATCGCCAGCTAGCAGACCTGCTTTCTCTGCAGCACCACCTTCGCTTACTTGCGCTAACTCCGTAAAAATCTCTGGAGTATATGGCTTGAAGCCCAACGATTGCATCGCTGATTGTGTTTCTGGATCAAACTTCCAATCACGGATATCAAGTGTCTTCGTGACTTCTGAACCCACTTCGTTTGCAGAAGAGAGTGTCACTGTCATCGAATCATCACCAATATGAGAAACTAATCCCATGTTGACTGATTCCCAGTCCGGAGTTTTGATGCCTGAGATAGATTTTAGTTCCATCCCTGATTCAATTCCTGCTTCTGCAATGATTGAATTGGGCGTAACTTCACCAATTACGGGTTTAACCGCTGGAACACCGATCAGGAAAACCAGCCAGTAAGCCACAATGGCAAAAAGGAAGTTAAAAATAGGACCTGCCGCCACGATGGACGTGCGTTTCCACAAAGGCTTTTGGTCGAAAGCTAAGTGCTTTTCATGCTCTGGGACTTCATCAACACGGCTATCCACCATTTTGACGTAGCCACCCAGAGGGATCATAGAGATGCTGTATTCTGTTCCATCTTTGCCTACCTTGCTCCAGATAGACTTGCCAAAACCGATGGAAAACTTTTCAACTTTTACACCACAACGACGCGCGACCCAAAAGTGACCATACTCGTGCACGGCAACTAAAATGCCCAATGCAACGATAAAAGAAACCAAATTCCACAAGATACCAGTCATTAGCTACGCTCGCGTAAAAAGTCTAAGGCGATAGTTCGTGACATTCTATCTAGCTCTATCAAGCTTTCCAAGCTATTCACATTCTCAGTTGTATGGCTTGCAGTGATTTTGTTCAAAACTGATTCATTGATGCGAGCGATATCTGTGAAACCAAGGCGGTTATTTAAGAAGGCATCAACAGCAACTTCGTTCGCTGCATTCAATGCCGTTGTTGCATGTTGCCCTTCGTAACAAGCATCAATCGCTAGCTTTAAACAAGGGTAACGAGCAAAATCAGGCTGAAGGAAAGTTAATTCTCCAACTTGAGTAAAATCGAGTGGTTTCACCCCAGCATCCACACGCGATGGGTAAGACATTGTCAATGCGATTGGTGTTGCCATGTCAGGCTCCCCCATTTGCGCTAACACAGAGCCATCACGATATTGCACCATAGAATGAATAACCGACTGAGGGTGAATGATCACTTTCAACTGCTCACGAGCAGCATTAAATAACCACTTCGCTTCAATGTATTCGAGACCTTTGTTCATCATGGTTGCAGAATCAACCGAGATTTTTGGTCCCATTGACCAGTTCGGATGAGCAATAGCTTGCGCTGGGGTTACGTTTTCTAACTCTGCAATATCGGTATAGCGGAATGGACCGCCTGATCCGGTAAGAAGAATCGAAGAAATACCATGCTCTTCAAGATTGCAACGACCCAAGTTGGTTTGAACTTGTTGCGGAAGACATTGGAAAATAGCATTGTGTTCACTGTCGACGGGAAGCAGCTCTGCACCATGTTCTGCAACCGCATCAATAAACAGTTGGCCTGACATCACTAGCGCTTCTTTGTTCGCTAACAGCACTCGCTTGCCCGCTTTTACCGCTGCCATCGTTGGCAACAGGCCCGCGGCACCGACGATTGCTGCCATTACGCTATCCACTTCCTCTAACGCAGACACATGGCAAAGCGCATCAATACCACCTAACACTTCTGTGCTTGGAGAAACTGAAGCTAGCTCACTTTGTAGAGCCACAGCCGCCGCTTTATCCGCCATTACCGCGTACTTAGGTTGCCATTTACGACAAAGTGCGACCATCTTTTCAACGTTCGTGCTTGCCGCTAATGCGACGATAGAAAACAGCTCAGGGTTTTGTTCAACCACTTTTAGTGTGCTTGCACCAATTGAGCCTGTTGCACCAAGAATCGTTAACTTTTGCATGATGTAAGACCGTTAGAAAAATTCAGGAGCGACGATGCCGCTCCCGATAAATTAGAATACGTAGTAAAGAAGAGCAAATACTGGGAATGCAGCAGTTAGGCTGTCGATACGGTCAAGAATGCCACCGTGTCCCGGAATGATGTTGCTGCTGTCCTTGATACCTGAAACACGTTTGAACATGCTTTCGACTAAGTCACCAAGAACAGATATCACAACAGTAATCAGAGTAATCATCACCATATGAAGTGGGCTGGTGAATTGGATATCGAACCAACCTGCGAATAACCATCCGACAACTAATGCTGCGATGATGCCGCCAACCAAACCTTCAATTGTCTTATTCGGGCTCACATGAGGCGCCATTTTGCGTTTACCCATGCTTTTACCAGCAAAGTAAGCGCCGCTGTCTGCAGCCCATACCAAGAAGCAAACGTACAGCACAAGTTTTGCGCCGTGGTATGGATCTACTGAAATATCAGAAGCTCTAAGAATGATCACACTCCAAAGAAAAGGGATCAATGTTAGAAAACCGAATACATGACGAAGAGCTTTGCTACCTTGCCATAAATTGGTGGTTTTAGGGTAAGTGATTGCCATCCCACTTGCGATAATCCACCATACAAAGCCAAGCGATAATACTGCGTAGTGTGGCATTGCTAGTTGATTTAAGCTGGTTGCGTCTGGCGAAATGAATAGAAAACTTAGTCCGGTTACAACGGCTGCCGGAACAAGCGCAGCAATACGTGAATTGCTTTCTGTAAACTGGGTCCACTCCCAAAAGCCTAATAGCGTTACCGCAGTCAAAGCGATAATGAAGCCAATTAGGGGTAATTTAAAAATACCTAAAATAACCAGGGGAGCTAAAATTAGTGCTGTTATTATTCTCTGTTTCAAACTAACTAGTCCTTATTGAGCAGCCATTAATGCCTTTACTTGTTCACCAGTACAACCAAAACGACGCTCTCGGTTAATAAACCAAGTCACAGCCTCTACTAAGCTGTCTTCGTCAAACTCTGGCCAGTACTCGGGAGTAAAGTACATTTCTGCATACGCCATTTGCCACAGCATAAAGTTACTGATGCGGCACTCACCACTCGTACGAATCAATAGATCCACTTCAGGTAAGTCTGACATCGTCAAATGCTGGGAAATTAACTGCTCGTTGATATCCTCTACACGGATCTCACCGTTGCGAGCTTTGAGCGCTAACGTTTTTGCCGCCTCTGTGATGTCCCATTTACCGCCATAGTTAGCAGCAATGTTGATCACCATCCCCGTGTTGTTCGCCGTCAGTGCTTCTGCTTCGACAATTTTACCTTGTAAGCGCTCGCTAAAACGACTGGTATCGCCAATAACGCGCAAGCGTAAATTGTTTTTATGCAGCTTTTTTACTTCGCTCGATAAAACAGAAATGAACAGCTCCATCAGTAGCCCCACCTCTTCTTCAGGTCGACGCCAATTTTCGCTGCTAAAAGCGAATAAGGTCATGGCTTTAATGCCGAGTTTAGAAGCGGCTGCAACGGTCTTACGAACGGCACTAACGCCTTTTTTATGACCGAATACGCGAGGTTTTCCTTTGGACTTAGCCCAACGACCATTACCGTCCATGATGATGGCAATATGCTTAGGGAGGGAATCAGAGAAGGCTTGAGAATTTTGCATAGGGAGTTAATTGAGTTCCATCAGTTGGATAGACTAACACAAAAAAACGCTGCACTGTGAGCACAGCGTTTTCCAACAGTGATGTGGGTGGGAGTATTAAACTTCCATCAACTCTTTTTCTTTTGCAGCAAGAACTTCGTCGATCTTCTTAACTGCAACGTCTGTCAGTTTTTGGATCTCGTCTTGTGCTTTGCGATCTTCGTCTTCAGAGATTTCTTTATCTTTTAGAAGACCTTTTAGGTCGCTGTTTGCGTCACGACGGATGTTACGAACTGCAACACGTGCGCCTTCAGCTTCACCACGAACGATCTTAACTAGGTCTTTACGACGCTCTTCTGTTAGCGGTGGAAGTGGAACACGGATGATTGTGCCAGCAGACATTGGGTTTAGACCAAGATCTGACATCATGATTGCTTTCTCAACTTTTTGAGTAAGCTCTTTGTCGAAAACTGTGATTGCTAGAGTACGAGCGTCTTCAGCAACAACGTTTGCTACTTGGTTAAGAGGAGTAGCAGCACCGTAGTACTCTACAGAGATACCAGATAGTAGGCTTGGGTGCGCGCGGCCAGTACGAACTTTAGAAAGGTTGTTCTTTAGCGCTTCAACGCTTTTGTCCATGCGCTCTTGCGCGTCTTTATTGATTTCGTTAATCACGGTTTCACCTTAAAAATGTCATCTTTCCTGAAGAAAGCCTAAAAGGGTTGAGCAAAGCGAAACGCCATCCAACCTAGCGTGGATGGCGTTTAGGATTATGCGTCAGCGTTGATCAGCGTGCCTTCAGCTTCACCCATAACCACGCGACGTAGTGCGCCTGGCTTGTTCATGTTAAATACACGGATTGGCATTTTGTGGTCACGAGCTAGAGTGAACGCTGCCAAGTCCATTACTTTCAGCTCTTTATCCAGAACTTCTGCGTAAGATAGCTTATCATACAGCTCTGCGTCTGGGTTTGCTACTGGGTCTGCAGTAAATACGCCATCAACTTTCGTTGCTTTTAGAACTACGTCAGCTTCAATTTCGATACCACGTAGACACGCCGCTGAATCTGTTGTGAAGAATGGGTTACCAGTACCTGCAGAGAAGATTACCACTCGGCCTTGACGAAGTTCGCGGATAGCGTCTGCCCAATTGTAGTCGTCACACACACCTTTTAGAGGAATTGCAGACATTACACGAGCGTTTACGTATGCACGGTGAAGTGCGTCACGCATTGCCAAACCGTTCATTACCGTTGCAAGCATACCCATGTGGTCGCCTACTACGCGGTTCATACCAGCTTCCGCAAGACCAGCGCCACGGAACAGGTTACCACCACCGATTACCACACCAACTTGAACACCCAGTTCAACCAGCTCTTTAACCTCTTGAGCCATACGGTCAAGAACCGCTGGGTCAATACCGAAACCTTCTTCGCCTTGAAGAGCTTCACCACTCAGTTTTAATAGAATACGTTGATATGCTGGTTTAGGGTTCGTAGTCATGGAGTTTACCTTCCAAAAGAGAGTTGTCGATTAACAGTCATGAATAGACACAAGTTTGCTGATGACTATTCATCACGGCTAATTTTTTGCCGCTCTTTTCGTAAAAAGACCGCAGCCAAGGCCACGGTCTAATCTTTGCACAAATCTCTAAGGATTAACCTTTTTGAGCTAGTGCTACTTCTTCAGCGAAGCTCATTTCAGCCGCTTTCTCGATACCTTCACCTACTTCTAGACGAACGAAAGTCGATACTGATGCACCTTTCTCTTTTAGCATTTCGCCAACAGATTTCTTAGGTTCCATGATGAAAGCTTGACCAGTTAGAGAGATTTCGCCAGTGAATTTCTTCATGCGGCCGATAACCATTTTCTCAGCGATCTCTTGTGGCTTGCCTTCGTTCATAGCGATTTCAACTTGAACTTCTTTCTCTTTAGCAACTACGTCAGCTGGAACGTCTTCTGGGTTAACGAACTCTGGCTTAGAAGCAGCAACGTGCATTGCAACGTGCTTAAGAGTTTCTGCGTCGCCTTCACCAGCAACAACAACACCGATTTTCTCACCGTGACGGTAAGAAGCGATAGCAGTACCTTCTACGTATGCAACGCGACGGATGTTGATGTTTTCGCCGATTTTAGCAACTAGAGCTACGCGCTCTTCTTCGAACTTAGCAACTAGCTCTTCAGCAGTAGCTTTAGTCGCTAGAGCGTCAAGTGCTACTTTGTCTGCGAATGCAGTGAAGTTACCGTCTTTAGCAACGAAGTCAGTTTGGCAGTTAACTTCAAGAAGAACAGCAACGCCGTTTTCTTCTTTGATGATGATTGCGCCTTCAGCTGCAACGTTACCAGCTTTTTTAGCTGCTTTCGCTGCGCCTGATTTACGCATGTTTTCAATTGCTAGTTCGATGTCAGCGTTTGCTTCTACAAGCGCTTTCTTACATTCCATCATGCCAGCGCCAGTGCGCTCGCGAAGTTCTTTAACTAGAGCAGCAGTTACAGTTGCCATTCTCTATTCCTCGTTTGATTCGAAATAAGGTAAAAAACAGGGGCCTACATTGTCGGCCCCCATTGCTAACTATAACTCAGTCTATGCTACAACAAGGTTTCACATAGACTAAGTGTGACACAGAGCCGCTATTATTCAGCTTCTACGAAACCGTCTTTTTCAGCAACTGCTGCAACGTCTTTGTTGCGACCTTCAGTTACTGCAGATGCAGCAGCGTTTAGGTATAGTTGAACTGCGCGGATCGCGTCGTCGTTACCTGGGATGATGTAGTCAACGCCGTCTGGGTTAGAGTTAGTATCTACCACAGCGTATACTGGAATACCTAGGTTGTTAGCTTCTTTAATTGCAATGTGCTCGTGATCAGCGTCGATTACGAATAGAGCGTCTGGTAGACCGCCCATATCTTTGATACCACCAAGAGATTTCTCTAGCTTCTCCATTTCACGAGTGCGCATTAGAGCTTCTTTCTTAGTTAGCTTGTCGAAAGTACCGTCTTGAGACTGTGCTTCGAAATCTTTTAGACGCTTGATAGACTGACGAACTGTTTTGTAGTTCGTTAGCATGCCGCCCAACCAACGGTTGTTTACGTAGTATTGGTTGCTTGCGATTGCAGCTTCTTTAACAGCTTCAGATGCAGCGCGCTTAGTACCTACGAAAAGAACTTTACCTTTTTTCTCGCCAATTTTAGCAAGCTCAGCTAGAGCTTCATTGAACATTGGTACAGTTTTTTCTAGGTTGATGATGTGAACGCGGTTACGAGCACCAAAGATGAATGGCTTCATTTTTGGGTTCCAGTAACGAGTTTGGTGACCGAAGTGAACACCAGCTTTCAGCATATCGCGCATTGATACAGTTGCCATTTTAAAATCCTCTATGGGGTTAGGCCTCCACATCCCCCATAATTCCGACCAAGCTTCTGCTCAGCACCCCGGAACATGTGACGGAATGTGTGTGATTTAAAGATAAAAAGTTAATCGGAAGAAGCCTGCTTCGCCACTTCTCTAACGAAAAGTAAAGAGAACAGTCCTCGATTCCGGCGCGCTTTATACCATATTTTAGCCCAACATGGCTAGTAAAAATTGTTTCTTACCATTCTAATTTACCTATCACAGTCCCCCTACTCTCTCTTTAATTACATAACTAAACTACAAGTAAGAATGACTCATATTCTTAACTGGCTTGGGTTAGCCACTCGATATCTGATAGAATGCGCGCATTCGCACGTTTGCGTGCTTACGAATAAGTAGAGAAAGCCAATGTCAATCAAGATTAAAACTGCTGAAGAAATCGAACGCATGCGCATTGCGGGCAAGCTAGCCGCAGAAGTTCTAGAAATGATCGAACCGCACATCAAAGCAGGTGTGACAACAGAAGAGCTAAACCAAATCTGTCACGATTACGCTCTAGAGAGAGGCGCTTACTCTGCACCGCTTGATTACCATGGATTCCCTAAATCAATCTGTACGTCGATCAACCACATCGTTTGTCACGGTATACCGGCAACCCAAGATGAAAAGGGTGCTAACGGTCAAATGAAACCTGCGGTCCTAAAAGACGGTGACATCATCAACGTTGATATCACAGTGATTGTTCCAAACGATGAAAACGCAGACCTAAGCGTTCGTCCACAAGGCTACCACGGAGATACGTCTAAGATGTTCCTAGTTGGTGATGTTTCACCAGCAAACAAGCGTCTATGTATGGTTGCACAAGAGTCACTTTACATCGGTATGCGTCAAGTTAAGCCTGGTGCAACTGTTGGTGACATCGGTACTGCAATCGAGAAGTACATTAAAGAAAACAACAAGAACAACCCACGTAACAAGTTCTCTATTGTTAAAGACTTCTGTGGTCACGGCATCGGTGATGAGTTCCACGAAGAGCCACAAGTGGTTCACTACAAGAACAAAGACCGCCGTGTACTAAAAGAAGGCATGTGCTTTACGATTGAACCAATGATAAACGCGGGTAAATTTGGCTGTACTGTTGACGCGCAAGACGATTGGACAGTTTACACCGGCGACGGTAAAAACTCAGCGCAGTGGGAACACACTATCGTGGTAACTAAAGAAGGTTGTGAAGTGCTTACACTTCGTAGCGACGATACCATTCCACGTATGATGAAAAACGTTTAATCGCCCATCACTTTCCCTATCCCCGCTCATGCGGGGATATTTTTTATCTGCTTCAAATTTGTTAGATTGCTAATAGTTTAGCTTGCACGGATAGCAAATATGACCCTTCAGTCTCCTCTTACGTTTACCGATGAACAAATCAATATCGGAGAACTTAAGCAAGAACTTGAAAAATTCAGTTCATACCAAAAAGAAGAATTTCTACAGCACCACCCTGTGACCAACCTTGTTTTGTCACGAGCCGAGTACATGGACTTACTCCTCAATCGTTTGTGGCAACACTTTGGTTTTAAAGACATCCATAATATTTCTCTGGTCGCGGTAGGTGGTTATGGTCGTGGTGAATTGCACCCCCTTTCCGACATCGACATTTTGATTCTGTCGAACAACAAACTGCCTAATGCACTGGAAGCCAAAATCAGTGAGTTCATTACGCTACTGTGGGATTTACGCCTTGAAGTAGGTCATGCGGTTCGTACTGTCGAGGAGTGTGCTGAAATTGGGCGTTCAGATTTAACTGTCGCCACCAATTTACAAGAAGCTCGTTTGCTCTGTGGTAGTGAAGACACCTTCCAAGCGCTGAAGAAAGTGGTGCTATCTGATTCTTTCTGGCCAAGCGAGACCTTTTATCGAGCCAAAATTCAAGAACAGCGCGAACGCCATGCTCGGTACCATGACACGACCTACAATCTTGAACCAGACATCAAATCCACACCAGGTGGTCTACGTGACATTCATACATTAAGTTGGGTGGCACGCCGTCACTTCGGCGCGACTTCATTGTTGGAGATGAGCCGCTACGGATTCTTAACAGATGCCGAATACCGTGAGTTGGTTGAATGTCAGGATTTCCTGTGGCGCGTGCGTTTTGCGCTGCATATTGAACTACGACGTTACGACAACCGTTTGACCTTTGCCCACCAAGCGCAGGTCGCGGAGCACCTTGGCTATGTGGGTGAAGGTAATCGCGGCGTCGAAATGATGATGAAAGAGTTCTACCGTACCCTTCGACGTGTGGCAGAGCTCAATAAGATGCTACTCAAGCTGTTCGATCAAGCCATCATCAATGGTGGTGCAACAGAAGATGCAGAAATCATTGATGAAGACTTCCAACGTCGTGGCGCCTTAATTGAGGCACGTAAGCCCGCTTTGTTCCAAGCTCGCCCAGAGACGATTCTGGATATGTTTCTGCATATTGCCAATGATTCAAGCATCGAAGGGGTTAGCCCACCAACATTGCGTCAGTTGCGTACTGCGCGTCGTCGATTGAATAAATTCTTACACACCATGCCAGAAGCGCGTGAAAAGTTTATGGCATTGTGTCGCCACCCGAACGCCCTACATAAAGCGTTCAGTCTGATGCACAAGCTTGGTGTCCTCGCGGCATACCTTCCACAATGGAGCCAAATTGTCGGTCAGATGCAGTTCGACCTATTCCATGTGTATACCGTAGATGAGCACAGTATTCGCCTGCTCAAACACATTAATACCTTCAGCTACGCAGAGAACCACAGTAAGCATCCGATTTGCTGTGAGGTTTACCCTCGCATTCAAAAGAAAGAGCTGCTTATCCTAGCCGCGATTTTCCATGATATTGGCAAAGGCAGAGGTGGTGACCATTCGGTGATAGGCGAAGGTGAAGCGTACGACTTCTGTATTGAACACGGTTTGTCTAAACCAGAGGCGAAATTAGTAAGCTGGCTGGTAAGGCATCACCTATTAATGTCGGTGACTGCACAACGCCGTGATATTTACGATCCAGATGTGATCACAGAATTCGCCAAGCAAGTACGTGATGAAGAGTACCTTGAGTATCTTGTTTGTCTAACGGTAGCCGATATCTGCGCAACTAACCCAGAGCTTTGGAATAGTTGGAAACGCACCTTGCTCGCGGAATTGTTCTATTCCACCCAACGTGCACTGCGTCGCGGCTTAGAAAATCCCGTCGATGTGCGTGAACGTATTCGCCATAATCAACAAATGGCGTCTGCCCTGCTGCGTAAAGAGGGCTTCTCGGCACGAGAAATTGAGGTACTATGGCAGCGCTTTAAAGCTGATTACTTCTTGCGTCACACCCATAAGCAAATTGCGTGGCATTGCGAGAATTTGCTGCGTATGGAAGACCCAGCAAAGCCACTGGTACTTATCAGTAAAAAAGCGACACGAGGTGGTACCGAAGTATTCGTTTACAGCCCTGACCAGCCCGCGTTGTTTGCTACCGTTGTTGCTGAGTTAGACCGTCGTAACTTCAACGTGCACGACGCACAAATCATGACCAGTAAAGATGGCTATGTACTCGATACTTTTATGGTACTTGACCAACATGGCAAAGCGATTGAAGAAGGTCGCCACGGAGCCGTTACTAAGCACATTACTCATGTATTGGAAGATGGTCGCCCAACCAAGATCAAAACACGTCGCACACCGAATAAACTTCAGCATTTTAATGTAAAAACCAAAGTCGACTTCCTGCCAACCAAGAGTAAGAAACGCACTTTGATGGAGTTTGTCGCTCTAGATACTCCGGGGCTTCTGGCCAAAGTTGGTCGTACATTTGCTGACTTGGGAATTAACCTCCACGCTGCGAAAATTACCACCATTGGTGAACGAGCAGAAGACTTGTTCATTCTAACCAGTGAAGCGGGTGGTAGGCTAAGCGAGGAACAGCAAGCAGAACTGCGTGAGAAGTTGATTGAGAACTTGTCTGAGCCAGTCTCAGCTTAAGAGAAACCTTCCTTTCATCAATAACTAACGTGGGCAAGAACGATAGCGATCTTGCCCACAAGTTGAGCAATTTGGCTAAATATCAGCTATCTAGCTCATTAATGGGCTGCTACAGTTATACGGAAACTAATTCTAGTTATTAGATAGAGGTAGCCTATGTATCCACACCTCACTGGTTTGGGCATCCATGACCCGAAACAGATTGAACGTTACTCCCTGCGACAAGAAGCACACAAAGACGTCCTAAAGATCTACTTTCACAAACAGAAAGGCGAGTTCTTCGCAAAAAGTGTTAAGTTCAAATACCCGCGCCAAGTTAAAAATGTACTGGTCGACAGTGGCAGTCACAAGTACAAAGAGGTCACGGAGATCAACCGCAACCTGACGCTTGTGATCGATGAGCTGAACAAGATAACCAAGCCTGTGAAAGTGGCTGAAGTGGATGTGAAAGAGAAGATACTTTCTGATCTTCGTCATCTAGAAAAGGTGGTTTCAAGCAAGATCGCCGAGATCGAAGCGGATCTGGAAAAACTCAAGTAGTCCGCTCAATTCCTCAAGAATAAAAAAGGGGGTGATACATATACCCAAGTGACTTCAAGATGCAGGATTCAGAGTGTTGTCATTGATTCGAGAGCAAGGAAAACAATGCAGTGTAATAGCCAGCTCTTTCCAAGTTGTTTGACGCAGCAATCGGGTCAATGACACGCTCCCAAAGGGCGAGCTGCCTTGGCTTGTATACTTTGTTGCCGATTCTTGATTTAGACCCACTAAACCTTTAAATCGCCGCCGCGTCTACAAACCAAGTCAGTCTCGCTGAACCTAGCATCTTGAGGTTACTTGGGTATATACCCCCCCTCCTATCTTTCGACTTAATAAAGATAGCCGTTTATCTTACCAACGATTCATCCCATGCAAATCGAGCAAACAACTGCTGCCAAGTCTCATCGATATTGGCTTTCATCACGATTTCTTCATCAGTGAACGGATGCACAAAGCGCAGCACTGATGCATGCAACAATAAGCGATGGGAATCAAATTCCGTGCGATAAAGTTTGTTGTGTTTACCGTCACCATGCGTCGTATCCCCAACAATTGGATGACGCAGGTGCGCCATGTGGCGACGCAATTGATGCTTACGCCCTGTCTTTGGCTTCATCTCCATCAAACAGTAGCGTGTAGTCGGAAACTTACCCGTAGAGTATGGCACTTCCACTTTCGCTAACGGTTTGTATGCCGTTACGGCGTCTTGCGCTTCTTTCTCTTGTGAAGCGAACTTATCAGCGATCTTATCAAGCTCAACTTTCAAGGCGTAATCAAGAACACCTTCTTCTTCAATCCAGCCTCGAACAATTGCATGATAGGTTTTCTCCATTTTATGCTCAGCAAACATAGGCATCACTTGCGATGCGACTTCACTGGATAAAGCAAAAACCAGTACACCTGAAGTTGGGCGGTCCAACCGGTGCAATGGAAAAACATGCTGACCAATTTGATCGCGCAATGTTTGCATCACGAACTGAGTTTCGTGCTTATCCAACCAACTTCGGTGTACCAACATACCCGCAGGTTTATTAACCGCGACAAAATACTCGTCCTGATAAACGATCTCTAGTACCACTGGCTCAACCGATGGTGATGTTTCTTGTTCTGACATTGAGGTTACTTACATAGTTCGTCGATGGTTCGAATGGTTACCAGTAGCTCGGCGTAATGCGGCTCTTGTTTCCATACTTCTGCAAAATACGGCTCGATAGAAAAGCCTCGAGGTAAAGGTTGATTATCTTCAACTAACGCACGCATACGGGCAATAAAGATCCATTGTAACCACTCATGTGGATGCAGCGTGTCAATCGCGAAAGGTTCTGTACTCTGTAGCGCTTCTGCAGAGGGCATAGTTTGTTGCCACAACTCATGATGCTGCAGTTGTGCCTCAAGTTGTTGAAGTAAGTCGACCAATTGGATGTTTGTTGCCATTAATTCCGTCTCGAACCTTGAATTAGCCGAGAATGATACCATTTCTTGTGAAAAGAACATTAGGATGTCGTATTTAATGGAAAACATTCAAACCCTCACTCAGTTGCTAAGCAACAGTCAGTGTGAGTATCAAATCTTCGACCTTGGTCGTCGTATCAAGACCATCGAGCCACAAGTATTTGCTGACGTGGAAAAAGGTCAATGCCCATACCCATTCCCAATGCAGCGAAAAGCACACTTGGCGATCGCATACTGGAATGAGCAAAAGCAACCTTGGATTTGGTTCTTAAAGTTCGAGCTGGATGAGCGAGGTCTGCTAAAGCAAGCGGATATCGGCAACTTCATTAAATACGTCGTAGAAGCGATGGGTACTCGCCTAAGTGAAGAAATGACAGAAGAGCAGCAACAAAAGCTCTCTAACAACCCATACACCTTCAAACCCGCAGAAGAAAAGATGGCAGTCTTCCATAGCCAAGTTCGCGCAAACTTGGACTTACCCACCAGCCAATACTATGAGCATACTCAGCACTACTTTACGGGCGGTTTAGGCTGGGAAAACTGGCAAACAGTTGGTCTGCAAGGTATTACTGATATGGCGGCACGTCTGGGTAAAGAGCAAAATGCCGTGACTTTGCGTAAAGCCCTTAACTACTTACCCAATGAACCGCTATACGCCCTACTTGGCGCGTTAGAGCATGTTGATTTGCAAGAACGTTTGGCTAAGCGCATTGCAGAGAAAGCGCAGCAAGAGATCGAAAGTAACGAGCCCGATCTGTTCTTACTCTCAGCTTTAATCCGCTCTTTAGCAGGCGCACCAACCGAGATTTCCTTGTCAATCTTGAAGGCAATTTTACAAAGCCCACGCTTAAGCCATCAAGAAGTACTAATCGGTATTGCAGGTCGTACGTGGCACCTACTGGCTGATGCTAGTATTGCTGAACAATTTTTATTGCGCCTCGCACAAACTGGTAATCAGGCTTTATTTAATCAGCTATTTGCCGATTTAGTTATGCTGCCAGAGCTAAGAATGGTATTGCTGCCTTTGCTGCACTCTAGCCCATCGGAAGAGCTAGCGACTGCATTGGTGAAACTGCAGCAAGCAACAAAGGGATAATGAAGGATTAGGGATGATCGGTGACCTATTGGCCATTTTAGGACTGTGCTTTTTCTGCTTTTTGTTTTGGCAACAACGACGTCAATCAGAGTTGGCAAAAGCGGCGATTACGCGTAAATGTGAGCAGTTAGATCTTCAACTGGTAAGCATCGCTTTTGGTGCCCATAAACTGAAAACGCCAGACGGAATCTGGCGTTGGCATACAGTGTATCAATTTGAGTTTTCATCTCTTGGTGATGATTGCTACCAAGGTGAATTGACGATGATCGGGTTTAGGCCGCTGAACTTTCACCTACCGCCACATCGCTTGTAAATTCCATTTCAAAGTTAGGGCCGTAAAGGTCCTTGCTCTCTTTCGTCTTTATAAATCCTAGTTTTTCCAGTACTGCCATGGATGCTTTGTGATGGCTATTCACATTTGCTTTGACTTTGTTTAGCCCAAGCTCACGGCATGCTTTCGGGAAAAACGCCTTTAGCGCTTCTGTCGCTAACCCTTTACCCCAATAAGCTTTATCAAAGATAAACCCTAGCTCAGGTTCATGATCTAGGTTTGAAATGAACACGTGTCCCATATAATCACGGCTGGTACTTTCAAGCACCGCCATACTGTGGACATTCTCATCATCCAGAATCTTCTCAAACAGTTGTTTGGCAGAAGACACCGTATGAGGTCCATTCATCTCTGCGCGATTTTTAGCACAGCAATTCAACATCACGAACTCTAGTTGCAACGACTCATTGTAGGGTAGAAGAAGCATTCTTCTGGTTACTATGGTCACATCTGTTCCTTGATTACAGCAAACTTAATTTATCCACATAACAAAAGTTCAATAGCTTTGAACATGTTATGCGGCACATAACGCCTTTTTGAGAAGCCGAAAGTTAAACCAACTGATTGGAAAGGATATTGATCTGGATTGTTTTTTATTCAGTGTTATGAGGAATTTATAAATAATGTGATATTGCCACTTTCAATCATCCCAAAATATGAAAGGGCTTAAATAAGAAAGACCCCGACACAAGCGTATCGGGGTCATAGTCTTACTCGCAGCAGTCCGGCTACTAATTAGTGCTCCATGCATCATCCATAATAGTGGCTGATTCCGTCAGCGTAGTCCTTACGTCGCCGTCCTAGCGGTGTCCTTATCATCCTGATAGCTAACATTCCCCGTTAGCGCACATCACTTGTTCCTTGAGCGGTGTCCCTTGCATCATCCTGATGCTGTCCCTACCTCAATCCTATGAGGGGTCCATTGTCTATCCTTAGTCATCAACATCCCATTGATGATTGTGTCCTTACAATGTCCTACGCTCCTTGCTTGATCATTCATCCTGAATAACCAAATCGTCTTCCTGACGATAACCAAATCCTTGGTGCTTTCCTGTTCCATGTCTGCTTCCTGCCGACAAGGTTTAATTTACGCTTTTCCCTTCAAATCACAATCTACCCTAGAAAATCTTTTGGCAAAAAACTTAGTTAAAAACATGTTAAATTCACACTTTTCAATAGCTTAGATTAAATATTTTCTATTTAACTGATGACGAAATCGTTTTCTCTCACAACCACTGTGAGAGATCTCGCACAAGGCTCTGCCGAAATTGCTATTCGCTAAAATCGACCGTGCAAAGTATGATGATAGAAGTCATTTTAGTATGGATAAATTATGTTAACTCAAGACGTCACTAAAGAGCTGGAAGCCGTGATGGAACAACTGCAACAGCAGGGTAAAGAACCCACTGTGGCTCTGGTAAAAGCTCGCATGAAAACACCTGTGCCTATGCCAGCACTGATTGCAACTATTAAAAGTTGGAAGAGCGCAAACCGCATTCCGAAAGTTGAAGTCGCAGTCCAAAAACCAAAAGAAGAGGATCGCATTGCTGCACTTGAAGAGACAGTAGCCAAATTGACTGCTCGCGTTGAAGAACTCGAAGCGAAATTGAGTGAGAAAACATCATGAAATTATGGGTAGACGCGGATGCCTGTCCGAAAGTTATTCGCGAAACAATCGTACGCGCGGCTGAACGTACTGGTGTTGAATGTACATTTGTGGCAAACCATGTAGTGCCAGTACCCAAGCGTGCCAATATTCACTCTCTGCAAGTACCAGCGGGCTTTGATATTGCCGACAATGAAATCGTTCGTCGTGTAGAAGCCAATGACTTAGTGATTACCTCTGATATTCCATTGGCAGACGAAGTGATCAGCAAAGGAGCTCAAGCATTAAGTTCACGAGGCGAGTTATATACTAAAGACACCATCAAAGCGCGTTTGAACATTCGTGATTTCATGGACACCATGCGCTCAAGCGGTATTCAAACAGGCGGTCCTGCGGCTCTGTCTCAAACTGAACGCAGAGAGTTTGCTAACCATTTGGATCGTATTTTAGCCAAATTTAAGAAGTAAAACTCTCACCTTTTAAATTGAGCCAGTTGATCAACACCTGGCTCATTAGTGAATATTTTGTACTCAGTCTTGCATACAAAGCGTGTTATCACTCCCATTCGCATTGTCTCACTTATTTTTTTAACCTTTTCGATATAGACCCAATATGCAACTTAAATTATTTTGAACGGCGTTTTTAATAACTTTGTAGAAAATAATGGGCTTTAATATCCTTTCCAGTGGAAGCTATCTGCCAGTCAATCAATGGTCAGATCGGGAGATGGATCGCTTCCTAAAATTACCCTCAGGGACTTGTCGAAACAAATTTGATGTTGAATATCGTCATGTAGCCAGCACGAAAGAAACCGCTGTATACATGGCAATGCAAGCGATAATGCAATGTCTCGGCAACACACACTCGCTAAGTTCTGTTGACCTCCTTATTTATGCCAGTGGCACACATCATCAGGCTTTACCTTATGATGCTTCAGCAGTTTTAGCTGCATTAGACGCCCCGACATCGCTAGAAAGTTTTGATTTAAACAGTACCTGTTTGTCTTTTCTCTCAGCTCTCAATCTTGCTCAGAACCTTTTCATAGCAAAACGCTACCAACGTATTATTATTGTCACCAGTGAGCTTGCTACGGGCATCACACTGAATCGCAGCTTCACACTCAAACCTGAAGTTGCAACCTTATTTGCCGATGGTGCAGCAGCGTTTTTACTAGAGCAAACAGAGAATGAAGGGCTGATCACAAGCCACTTTGAAACGCATCACGCTGGGTATTCATTCTGTCAAATTAAGGGGGGAGGCAGTCATATCAACCCGCATACTTCAGAGCATCAAGCCTATTTGAAAAACTGCCAATTTGAGATGGAAGGCAAAGCACTGTTTAAGCATGTGCGCAAAACTTTGCCAGCGTTTCTTGAAAAAGGCTTTAGCTCCTCTCCAGTCACTCTTCGCGATATTGACTACTTTCTTCCACACCAAGCGAGTGCTCACGGTTTAAAGAAGTTACCCTCACTTGTCGGTTTACCAAAAGAGAAAACCGTTAATCACTTTTCTACTTTGGGTAACCAAGTCGCTGCGTCACTGCCGATAAATTTGCACTGGCTACGCAACCAACCAGGCACACAAGGGAAACATGTGTTATTGGCGGGCACTGCTGCTGGGCTCTCGTTGGGGATGGGCGTACTTAAATTATGAGAATATTAGTCACAGGTGGCAGTGGTATGCTGGGTAGTGCGATTCTACGAATGTTTCGCCAGCAACATGAACTGCACTTTACTGCGCGAAATACTGTCATCGCAAAACAACTCACAGACCAACTCAATGTCACACCGCATTTAATCAATTTAGAGGATAAATCAGCGGTTCATGACGTATGCCAAGGTATGGATGGGATCATCCATTGCGCTGCACTCTCAAGCCCTTGGGGTAAGTGGGAAGCATTTTATCAATCCAATGTAGATACCACAAAAAACCTTATCTGCGCGGCGAATGCACATCAGGTACCACGTTTTATCCATATCTCCTCCACCAGCGTCTATTTTGACCACAAAGACAGGTGGAACATCCGAGAAACAGACGATATTGCTTCGCGTTGGTGTAATGATTACGCGCACACTAAATACTTATCTGAACTTGAAGCCATACAAGGGCACAGCAAAACGATCATTTTAAGACCTCGTGGTATTTTCGGTCCGAACGATCGCGCGATTATCCCAAGGGTACTTAAAGCGATAAAAAACGACACACTACTTCTGCCATCCGGGCGAAATCCAGTTGTTGATCTGACTTATGTCGATAATGTTGCCCATGCTGCCATGCTTGCTTGCACTCAAGCGGAACAACTTCAACATGGTGACATCTTCAATATATCCAATAATGAGCCAATGCCGATTGAGACCGTGCTAAGAGCTTTATGTGAAGCATTGGACATAAACGTTAAATTAACATCACTCCCATACCGCTTTGTGTTGCCGTTATTAAAACTCAGTGAGCAAATACGGATGCGCTTACCACACCAACCGGAGCCAAAGCTCACTTCATACAGCGCAGGGCTATTTAACTATCACCAAACTCTAGATATCAGTAAGGCGCAACAAAAGCTGAATTACCAACCACTTTTTTCAGTTCAAGAAGGAATCCAACAGTATGCAGACTGGTCTAAAAATAAAAATCTTTGAGGCTGGGCACTGCGTACACCCTGGTTTTGTCGTCAAGCCCGGCTCTGGGTTAAAACCAAGATCGTTTCCAGCGGCTGTCGCGTTAATTCAACACCCAACTCAAGGTAACATTCTGTTTGACACGGGGTATCACGAGCATTTTTTCCGTGCCACTCGCCCCTTCCCTGAACGCTTTTATGCTTGGACAACGCCATGCCACTATCAAAAAGAGCACGGAATTGTGGCTCAGTTAGCAAAAGAGAAAATCGGACCTCATGAGATTGAACACTTGGTTCTTTCTCATTTCCATGCCGATCACATCGCTGCCGTGTCTGAGTTTGCGCACTCTCAACTACATTGCCAACAAAAAGGAGTGGACGCCCTAACTAAGAGTGGTCGAGTGGGAGGCGTAAGAAAAGGATACCTAAAAGCGCTACTCCCTCAACAACTCGAATCCAACTTGGTCATGCACCGTGATTTTTCCATACCAATTGGTGAAATCCTTCCCCATTGCCAAGGCGTTGCTCTGCTTTGTAAAGATATGTTCAACGACGGCTTAATTTATATGGTGAGTTTACCCGGGCATGCTGCTGGTCAAGTAGGGCTTTTAGCGAAGAGAGAGCAAGGTTGGCTGTTCTTATTAGCAGATGCCTGTTGGTTAATCGAGAGCTTGAGTGAAAACATCGATCAACATTGGCTCGCGAACATGCTTTGCGATGATACCCAAGCTTACAAACAAACACTCTCTGAGTTGAGAAATTGCTACCAGAATACCCATCACTTTGTGCGCTTTGTGCCTTCTCATTGCCAAGCGACAATCCAGCAGTTAATTACAGAAGGATGGATAGTGTGAGAACTTTTCTCTCTGAGTTTTGGCGTACACGCTACCGCCCTTTTAGCTCAAGAACACATGTTGAAAAGTGGCAACAAAAACAGATAACACAACATCTGGATTGGGTGTGTCGTCATTCTCCTTATTATCATTCATTTCAAGGAGCGTCACTCTGTGATTTCCCAATCATGAATAAGCAAACCATGATGGAAAATCTTTCTGAGTTAAACACAAAAGGTTTGGATGCAAACTCATTAATGCAACAGGCGTTAGAGGCAGAACAATCACGTAATTTCGCAGCTTCAAAAGTTGGCAATGTAACTGTTGGATTGTCTTCGGGCACCTCTGGTATGCGTGGATTGTTCCTCGCGGATAAACAAGAAACGCAACTCTGGGCAGGCAACATTTTGGGTCGCCTCTTACCCGGCTTGTGGGGAAAACACCGAATTGCTCTTGCCCTGCGAGCCAACAGCCCGTTGTATAAATCCGTAGCAAAAGGTCCCGTTACGTTCTTTTATGCTGATTTAAACAAACCTTACCAAGAGTGGATAAAGGAACTAGATGAGTTTCAACCCACGCTTTTGGTTGGTAGCGCTCAAGCCCTTCAACTCTGTGCTCAATTCAGTGGTCAATTTGGTCAGCCAGCGATCCAGCCAAAGCGGATCATTTCTGGAGCAGAGGTGCTAACCGAGAGCGACCGTCACTATATTTCTCAAAAATTCGATAGTGAATTGCATGAAGTCTATCAATGTACTGAAGGTTTTCTTGCGTGCACGGACCAACAAGGACAAATGCGATGGAATCAAGATATTGTCTATATTGAAAAACATTGGCTAAACGCTGAACGCACTCATTACAGCCCTATAATCACTGATTTTCGTCGCAAAACTCAGCCAATTATTCGCTACCAGCTTGACGATATCATTGAGAGCAAACAGGACGACGGCGTATTTGAACCACTCGGAGCGATTGCCGGGCGATGTGGCGACTGCCTAACATTGAACGCAAGCCAAGTACCAGTGTCGGTGCTGCCTGATCTTATTTACCGATCCATCACTTTAGAAATTCAGGATCGTGTCGATTACCGAATCACCCAAACCGGAGCGCAGGCTATTCAAATCGAGGCGGATGTTTACCACCACCCGAGCATTTATCGAGCCCTAGTAAAACTGTTTGATCAACTAAAGCTTGATCCAGTCACATTCAATTATCGCCCCGCTCCGATTTGGACTCCGATGAACAAACAACGACGAGTGGTGAATACATGCGGATTTTAATCACTGGCGCCCGAGCCCCCGTCGCATTAGAGTGGGCAGCAATGTGTATGAACCATGGACACGATGTCGTTCTCACTGATTCATTAGCACAACCTCTGGGGGCGTTTTTACGAGGCATTGAGCATTACGTAAAAACGGCTTCACCTCGATTTTCGTTTCCTACTTACCAGCAACAGATCCTCAATTTACTAACTCAGCAGCGCATTGATATGGTGATACCGACTTGTGAAGAAGTGTACTATTTGGCACACATCGCCCAACAGTGTCCGAGAGTCCATTTTTTTCTACCCAATTCGACATTACTGCGCTCACTGCACAACAAGTTTACCGTCTTTGACCAACTTCGAGATTTACCCAAGATTTCCCTACCTAAAACTCGTTTGGTTACCGATAAACATGACATTGAGATTGATGCTGGCTCAGTGCTCAAACCAGTTTACTCTCGATTCGGCGGTGAAGTGATACGAGATATTACCCGTCAGTCTATTTCCACTCTCACGATGTCGACTCAACACCCTTGGGTACAGCAAGAAAAAATCCACGGAGCACCTATTTGCAACTACGCGATTTTTGAACATGGTCAAATGAGAGCGCACCAAGCTTATTTACCCAAAAACTGCGTAAATGGCTCTGCCGCTAGTGCATTTCAACCAGTATTTGATGATCGATTAGATGCATTTATGACTGCTTTTGGACACCGGCATCGCTACCATGGTCAAGTTTCATTTGATTTTATCCAGACAAACAATGAGCTATATATAATCGAGTGCAACCCAAGAGCCACTAGTGGTTTACACCTGCTCTCACCGCAATGTATTCAATTGTTTCCCGAACTTGCGTTCTCTTTTCCTACAAAACCGCAGTTACACCATTTAGGTGCGGTTTCGCTTATCGCACAAGGCTTATTATCTCTCTTTAAAACAAATACTTGGCGGGATTGGCTATCTGGCATCAACGTAATGCAGCAACACAACTTACCGATCAGGAGCCAAATGTTGAGCGTTTTTGAACTGCTTCAATTAGCAAGGAAGAACAAAGTGAAATTGGCTGCGGCTTCGACTGTTGATATAGAGTGGAATGGTGAAGAATTGCCTTCATAATGCCTTTCCATCAAAACAGGTTATCAAGTGAGGAAATGGTCTCGCCAGTTAGCTCCTTATCAAACGTAAAGCGACGCCTACTTCTCCGTTGTAATAATTCACCAATGAAATATAAATCCGAAAACTCCGTTCTCTGTAGTTATAACAAGAATGGAGTTTTATTTATGAATGCACGGATCGTCCTTCCCCTATCATTACTTTTTGTCTCTGCCACGTCATTTGCCAATCCAGAATCTTTTGGCATTGTGGGAGGCAGCGTTACCTATGGCGAAAACGTCTTTTCCGTCAAAGACACGCCTCAGTTTGGTGCAACCCCTAACTTGTTCTATTCCGGTCCTATCGGTTTTGTCGATGGTAGCTTAGCAAACTGGCAAGCGTTACCTTATGTGGGGCTATCAGCAAACTGGCGCTTCGCGGAAGTCTCCGATACGTTTGCCGATCTGCCAAACGGCATTGACGATCGTGATGGGAATGGTGAACTTGGTATTACTTTAGGCACTGTTGGCGCGAGATTGACTTATCTGCATGATGTCACCTCAGAACATAATGGCTACGAAGTTCAACTGCATCTCGGTCGGACGCTAGAAACTTGGTTACCACCGTTTACCCTCACCCCCTTTCTAGAAGTCGATTACCGAGATAAAAAACTCTCTAACCATCTGTACAGTGTTTCAGCACAAGAAGCGGCAGCATCAGGACTAAAAGAATTTAAGGCCGATTCTACTTTTGTTTATCAAGCCGGAGTTATTGGTTTGTATGAGTTCACACCATCTTGGATAGGCATTACAAAGGCTGAATTCATTCATCATGATAGTGAGAGTCCTTTGATTCAGCGTGATGTCGGTTGGTCATTGGAAGTCGGGCTGACGTATCGTTTTGCAGGGCTATAAGTAGACAAAAGCCTGCGATAAACGCAGGCTTTGATTGAGCTGAGTGAAGCTTCTAGTTAAGGCGTGTAGTACGTTGCTGCACCTGGACCTACTGGTAGACCGAATACGAATACCCATAGGTAGAATAGAATGCTCCAGCCAACAATGAAGACAATTGAGTAAGGTAGCATGGTAGCAATCAACGTACCGATACCTAAGTTCTTCATGTAGCGTGTGGCTACCGCGAGGATAAGACCGAAGTAGCTCATCATCGGTGTAATGATGTTCGTTGTTGAGTCACCAATACGGTAAGCCGCTTGAATAGTTTCAGGTGCGTAGCCCACCAGCATCAACATAGGTACGAAGATTGGCGCTGTTACTGCCCACTGTGCTGATGCCGAACCAATCATCAAGTTGATGAAGCCACACATTAGGATGAAGGCGAAGAACAACATTGGACCAGTTAGACCAATTTCCTGCAGGAAGCTTGCGCCCGCAACCGCAAATACCTGACCGAAGTTTGTCCACTTGAAGAAAGCAACAAATTGAGCTGCGAAGAATACCAAAACAATGTACATACCCATTGAAGACATTGACTTCGACATTGCATCAATCACATCGCGATCATTTTTCATGGTGCCTACAACGCGACCATAAACAAAGCCTGGTACTGCAAAGAAAACAAAGATAAACGCAACAATACTCTTTAGGAATGGAGAGCCCGCAACCGTACCTGCATCAGAACGCAGAACACCATCAGCCGGAACGATAGTCCATGCCAGTAGTGCAGAAACGACCAATACTGCGATACCCGCCAGCTTAAGACCCTTCTTCTCGACGTCAGTCAAACCACCCATTTTATCTTGAGATAGGTCTTCTGCCGCTTCTTCATCATTGTATTTGCCAAGTTTTGGCTCAACGATTTTTTCAGTTACAAATGCGCCTGTAATCGCGATGAAGAAGGTAGAAACAAACATGAAGTACCAGTTTACTTCTGGACCAACGGTGTAAGTTGGGTCAATCATCTGCGCTGCTGTTTCAGTAATACCAGACAACAGAGGGTCAACCGTACCGATAAGTAGGTTGGCAGAATAGCCGCCAGATACACCAGCAAACGCAGCGGCTAGGCCAGCAAGTGGATGACGACCTAAAGAGTGGAACAGCATCGCCGCTAGTGGAATCAGTACCACGTAGCCAAGCTCAGAAGCCGTGTTTGAAATGATACCAGCGAAAACAACCGTTACTGTAACCATGCGCTGAGATGCGCCCATTACAAGACCGCGCATTGCAGCAGAAAGTAGGCCAGAATGTTCTGCAATGGCAACACCAAGCATCGCAACCAGTACGGTACCTAACGGTGCGAAGCCTACGAAGTTTTTCACTAGGTTAGTTACAATCAGTTGTAAACCTTCAGCATTTAGCAAACTTACAACTTGGATCATGCCATCTGCAGCGCGACCCGGAGCACCTTCAGGGCGAGGATCAACAACGGAAACTTCAAAGTAACCAGCAATGCCGGACATAACTAGGATTGCAAGACAGAAAATGGCGAAAAGTGTGATTGGGTGGGGTAATAGGTTCCCCAAATATTCAACTGTATCTAAGAAGCGCGTAAATAGTGGCTTCTTTGGCGAGTTTTGTTTCATTGAAGCAGATGAACTCATCTGTTCCCTCCTTGTATTTATTCCTGCGCGTTTGTGACAAAAATGTCACAAAGCTTGCGCAGGGTACTCGACACAAGGGTTAAGTGAAAGTTCAAAACGTTACAGAATGTAACCAATAGTCGAACTTATGACCTATAATCGATAAAAATATAGTTATATCACCCACATATAGATCATAAATCAGAATTATAACTCATCACATTCCATAAATTACCACCATATTTATGGTTATTTCTGCACCGCCTTAAAACGTGGATTCGTTTTGCAAATCACGTATAAACGCCCTCTTCTTTTGACAATTTGACAATCAGGATGGCGGTTTTTTGCACTCTTTAATGACTTAACGACTTTCATCTCTTAATCCTTATCTTTGCCAAATTGTCCAAAACGACGATTGAAGTTCGCAATACGACCTTCTGCTTGTACTACACGTTGCTTCCCGGTATAGAACGGATGAGACGCAGACGATACATCGAGTGTGAAATATGGGTAAGTTTTGCCATCTTTCCATTCAATCGTTCGGTCGGTTTGCAACGTTGAACCCACAACAAAATATTCATCTACGCTAGTATCATGAAATATCACAGGTCGATATTCAGGATGGATACCTGGTTTCATATAACTTGTCCTTTTGATTAACTGTTATGTTATAACATTTTAATTAATAATCATTCTCAACAAGAAAAGCAAGCAAAATTTGTGATACTTTGCTCTTTAAACCCCAGTTAAAGATCCTACTCATGTATTCCATTGAGCCTATTGGCGTTATTCAAAGCCCATACAAAGAGAAATTTGCTGTCCCTCGCCAACCTCGTTTGGTGCCGGCCGCGCGCTCACGCGTCAAACTTCAAGGCGCAGCAAATAGTCCAGAAGCCGTGCGCGGATTGGAGCAGTTTTCTCATGTTTGGTTGTTGTTTTTGTTTGATCAGAATTTAGAAGCCGGATGGAAACCAACTGTGCGCCCACCTCGTTTAGGCGGCAATGAGCGTATTGGTGTGTTTGCTTCACGCTCTACCTTTCGCCCCAACGGCATTGGTATGTCTGCTGTAGAAGTCAAAGGCATCAGTAAAAAAGGCGATCAGATCTATTTAGATCTTGGCAACGTAGACTTGGTTGATGGCACACCGATTGTCGATATCAAACCATACATCCCCTACTCGGATTCGATTAGAGAAGCACAAGGCGGTTATGCCGAAGAAGAGCCTGAAACATCGCAGGTCGAATTCTCTGATATTGCACTGGCAACACTCGAAAAGCATAACGATACTGAGTATGTAAAAACAGTTCTCGAGCAAGTTCTGGCACAAGATCCTCGTCCGGCTTACAAGAAAAACAAGCCTGACAGCAAGGAATATGCGGTAAATTTGTTCGATTTAAACGTCAAGTTCACGGTTAGCGATAACTTAATAACAGTTACTGCGATTGAAAGCTTTTGACAAAGGCATTTGGCTGATATTATAGGCGGCTAACAATTTTCCCCTCGTGGGACCTTCATACTCCTGCCCATTCTGGCTTGAGTATCTAACTTTAATAAACGGATAAATTTAATGCGTACCAGTAATTATCTTCTTTCTACTCTGAAGGAGACTCCAAACGACGCAGAAGTAGTGAGCCACCAGCTCATGCTACGCGCGGGTATGATCCGTAAGCTGGCTTCAGGTCTATACACCTGGCTGCCTACTGGTCTACGTGTGCTGCGTAAAGTCGAAAACATCGTTCGTCAAGAAATCGACAATGCAGGTGCAGTCGAAACTTTGATGCCCGTTGTTCAGCCGTTTGAACTATGGGAAGAGACAGGTCGTTCTGAGAAGATGGGTCCTGAGCTACTTCGCTTTACTGACCGTCATACTCGTCCGTTTGTTCTTAGCCCTACAGCTGAAGAAGTGATCACTAGCCTTGTGCGTAACGAAGTGAGCTCTTACAAACAGCTTCCGCTAAACCTGTACCAAATCCAGACTAAATTCCGTGACGAGCGTCGCCCACGTTTCGGTGTAATGCGTGCACGTGAATTCTGCATGATGGATGCATACAGCTTCGACATCGACAAAGAAGGTCTAGAGAAATCTTACCAAGCGATGCACGATGCTTACTGTAAAGCATTTGATCGCATGGGTCTTGAGTACCGTCCAGTACTTGCTGACTCTGGCGCTATCGGTGGTAGTGGTTCTCAAGAGTTCCACGTACTTGCTGAAAGCGGCGAAGACCTAATCGCATTCTCTACTGAGTCTGATTACGCAGCGAACATCGAAAAAGCAGAAGCGGCAGCACCTGCAGGTGAGCGCGCTGAACCAACTCAAGAGATGACGCTGGTTGATACGCCAAACGCGAAAACAATCGCGGAGCTTGTAGAGCAACACGGTCTACCAATCGAGAAGACAGTAAAAACTCTATTCGTGAAAGCGTCTGATGAAGTTGATGCTGACATCATCGCTCTTATCGTTCGTGGTGACCACGAGCTAAACGAAGTGAAAGCAGAAAACCTACCTCAAGTTGCTTCTCCACTAGAGATGGCAACAGAAGAGGAAATGCGTGCACTTATCGGCGCTGGCGCTGGTTCTCTAGGCCCTGTAGGTCTTAAGCTGCCATTCATCGTTGACCGCTCTGTTGCTGTAATGAGCGACTTCGGCGCGGGCGCAAACATCGACGGTAAACACTACTTCGGTATCAACTGGGGTCGTGACGTTGAATTAGGCCAAGTTGAAGATCTACGTAACGTAGTAGAAGGCGATCCAAGCCCATGTGGTCAAGGTACGCTAATGCTTAAACGTGGTATCGAAGTAGGTCACATCTTCCAACTAGGTAACGTTTACTCAGAAGCGATGAACTGTGGTGTTCTTGGTCCTGACGGTAAGAACGTAATCCTAGAGATGGGTTGTTACGGTATCGGTGTTTCACGTGTTGTTGCTTCTGCAATCGAGCAAAACCACGACAAATATGGCATCATTTGGCCAGACGCACTAGCACCTTTCCAAGTGGCTATCGTTCCTATGAACATGCACAAGTCTGAAGAAGTGAAAGAAGCGGCTGAGAAGCTGTACGCTGAACTGACGGCTATGGGTATCGAAGTACTATTCGATGACCGTAAAGAGCGCCCAGGCGTAATGTTCTCTGATATGGAACTTATCGGTATTCCTCACACTATCGTGATCGGTGATCGTTCAATGAAAGAAGGCAACTTCGAGTACAAGAACCGCCGCTCTGGTGAGAAGACAGCCGTTGCAATGGCAGACATCGTTGAGCACGTTAAAGCTCAACTACAATAAGCTGCACTAAGCACACTGTGCTGAATATATAGCGATGAAAAGGGTTGGCTTCGGTCAGCCCTTTTTTACGTTTGCTTTTCTAAGTGTATAGACCCTTTCTAATATTTGCGTTGTTAATCTTTGGTTCAGATTCATCACCTTACACTGGATTTAATCTAGTAAGGAGGTCACTCATGGATCTAAAAAGTCTTCTTAACCAAGCGCTCAAATCAGACCTAGTCAAGCAAGGCGCCGATGCTCTTGGTAAACAAACTAACAATATCAAGTCTTCATCGAGCTCTAACCAACTGAAAACACTTGGTGCGGGCGCAATTGGTGGCGGTCTTATCGGCATGCTAATGGGCTCTAAGAAAAGCAAAAAGATGGCGAAGAAAGTGGGCACTGGAGCTCTAAAAGTCGGTGGCGCAGCGGCGTTAGGTGCTCTGGCTTACAAAGTCTACAACGATTGGCAAGCGAAGCAGGATACGCAAGGCGTCAACGAAACCTTCGATCCTGATGACAACAAACACGCGAAACTGATCCTTAAAGCCATGATTGGTGCAGCCAAAGCTGATGGTCATGTCGATGAACAAGAAATGGCTCGTATCGAACAAGCCCTGACAGAGATGGGCGCGGACGAACACGTAAAACAACTGGTTCATCAAGAACTTCACAAGCCTCTTGATCCTGCAGAAATTGCGCGCTTGGCAACATCACCGCAACAAGCATCAGAAATTTATCTCGCGTCATTGATTGTGGCAGATGAACAAAACTTTATGGAAAAAGCCTACTTACAAGAGCTTGCGAAGCAGCTCAATCTTTCTCCAGAAGTCACACATCAATTGGAAACACAATTACAGTGATGAATGTTTGCTCAAGTTGTCTGTGAATTTGAGCCAAAACAATTCTCTGCTTTGAGTTTCAAAACGGCTATGTGTATATTTGAGAGCAGTTATCATTTATTAAGGATTTAGCCATGCAAGTATACGGCTGTTGTGATTTGGTTCGTGAGCTTTACGCTCAAATTGGTAGTGGCGACCAAGCTTACGTTCCTCAAGCAATCTCATGTGCAGTAAGAGCACTAAATGATGTTGCTGCTGACGAGTCTTTACCAAAAGACGTTCGTGATAAAGCAGCATTTGCTGCAGCAAATCTACTGATCTCTGATTTCGAGGATAAGTAATGAATCTAGCGAACTTCGAATCCATGGATCCAATCATGCTGATGAGCATCGTCAACATGAAGCTGCGTGATGACTTTGGTGGTGATCTGGATAAGTTGGTTGCATTCTTTGATATCGACCGAACAGCACTTGAAGCAAAACTAGCTACGGCGGGTTTTGACTTTCTGCCTGACGCTGGCCAGTTCCGTTAATCGCTAACCAATACGGACAACGTAAGCAACGAATAGAAAAAAGGGCTTGATGCATTCATCAAGCCCTTTTCTTTTGTGCTTTGCGTAAGCTGATTAGCCGAACGAAGCCCAGATAACTGTCGCGACCAGAATCGGACAAACAAACTTCACGTATGCCGGCCACAGCTTACCGAACCAACCTTGAGTGAACTCCGGACAGCCTTGCTCAAGTTCTTTAATCTTCGAGTGACGGTTCCATACCCAACCACCAAATAAACAGAACAATAACGCCGCCATAGGCTGTAAGTATTGCGTTGCGATAGTCGCAACCATGCCAAACAGAGCACCAAAGTTAAATACGATAACCACACTAAATAGCGCAATCAGACCACCTAAAACCCAACTCGTCGTGCTACGTTTGGTGTTAAATCGCTCACCCACCAATGCCACTGGGCATTCAAGCATCGAGATAGATGATGTCAGTGCCGCAATCGTCAGTAGTAAGAAGAAGACGATTGAGAACAGTTGACCAAGCAAACCTAAGCTATCAAACATCAATGGCAGAACAGTAAATACCAGCGTATCAGAACTCAATAGCGAACCATCTTCTGCGTAGATTTGAACGCCTTTTTGCATCGCAACGAACATCGCAGGCATCACCACTAGACCCGCAATAAAGGCAACTGCGGTGTCTACCATGGTTACGTTCATTGCCATCTTCGGTAGGTTCTCTTTCTTGCTTAAGTAAGAGCCGTAAATAAGCATCGAACAGCCACCAATGGTCAGAGAGAAGAAGCCCTGTCCCATTGCTGCAAGAATAAGCTTGCGATCCCATACTTTCTCGAAATCAGGCACTAGGTAGTGCTTCAAACCTTCCATCGCACCGTTTTGCGTCATGATGTAGATGAACAGCAGACCAAATAGAACAAACAGTGCAGGCATTAGTCGTGTAGACCATTTCTCAATGCCTTGCTTCACGCCGCCTTGTACGATCAAAATGGTTAATACATAAAATGTAATCGTACCAAACAAATTGCGCTCAACACTGAAGCCTTTCAACCATTGTGTTGCTGCCTCCATGCCCATAATGTCGGTAATAGCCCCCAACATAAAGCAAATCAACCAGCCGCCAACAATCGAGTAAAATGCCAAAACAGCACTTGGCACACTCAGACCAATCCAACCAACAAGACCACCAAGCTTTTTGCCTATTGGGTTGTCTGTTAGAGAGCGCATACTATCAACTGGGTTGGCTTGACCATGACGACCGATCGCCATTTCAACCACCAGCATTGGAAATGCAACGATAAGAATCATCACCAAGTAAACCAACAAGAAGGCACCACCGCCGTTACTTGCTGCTTGAGTAGGAAAACCCCAAATGTTACCTAGACCCACCGCAGCACCAGCTGCCGCTAAGATGAATCCAAGGCGAGAGCCAAAATGCTCACGAGGCTGAGAAGAAGTTTGTTGTGTCATACCACTCACACAAAATATCAATGAACTAGCTGACTAGTACACTATAGCAATATCGTCTACTCAACAAGAGTGATTAGGTTAATTACTCGACAATCGGATCAATTAGCAGACATTCAGTTTGTAAATTTCCACGTACATCTCATATTCACCACGTATCCGTTTTTGTCCTTTTGATGAATTTATAAATCAGCGTGAAGTGAGCCGAAAAATAATGAGTCGGTTTGTAAAGCATGAATAGTTCAGCGTGATTTCGTGTTGAAAAGTGAAACATTACGCTTCGATTTTCTCTCCTGAGGTCTATTTATCAACTAGTTATCTAACTATATCTGTTCATGTTCTTGCGAACATCGAGTAACTCAAGGAGAGAAAAATGAAGTTCACTCTACTGCATGGTGCAGTGATAGCGACCCTTAGTGTTAGCTATCAAGCTCAAGCCTACAATTGCCAAACTTTACCTGTATGGGATAACACAACGGTTTATAACTCCGGTGACCAAGTGCAAACCAAAGGGGCTGCGTATGAAGCGGCGTACTGGACACAAGGTAATGATCCGGTAAACAATTCAGGTCCATGGGAGGCTTGGAAAGGTCTTGGTCAATGTGATGGTGGCAGTACAAACCTACCTCCTACGGTGTCCTTCTCTTCCCCCGCGAATAATGCGCAAATCCCAGAAGGCAGCGTGATCACCTTATTAGCCAATGCCGCAGATGAAGATGGTCAAGTCGCTCAAGTTGAATTTCTTGCCGGGAACCAAACCGTGGCTATTGTAACCCAATCCCCGTTCCAAGCTGACTGGACAGCATTGGAGGGGGTCTCTCAGTTAACGGCGATCGCAACCGACAATGAAGGTGCCGTAACCACAACCAATGTGTCTATCTTCGTTCAACCACAAACCGAACTACCACCGCCAGTCGTTTCTCTAACGAACCCAACAGGCACAGAAACACCAAGTGTAGGTGACACTATTTCGGTAACCGCCGATGCAGCAGACAGCGATGGTTTAGTCACCCAAGTTGAGTTCTTCATAAACAACCAATCGGTTGCCGTCGATACCACTGCACCGTACGAATACGTCTGGACTGCAGCAGTTGGAACTCATACCTTTAAAGCGCAAGCAACCGACGATTCAAACCTATCGACCATGAGTCAAGAAGTCTCACTCGTCGTCAGTGACTCCAACTCTGGTGGTTGTGCAGACGCCGTGCCTTATGTTGCCGGTAACCGCTATGAAGTCGGTACACTAGTCTCTAACCTCAACCAGAAATACCGCTGTGATGTTGCAGGTTGGTGTTCTTCTGATGCAGCCTGGGCTTATGAACCGGGTGAAGGTTTGTACTGGCAAGATGCGTGGACTGGCTTAGGAGCCTGCTCAACGCCGCCTCAAGTTGCTATTACCGCACCAGGTGAAGGTCAAGTCTTACTTGCTGGTAGCAATGTTGAAATCTCAGCAGATGCCAGTGATGCAGATGGTAACGTGAGTCAAGTTGAGTTCTTTGCTAATAGCACCAGCTTAGGCGTGGTCGCTCAAGCGCCATATTCCGTTTTATGGAATGCAACGCTAGTTGGCACAAATCAACTTAAAGCCGTTGCAACAGACAACGATAATAATATTTCCGAGTCTGTTGTTAACGTGACAGTGAGTGACCAAGACTTGGTGATTTCATTGACGTCACCGAGTGCAGGTCAAACCGTAGGTTTAGGTAAAAATCTCGTCCTAAGCGCGGATGCAACCTCATTAACCTCTGGCGTTAAACACGTCGACTTTATGGTGAACGGAGCAATTGTCGCAACAGACACGACAGCACCTTACTCGACGAACTGGACACCAGCCGCGATAGGCAACTTTACGGTAAGCGCTCAAGCCACCGACCTTTCAGGCACAACAGCACTCTCTGATGCCGCTTCTATTGCCGTGGTCGAGAAAACCGAGAAACGCCACAAGTTGATTGGCTACTGGCACAACTTCGTGAACGGCGCAGGCTGCCCTATCCGCTTAGCTGATATGTCTGATGCATGGGACGTGATTGATATTGCCTTTGCAGAAAATGACCGCAACAGCGATGGTACCGTACATTTCAACTTGTACTCTGGAGACATCTATAGTGATTGTCCTGCATTAGATCCAACCCAGTTCAAACAAGATATGGCTGCATTGCAAGCCAAAGGTAAGAAGTTTGTTCTATCTCTTGGTGGCGCTGAAGGTACGATTACACTGAACACCGACCACGATGAAGCAAACTTTGTATCGAGCCTGACCGCACTGATTGCCGAATGGGGCTTCGATGGTTTGGATGTGGATCTAGAAAGTGGTTCTAACCTACTGCATGGTTCGCAAATCCAAGCGCGTTTAGGTCGAGCTTTGTTGCAAATTGAACAGAACATGGGCGGCGATATGTACCTCACCATGGCACCAGAACACCCTTACGTGCAAGGTGGCTATGTGGCTTACAGCGGCATCTGGGGCGCATACATTCCAGTGATCAATGAGACGCGCAGCACGCTCGACCTACTACACGTACAGTTGTACAACAATGGTGGTTTGCCAAACCCTTACTTACCAGGATCGGCACCAGAAGGCTCAGTGGATATGATGGTGGCGCAATCTAAGATGTTGATTGAGGGCTTTGAATTAGCAGATGGCACCATGTTTGAGCCACTGCGTGATGACCAAGTCGCGATTGGCTTGCCATCGGGACCGAGCTCAGCTAACTCTGGTCAAGCACCAACACAGAACATCCTTGATGCGTTAGATTGCTTAACCAAGGGCACTTCATGTGGCACAGTGAAACCAGCGTTCAACTACCCGAACTACGCTGGTGTGATGACATGGTCAATCAATTGGGATGAGCACGATGGCTTTAACTTCTCAAAACCAGTGGGAGACAAGTTAACTCAAATGAATGCTGAATAACTCGAATAGATACTGAATAGTACCCATGTAAAAAGAGCGCCGATAATAGGCGCTCTTTGTTGTTTCTGCTTCGCAAATTAAATCGTGAAGACTTGATAGTCTTTTAGCTCTGGAATTTTCTTCAGCAGATCCTGTTCTTCACCAGCCATATCATCCAGTGATTCACACAAATCTTCCGCTTGTTTCTCTACGTCTTTCGAGTGCTCTGCTAGGCGTTCTTGTACCTTAGCTTGCAGTTCTGTCATGCTTTCAGACAGTGCAGTTAAATTCAAACCACCATCTTCTTTCATCTTGGCAGACAACGCATCAAAAGCGCTGGCTAGGAATTCTTTGTTGAAAATTTCTTGCGCCTTCTCGAAGTCCTTTGACCACGATTCTGTCATCGACTCAAAGCTGTCAGCAGGCAGAATAAAATCACCATCTTTGTAGTAACGCGCTTCCACATCTGCGAAGAAGTCCTTTATCGCGACTTTAACATTATCAAACGAGTCTGGCGCATCAAGACTGACCGCAATGTCATCAATAATGTCGTTCGCTAATGCTAAGCCATCACTTGCCAGTTGTTTTGCTTGGGGAATATAAGCATTCATCTTTTCGCGGTAATTCTCGATTGCCGCTTTCTGATCATCATCAAGCTCAATCAGTTCGCCTTTAATGAACAGGTTATTGTCTTCGTCGACAACCGCTTTTTCACCATTGGTATGTACGACTTCTAAGTTCTGACCATCCATACGAACTTCGTTGTTAATATCGACGCGACACTGGGCTGCATAGCCACTGGCGCTGATGGTCAACAATGAGAGTGTGAGCAGTTTCTTCATTACTTTCTCTTTTTTCATGATTATTCCGCTTAACTATAACAACCAACTATGGATACGATGTCAGCAAATCGTCACGACTTCATAACAATTTGTTTTATCTCCAATTTTTACATCAATCTCTTCCCCTTCTTCTCTGCCAATCAAAGCACGACCAAGGGGAGATTTTGGAGTAAGTACAAATACCTCTTTGCCTTGCCATTTAACAGTCAGTCCACCAGAGCAAGGACCGATAAAAAAGGTTTTTTCAACATCGTTCTCGTCGACTAATTCCACATAAGCACCAACCGCGATACGAGCATCGACAAAGTCACGTAGGACAAGAGCACGGTACTGACGAAGCTCTTCTTCACTTTCTTGCACACGCATCGCTTGCCCGTGCGCCAGATACGAAGCTTCAAGTGCTAGGGTGTCGTACTTGTGCTCTGGCACTGTTTCTTCATCGGTCGCGGCGTCAATGGCTCTTTGTGTCGAGGCGTGAGCAACGTGCAATTTATCTTCAAGTTGTTGAATGATTATTTGGACTAAATCAGCTTTGTTCATACTTTTAGGGCGCGCGTTAGGTACTCAGGGTGTGTTAATGTAACCCAGTTTATCATCAAACCAAGGTTTCCCTATTATGCAAAGTGCCTCGCTTCAGCAAACGCTTCAATCTGTGTTCGGATTTGACTCATTAAGACCCGGTCAACAGCCGGTGATTGAAGCAGTGATGAACGGACACTCGGCAGCAGCCATCTTTCCGACTGGTTCGGGGAAATCACTTTGCTACCAACTTCCTGCAACCCAGTTACCACACCTAACACTGGTGATTTCACCACTTCTTGCTCTGATGAAAGATCAGCTCGGTTTCCTGCAAAGTAAAGGCATAGCTGCGGCATCTATCGACAGTAGCCAAAGCCGAGAAGAAGCGCAGCAAGTTATGGCTGGCGTGAAGAATGGGCAGATTAAGATTTTGATGATTTCGGTAGAGCGGCTCAAGAACGAGCGTTTTCGTGAATTCATTCGTCAGATTCCGCTCTCTTTGATGGTGGTCGATGAAGCACACTGTATCTCGGAATGGGGTCATAACTTCCGTCCTGACTACCTTAAACTGCCACAATACCAACGTGAACTGAATATCCCTCAAACGCTCTTGCTAACCGCAACGGCAACGCCAGCGGTTATCGAGGACATGCAAAACAAGTTTAATATCGCTGGTGAGAACATTACGGTTACTGGCTTCTATCGTCCTAATCTCGATATTTCTGTGGTGCCTTGCGACGAAGAAAATAAGCAAACGCAACTGAATGACATCATTGCTGCAACACCTAAACTACCGAGCATCGTGTATGTCACTCAGCAACAGACCGCTGAGCAAGTTGCCAGCTCTCTTATCCGTTTAGGCATCAATGCTCACGCTTATCATGCGGGTATGAAGAGCGACATTCGTGAAAAAATTCAACAACAGTTTATGGACTCGCAAATCGACTGCATTGTCGCAACAATCGCATTTGGGATGGGGGTAGATAAATCTGATATTCGCCGTGTTATTCACTTCGATTTACCAAAATCTATCGAAAACTACGCACAAGAAATTGGGCGCGCCGGACGTGATGGACAGCGTTCGGAGTGTATTCTTTTGGGCAATACCTCCGGCTTAACGGTATTAGAGAACTTTGTTTACGGTGACACGCCAGAGCCAAGCTCAATCAATTATGTACTGGAGCAAATTCGCGAGAACACTCCGCAGTGGGAGGTGATGGCATTGCGATTGTCTCGCGACAGCAACATTCGCCAACTTCCGCTAAAAACCTTATTAGTTTACCTAGAGCTGGCAAAAGTAATTGAAGCCAAATACAGTTATTTCGCAGAATATCGCTTCAAGTTTTTACAAGAACAAAGTTTCATCCTCAATCAGTTCCAAGGCGAGAGACGTCAGTTTGTTGAAGCCATTTTTGCTTGTTCAACCAAAGCCAAAGTATGGTGCCAAGTGGATTTAGAAGCATTATGGATGAACTATCAGTCTGAGCGCAGCCGTGTAGTTGCGGCGCTAGATTACTTCCACCAAAATGGCTGGATTGAATTAGAAAGCAAACAGCTTACGGATGTGTACTCGGTTCTCCCTGCCACTCAAAGCCAAGAAGCTATCTCTCAGCATTTAATTGAGTTGTTCCAATCCAAAGAACACAAGGACATTGAACGAATTCATACTATGTTGAGTCTGTTCCAATCGTCAGACTGTTTAAGTCACCAACTGGCGCAGTACTTTGCCGATCACGATGCTCCAACTCAATGTGGTCACTGTTCAGTGTGTCGTGGACAAGTCGCATCTTTTCCTCAACCACAACAAACACAACCTGAATTGGCACACCTATCCACTTGGGTTGATGAATTTGTCCAGCTTTCACCAACGGCGATTAGCAATGCAGCTGTCGCACGCTTCTTATGTGGAATTAGCACACCAATTATCACGCAACTGAAAGCGAGCAAGTTACGCGGTTATGGGTCAATGGCAAATGTTTCTTTTGAACAAGTACTAAAGCAGGTTGAATTAGCGCGAGCTTAGAAGAAACTCAATTGACGCGCTTGTTGCTCAGGCTTGAGCATCACACTTAAGCCTAATAAGCGTATCTCTCGACCATTTTGGCGCTTGAGTATATCTCTTAACAGTTCTTTAAAGTCATCGAGCTCTAACTGAGGGTGGATGTGCTCAATTGTCGTGAGTTGAAAATCGGCAAATTTGAGTTTAATACCCTGTTTGATAATAGACTTATCTGGACTGGCTTTTTCCAAACGTTTCTCTAGTTCAGGGTAGAGCTTGTCTTCAATCACCTGCCAGCATTCATCGTAAGTCACAATGTTTTCGCTAAAGGTGCGCTCGACCCCAACCGACTTACGTTCACGCTCAACCACCACTTCACGATCGTCGATGCCATGACTACGTTTCCAAAGCGAAGCACCTTGGCGTCCAAATTGACGTAGCAGCTCACGATAGTCGCTGTTTTTGATATCCTCACATAGGTAAAAGCCCGCTTGATGTAGCTTCTCCAAGCTCACTTTACCAACTCCTGGAATCTTTTCTAACGGCAGTTTGTCTACGACTTCTTGAACCTTTTCTGGCGGAATAACAAATTGTCCATTGGGTTTATTCATGTCTGAAGCCACTTTGGCAAGAAACTTAATCGGTGCAATACCTGCCGATGCAGTAAGTCCAAGCTCATTCCAGATATCATTGCGGATCGATTCTGCGATTAAGGTTGCAGAACCCCGACAAGCAGTCGAGTCAGTCACATCAAGATACGCCTCATCAAGTGATAGTGGCTCGATAAGTGGCGTGTATCGCTCGAAAATGGTACGGATCTGTTGGGACACTTGTTTGTATACGTGCATTCGTCCCGGGACGACGAGCAAATGGGGGCAAAGTTGAAGCGCTCTGGCTGTTGGCATCGCACTGCGCACACCGAATTTACGCGCTTCATAGTTACAGGTGCTGATCACGCCGCGTTGTTTCTCATGACCGCCAACGGCAAGCGCAATACCACGATAACTGGGGTTGTCACGCATCTCGACCGCTGCATAAAAGCAATCCATATCAACGTGAATTATTTTTCTGACTCGCTCAATCACGTTCCGCACACAAATAAACACTGTTTAAAAAAACAGTATAGCTGTAAATACACGTATTGGAAATAGTGTTATCTGGAGTCAGGTAGCAACAATTTTTCATGGCATTAAAGTGACATTTCATTATTATTGACTTCTATAACACTAAAGTTGATTTATATACGAAAGTAGGGAAACTTTTTGAGTAATAAAATACTGGTCGTCGAAGACAGTCGCGCCTTTAATAACTACTTACAACAAATCTTAAATCAGGCGGGTTATGAAGTACTTGCTGCCGAAAGCTATGCGGAAGCACAATCTATTTTAACGTCTCAGCCTGAGCTTCTCTGTGCAGTTTTAGATTACTGCTTACCGGATGCGCAGGACGGTGAGATCATCGATTTAGTCCTTTCTCACCAACAAAAAGTCATCGTGCTTACGGCGATGTTGCAAGATGATGCTCGTGAAAAGATGCTGGCAAAAGGCGTACTCGATTACATCTTAAAAGACAGCATGGCCTCCGTTTCTTACCTTCTTCCTCTGATTAAACGCCTGACCAACAACCAGCAACACAAATGTCTGGTTGTTGATGACTCAATGACGGTTCGCCGCCATGTCGTACAATTACTTGAGCATCAATACATCCAGACATTGCAAGCCGAGAATGGTCAACAAGCAATCGAAGTTATTGAACAAAATCCAGATATTACCTTGGTTCTGACCGACCATGATATGCCAATCAAAGATGGCATCACTATGATCCGAGAGCTTCGCCAAAAGCTCGATAAAAACCAATTGGCGATCCTTGGGATCTCTGGAAGTGATGACCACTCAATGACAGCGCGCTTTCTAAAAGCGGGAGCAAACGACTTTCTGTACAAGCCTTTTAATCAAGAAGAGTTCTTTTGTCGGGTCCATCAAATCTTGGATATGAAAGAAGCCACAACAGATTTATTTAGAATGGCGAACCAAGATTCACTCACTGGCTTATGGAACCGTCGCTTTTTATTTGGGCAAACATGTGACAACGATGAGCAACGCAATATTGCTATGCTAGATATCGATTTCTTTAAGAAAGTGAATGATAACTATGGTCATGATGGTGGCGATGCTGCACTTGTTATGGTCGCCAATATATTAAAAATCTATTTTCCTGATGATGTGATTGCACGATTCGGGGGCGAAGAGTTTTGCATCCAAGCCTACGGCAGCTACGACGACTTTGTGACACGTTTAGAGCAAATGCGTCAACGCGTAGAGAAAACTCCGATTCCTTATCAAGATAACCAGATTCAAGTAACCATCAGCGTCGGTGTTTCAAACATCAAGGGCAATTTAGATCAGCAAATTAAAGTCGCGGATGACCGTTTGTATCAAGCGAAAGGAAACGGGCGGAATCAAACCGTATCTCAGTAGACGGCACTTAATGTCACCAACCTAATTCAATATTCAAACAGAAACCAAAGCCGAAAAAACAAAACCCAGCCATTCGCTGGGTTTTATCATTCTTATTATCGCATATTAAGCAATGCGATCTTTTTCCCATGCAGCAAGCTTCTCAGCGCGGGCTGCTTCACGTGCTTCACGCTTCTTACGTGCATCACATGGTTCTGGGCAGTTACATACTTTCTCAATACCAACCGCACCCAGACCGCCACAGCTGCCTTTCACGACCTTCTTTTGGAAGATGTAACCAACTGCCATCGCTGCAATTACCGCAACAAAGACAGCAAAAGTAATTAGAAATGTACTCATAAGGACATGCTCACTTCTGTTGTTATTTCTTCATGAACGGCTTGTATGCTTCCGAAGCCAGCTCTTTAAAACCATCATCCGTTTTCACAATCATGAAAACAGGAATATTATTCTCATTTGCGATTTCCATGCCTTTGTCTTCACCTAGCACCATAAGACCAGTTGCAAGACCATCAGCTGTCATCGACGATTTATCCAGTACCGTTACAGACACCACCTTATGATGGATTGGTTTGCCCGTATGCGGGTTAATGATATGAGAGTATCGCACACCATTGCTCTCAAAGTAATTACGATAGTCACCGCTTGTTGCAATTGCCATGTCACCTGGTTCAATAATCTCTTGAATTGAACGCTCATCAACGGTTGGTTTTTCAATCGCAATACGCCATGGCACACCTTCACGGTTTATGCCTTTCAAACGCATTTCACCGCCAACTTCCACCATGTAGTTATGAATGCCTTCTGATTGCAGGTAATCTGCCACAACATCCACACCCCAACCTTTGGCAATCGTCGATAAGTCAACGTACAAGTTTGGAATATCTTTCGACAGCTTGTTACCTTCAACAGAAAGGTGATGGATACCAGTATTCGCTTTACGAGCTTCTAGCTCTTCATCTGTTGGAACCACATCCGGGCGCGCTTCTGGACCAAAGCCCCATAGGTTCACTAGTGGACCTACGGTTACGTCTAATGCACCTAGAGTAAGACCGTTCAAGCGAATCGCTTCTTTCACTACCGTTGCTGTTTGTGGCGATACTTCAAATGGCTCGCTAGTTTTATGTTGATTAAAACGGCTAAGCTCTGAATCTTCACGGTAAGTCGACATTTGATCGTTCACTTCTTCTAGCAATCGATCGATTTCAGTCTGAAGCGCTTCTGGTGAAGGTAAACCATCTTGCTCGATGTATTTAATGTTGTAAGTAGTCCCCATCGTTGGACCACTTAAATGAATTTGATCCGCAGGCTGCTCACAGCCAGCCAAAACCAATAGAGAAGCGAATGCAACAAGCCACTTTTTCACTTGTTTACTCCTATTATCGTTAAATTGATATGGAAAATGGGTTCTCTTGAGATAAACCGATTTCCTATATCAACTGTTGAATATCATTTTGTTTGTTACAAAAAATAATGGCTAGCCCTTATAGAGCTAGCCATAGATTCAATCACTTGGGAGGATTAACCACCGAAGTCATCTAGAAGGATGTTCTCATCCTCTACACCTAGATCTTTTAGCATGCCGATTACAGCAGCGTTCATCATAGGTGGACCACACATGTAGTATTCACAGTCTTCTGGCGCTTCATGATCACGTAGGTAGTTCTCGTAAAGAACATTGTGAATGAAGCCAGTGTAACCATCCCAGTTATCTTCTGGCATAGGGTCAGACAGTGCACAGTGCCATACGAAGTTATCGTTCTCAGCCGCTAGGCCATCGAAGTCTTCTACGTAGAACATTTCACGCTTAGAACGTGCACCGTACCAGAATGACATCTTACGCTTAGAGTGCAGACGTTTTAGCTGGTCGAAGATATGAGAACGCATTGGAGCCATACCTGCACCACCACCAACGAATACCATTTCAGCATCAGTGTCTTTCGCGAAGAACTCACCGAACGGACCTGAAATCGTACACTTGTCGCCTTCTTTTAGAGACCAGATGAACGATGACATGATACCAGGTGGTACATCAGGATTATTAGGCGGCGGCGTAGCGATACGCACGTTCAGCATAATAATACCTTCTTCTTCTGGGTAGTTAGCCATTGAGTAAGCACGGATCGTATCTTCGTTTACCTTAGACTCGTAACGGAACAAGTTAAATTTGTCCCAATCTTCACGGTACTCTTCAGGTACATCGAAGTCAGCGTACTTAACGTGGTGAGCTGGTGCTTCAATCTGGATGTAACCACCAGCACGGAAAGGTACTGATTCGCCATCTGGAATTTGTAGCTTAAGCTCTTTGATGAATGTCGCTTTGTTATCGTTAGAGATAACTGTACATTCCCACTTCTTAACGCCGAAGATCTCTTCAGGAAGCTCGATGTCCATGTCAGTTTTCATTGCAACCTGACACGCTAGACGCTCACCTTCACGTGCTTCACCTTTAGTAATATGGTCAAGCTCGGTAGGTAGGATGTCACCACCACCTGATTTAACTTTTACGCGACACTGACCACAAGAGCCACCGCCACCACAAGCAGAAGATACGAATACGCCAGCACCAGCTAACGCAGATAGTAGCTTACCACCTGGTTGTGTAACGATCGCCAGTGAAGGGTCATCGTTCACAGAAATTGTAATGTCACCTGTTGGTACAAGCTTAGACTTAGCGAAAAGAATCACTAGTACTAGCGCAAGTACGATCAGAGTAAACATCACTACACCAAGAATAATGTCCATTGACTATTCCTTAATTGTTGCGGTTTACCCGACTTACAGTTGAACACCAGAGAAAGACATAAAGCCTAACGCCATAAGACCTACAGTGATAAACGTGATGCCTAGACCACGTAGACCTGGAGGTACATCTGAGTACTTCATCTTCTCACGGATACCTGCAAGAGCGACGATCGCTAGCATCCAGCCCACACCAGAACCGAAACCGTAAACAACAGATTCAGCAAAGTTGTAGTCACGTTGTACCATGAAAGATACACCACCGAAGATCGCACAGTTTACTGTGATCAGCGGTAGGAAGATGCCTAGCGCGTTGTACAAAGGTGGGAAGAAACGGTCAAGAACCATCTCTAGGATCTGTACAAGTGCTGCGATTACACCGATGAAGGTGATGAAGTTTAGGAAGCTAAGGTCTACGCCCTCAACTAACGCGTTCTCTTTCAGAACTAGGTTGTAAACTAGGTTGTTCACAGGCACCGCGATAGTTAGTACTACCACTACTGCAACACCTAGACCGAAAGAGGTCTTAACTTTCTTAGATACGGCAAGGAAAGTACACATACCTAGGAAGAAAGACAGTGCCATGTTTTCGATGAAAATCGATTTAACTAGCAGACTGATGTAATGTTCCATGACGCCCTTACTCCTTCGCTTCTACTTGTTCTGGTTTCAGAATACGGATTACCCAGATTAGGAAGCCGATTAGGAAGAATGCAGATGGTGCTAGTAGCATCAGACCGTTTGGCTGGTACCAACCACCGTTGCTCACTAGAGGTAGAACTTCCATGCCGAATAGCTTGCCTGAACCGAATAGTTCACGGAAGAAACCTACAGTGATAAGAACGAAGCCGTAACCTAGACCGTTACCGATACCATCAATTAGCGATGGGATTGGCGCAGATTTCATTGCGAATGCTTCAGCACGACCCATTACGATACAGTTCGTGATGATAAGACCTACGAATACAGATAGCTGTTTAGAGATATCGTATAGGTAAGCTTTAAGCACTTGGTCTACCACGATTACTAGCGATGCGATGATTGCCATCTGAACGATGATACGCACACTGTTAGGAATGTGGTTACGGATCAGAGAAACAGAGAAGTTAGACAATGCAGTTACGAAAGTTACCGCTAGTGTCATTACAAATGCTGTTTCTAGTTTAGTTGTTACTGCAAGAGCAGAACATACACCAAGAACCTGCAGCGCGATCGGGTTGTTGTCCAACACCGGCGCCATAATGCTCTTTTTAATGTTTTGTGCGCTAGACATTAGTTCAGACCTCCGTCACGAACTTTTGCTAGGAAAGGACCAAAGCCCATGTCACCTAACCAGAAGTCAAATGTACCTTGAACACCGTTACCAGTTAGTGTCGCACCAGATAGGCCATCAACGCCGTGTTCAGAACCTTCTGGAGCACCACCTTTAACAATCTTGATTGCTGGTTTGTGGTTCTCGTCGAATAGTTTCTTACCAACGAATTGAGCACGCCATGCTGGGTTTTCTACTTCACCACCAAGTCCAGGAGTTTCACCTTGCTCGTAGTAAGTAATACCAGACACAGTGTTACCGTCAGTTTCAACCGCAACGAATGCGTACATCATAGACCATAGACCGTTACCGTGAACTGGGATGATAACTTTAGAAATGTCATCACCACTTTTCACTAGGTAAACGATACCTGTGTTAGCACGACGTAGGATCTTAGCTTTGTCTTCATCAGCCGTTAGCTTGATAGACTCAGCAGGATCTTTAGCTGCTTTACGTTGGTCGTAGTTAGCTGCTGTAGAGCCGTCTTCAGCTTTCTCTACAAAATCACCAGTTTTGAAGTCAACTAGACGAGGTTCGATGTACTCAGCAAATAGCTCAGGAACTTTCTTACCTTCAGCGTCGATACCCGCAACTTCGATGATCTTAGATTGCTTATCTAGTACAGCGTTAGCTTTTTGCTGGTCACGCAGACCCACTGCTGCTGTTGATACGATGATTGAACAAACAAGGCTCAACCCGACAACAACACCCAGCGTCTTTTTAATGCTGTCGTTATTACTTGCCATAGCGTGCTAGTCTCCGCTTGATGTTCTTCTCGATAACTACATGGTCGAACAGAGGTGCGAACAGGTTCGCGAATAGAATCGCCAGCATCATACCCTCTGGGTAAGCCGGGTTAACTACACGGATCATCACACACATTGCACCGATTAGGATGCCGTACCACCATTTACCACCGTTAGTAAATGAAGCTGATACTGGGTCAGTTGCCATGAAGAACATACCGAATGCAAAACCACCTAGAACTAGGTGCCAGTGCCATGGCATGTTGAACATTGGGTTGGTGTCAGAACCGATCACGTTGAATAGTGTCGATACTGCGATCATACCGATCATTACACCTGCGATGATGCGCCATGAAGCGATTCGCATGTAAACGATCATCGCTGCACCGATCATTAGAGCAAGCGTTGATACTTCACCAATTGAGCCTGGGATGTTACCGATGAATGCATCCATCCAAGTGATAGGAGCGCCAGTGATGTTGTTGATCAATGCGCCGCTACCGCCGTGAGCCCATTGGCTAAGAGCAGTTGCACCAGAGAAGCCGTCAGCCGCAGTCCATACTACGTCACCCGAGATTTGCGCTGGGTAAGCGAAGAATAGGAAAGCACGACCTGCAAGAGCAGGGTTCAGGAAGTTACGACCTGTACCACCGAAGATCTCTTTAGCAACAACAACACCAAATGTGATACCTAGTGCCGCTTGCCATAAAGGTAGCGTTGGTGGAACGATAAGTGCGAACAGGATAGAAGTTACAAAGAAACCTTCGTTAACTTCGTGCTTACGCACCATACAGAAAAGCACTTCCCAGAAACCACCAACAATAAATACTGTTGCGTAGATTGGTAGGAAGTAAGTCGCACCTAGTAGCATCTTACTGCCAACGCCAGCTTCCGCACCGATGGTGCCACCAAGCATTTCTGTTAGCCAGTAGTGCCAGTTACCTGCGATAACTGTCGCTAGTTGGTCACCAGCGTACATGTGGTTAAGTGCTGCGATAGCTTGGCCACCCGCATTGTACATACCCCAGAACATTGCTGGGAATACTGCGAACCAAACCATGATCATGATACGTTTTAAGTCAACGCTATCACGAACGTGCGAGCTACGTTTTGTTACTAGACCTGGCGTGTAGAATAGTGTTGCTGCTGCTTCGTACAGTGCAAACCACTTTTCGTGCTTACCGCCTGGTTCAAAATGATGCTCGATATCCTCAATGAATTTCTTAAGCATGGATTACCCTTCCTTCACGATGGTATCTAGGCATTCACGAAGTAACAGACCGTACTCGTATTTACCAGGACATACAAAGGTACACAATGCTAGATCTTCTTCATCCAGTTCAAGCGCACCAAGTGCTTGAGCACTATCAGTATCGCCTGCACATAGATCACGAAGTAGCAGTGTCGGTTCCATATCAAGCGGCATTACGCGCTCGTAGTTGCCGATTGGAACCATTGCACGGTCACTACCGTTAGTCGTTGTTGTCATGTTGAACAACTGACCTTTGAAGATGTGACCAAGGAAAGATTTCGTGATTGAGAACTTGTTTTTACCAGGTACAGCCCAGCCAAACAGTTCTTTGTCACGACCTTCGCGTAACACAGAAACTTGTTGGTGGTAACGACCTAGGTAGGCATGTGGACCAGACGCTTGAGTACCAGAAAGTACCGAGCCTGAAATCACACGAACTTCACCAGGCATCAACTCGCTGTCAGTTAGGTCTTCAAGAGAAGCACCAACAACTGTACGAAGAAGACGTGGGTTGTTCACAACAGGACCAGCTAGAGACACAACACGATCAGTGTAAAGCTCACCCGTTAGGAAAAGCTGACCGAACGCGATAACGTCTTGGTAGTTGATGCTCCATGCCACATTTTCTGCATTCACTGGGTATAGGAAATGCATGTGGGTGCCAGCAAGACCTGCTGGGTGAGGGCCATCGAAGACGTGTTCTTCTACGTTTGACTGAGAAGAGCGTGGCAAGCTAGTGCCAGACTTACATACGTAAACCTTGCCTTCTGTCAGGGCTGAAAGAATGTCTAGACCGGCAACGAATGCTTCTTGTTGTTCATTGATGATCAACTCAGGCTGTGCTGCTAGTGGATTAGTATCCATTGCAGTTACGAAAATAGCCTTAGTAGCAGACTCGATTGCTGGAACCTTGCTAAACGGACGAGTACGTAAAGCGGTCCAAAGACCAGATTCAACCAATTGAGTCTTGATCACTTCGCGATCTAGACCTGCTAGTTGAACTGCTTCGAACTTATCAAATGTAACCTGCTCTTCGCCTGCTACTTCAATCACTACTGATTGAAGTACACGCTTAGCGCCACGGTTAATTTCGATCACTTTACCGGCTGCTGGAGCAGTGAACTTCACGCCAGGGTTCTTTTTGTCTTCAAAAAGAACTTGCGCTTTTTTCACTTCATCGCCAACGCGGACATGCATGGTAGGACGCATGCCAACGTACTCTTCGCCAAGCAAGGCGACTTTTTTGATGGTCTTACCATCATTAATCACCTGGGATGGAGCTCCTGCGATAGGAAGATCCAAGCCCTTCTTTATTGTAATCATACGCACTTGCACTACTTTTATCGGGAAAAAGATTCTTTTGATTGCGTAACTTTTAGACACGACATCAGTGTCCGGTTTTGATGTTGTTTAAAACATCAAAATCGCAACATCCTATTAATTATCTCGTCACAAATATTAGGCGAGATTTATCAGGTGCCGTAGTCTAGCATTTTTTAGGAACTTGATGCCATGACCAATCTTAGGAAAGGAGGGTTTATTTCGGTAGAACAAGGTCTAAAAGGTTAAAGAATAGTCATAAGTTTGACCGAACGCACAAATGCCAATTCCCATATATTTGATATGGAATAAAAACATTCATGCTTTGAAACATGCATTAATTTTCATTCATTTGTTGAAACACTGTTAACACTTTTTATAACCTTTATTTGTGCCACATTTTTGTCCCGAAAAGATGTAAAACAAAAAAAGATGGCCGAAACCATCTTTTTAAATCAGTGTTTTAATCGCGCTCTAGCGACCGCCACCCATACACATAGGACTATCTGGTGCCCCATCTTGTTCAAGCTTCCACTCTTCGTTGGTGTAAGTGTGGATCGCTAATGCATGAATGTGATTATCGAGCTCATCAGCCAATACAGTATGTACCTGACGGTGACGTCCAATAAGGCGCTGACCCGCAAATGCATCACTCACCACAATCACTTTGAAGTGACTTTCAGAACCCGGCGGAACGTTATGCATATAGCTCTCATTGATCACTTTCAAATAATTAGGTTGCAGCTCACTGTGCAGTTTCTTTTCTATGATTTCTTGGATCATATTCAGTCCTCATTGATGCCAATTCGGTAAGTATATACTCTAGTTTACTAAATGAAATCAACGAAACGCCCCGCTGCGAGTTCTTCAACGCCAGGTAGTTCGCTAAAAGCCTGTGAAAATCAGTAAATTTGACAGCTTTTTGTATCTTGAATCTTCATCATTTGCGACAATAATCGCTAATTTCCGAATCTACTTACGTTTAGTTATGAAAACCGAATTGAATCTTCATGATCGTAGCCTGACCCTACATCGTTTCCCAATGCGCTCTAATGAGACTCTTCAAGCATGGGACGCAGGTGATGAATACCTCATCAATCACGTGGAAGAACTTGCACTGCCTGACAATCAAAATATCGTGGTTATTAACGATAACTTTGGTGCGTTGGCTTGCTGGTTTTCAGACAAACACAATGTCACTTTAGTCAGTGATTCTTTTATCTCCCACAAGGGAGCACAACAAAACCTAGAGCAAAATGGTGGCAACAAGGTCGCATTTCTCACCACCATGGATGAGATTCCTGCGAATGCAGACTTGGTTTTGTTACAGCTACCTAAAAGCAACCGACATCTTGTTTGGCTGTTGAGTCAATTGCGTAAAACGTTGCCCGCGACCTGCCCTATTATTGCGGTCAATAAAGCGAAAGAGATCCATACTTCGACACTGAAATTATTCGAAAAATACTTAGGCGAGACAAAAACCTCTCTAGCATGGAAAAAACACCGTCTAGTCTTCTCACACGCAAATGCGCAACCTGTTATGGAAGTAGACCCAATGACAGTATGGGGAGTTGACGGCGAAAACATCGAACTCAAAAACCTGCCAAATGTTTACTCTGGTGAAAGCCTGGATTTGGGGGCACGCTTTATGCTTCAACACCTCCCTCAAGATTCGGAGCTAAAACATGTCATCGATCTTGGTTGTGGTAATGGTGTTCTATCCGTAAAGATGGGGCAATTGAATCCCCAAGCACGCCTGACTTGTGTCGATGAGAGCTTTATGGCTGTCGAGTCTGCGAAACAAAACTTATTGGCGAATTTAGGAGAAGAGCGTGATATTCAGTGCATTGCCAACAACTGTTTGGATGGATTTAAATCAAGCAGTACTTGTATGGTGATGTGTAACCCGCCTTTCCACCAGCAGCAAGCGATTACTGATCACATTGCATGGCAAATGTTCTGCGATGCCAAACAAATACTGAACCAAGATGGCAAACTATTGGTCATAGGAAACCGTCACCTTGGTTACGATGCGAAGCTAAAACGTCTATTTGGCGACAAAAATGTGAAATTAGTCGCTTCTAACAATAAGTTCGTGATTTTACAGGCAACGAAAAATCCTGCTAAATTAGGCGCAAAGCAATAAAGTCCTTACTTTAGCAAAATGTTTAAAAGGAATAATAAGATGAAAAAACTGGTACTCGCGGCTTCGGTTGCTTTGCTTGCTGCATGTTCAGCGCCACAACAACCTCAACTGAATCTGATGCCTGAAACGACATTAAGCACAAACCCTATCGTACAAGGTAAGAGCTATAGCCTAACCAGTAAAGATGTACGTGCAGCACAATACGTTGCACTTGTTGACAACGGTCGTTCAAACATTTTGCCTCTTCATGCAAAGCAAAACCTACGCATTTCTCTTGAAGAGGCGCTAGAGAAGCAGTTCTCTTCTCAGGGCTTCCACTCTGATCTAAACAGCGACAATTCGATTGAGCTGCAAGTTCAAGAAGCGTTGGTGAACGTGAAGCATTCAGTGATGGAAAATCAAATGGATGCAAAAGTGGTACTAGAGATCACGGCGGAAACTCCGCAAGGCAAGCTTGTTAAGACCTATACTGGTACAGCTAAACGTTCGGGAACATTAAGCGCTTCAGATGCAGATATTGAGCAAACATTAAATGATGTTGTTGCTTTAACATTGAAAGAAATCGCGAATGACCCTGAGCTTCGTCAATACATGCAGGAGCGATTCTAATGCTACGCAAAGTTATTCTTTCTCTCGCGCTATTGAGCTGCAGTGTTTTCGCCGGTCCGAAAGTTGCGTTTGAAACAACACTGGGTAACTTCACCGTTGAGTTAAATGAGGAAAAAGCGCCAATTACTGTCGCTAATTTCCTTAAATATGTCGAAGACGGTAGCTACGAGGGCACCATTTTCCATCGAGTGATCCCTGGCTTTATGGCACAAGGCGGCGGCTTCAACCAAGATATGCAAATGGTGAAGACATACGCACCAATTAAAAACGAAGGTAACAATGGTTTAAACAATGACCGTGCTACCATCGCGATGGCTCGTACCAACGCTCCAGACTCTGCTACTCGCCAGTTTTTCATTAACCTAGTAGATAACGACTTCTTGAACTATGGCGCTCGCCCACCGGGTTACGCTGTGTTTGGCGAAGTCACTGAAGGCTTTGACGTCATTCAAAAGATGGCACAACAGCCAACCAAATCTGTCGGTCGCATGCGCGATGTCCCTGATACGCAAATCGTCATCACCAAAGCAACACTGCTCAAATAGCCAAACTCATAAGCCCTTTGAATATTCGAAGGGCTTTCTCTTTTAGTGGCTCAATTTTAACGGATTGATTTATGTCTTCATTGCCTTCCATCACTTGGTTGGAAACGGTAAAAAGTTACCTTGATAAACGCCTGCTTTGGGTTTTCATGTTGGGTTGCTCCAGTGGCTTCCCATGGGTACTTATTGGTTCAAATATGTCGGGTTGGCTGAAAGATGCAGGCCTCACTCTGTCTGCTATTGGCTACTTCGGCAGTGTATTTGCGGTGTACGCAATCAACTTTATGTGGGCTCCTTTGGTCGATCGCGTCAAGCTGCCTGTATTACATCGCTTGCTAGGGCAGCGTCGTAGCTGGATCTTTCTATGCCAAAGTGTCGTGCTGGTCGCGACTCTATTTATTGCAGGTGTAAACCCAGCGGAAAACCTAGTTTTCACCTCACTGCTCGCACTGTGTATTGCCACCGCGTCAGCAACACAAGACATTGCGATTGATGCATTCCGTATTGATAGCTTTCCAAAATCAGAAGATTCGAAATTACCGCAAGCCTCCGCAATGGCAGTAATTGGTTGGTGGACTGGCTACTCTTTACCTGGTTATTTGGCATTCATCAATGCAGACAGTGTCGGTTGGAATGGCGTGTATTACGGCATGGCTTTTATTGTCATCATTTTGATGCTCTTCACTTTGCTGGTAGGTGAACCGAAAACACAGCGTGAACAACTTCAGTCGGAAGCAGAGCAGCGCCATAAAGAAGTAGTTGGTTCTAAATTAGTCGCTTGGTTTACCGTTACCGTTGTAGAACCTTTCTTAGATTTCTTCAATCGAAATGGTGTTCGTGTTGCCATCACGCTTTTATTGTTTGTTTTCCTATTCAAGATTGGGGAAGCATTCTTAGGTCGTATGTCCATCGCTTTCTATAAAGAGATAGGTTTTAGCAACGAGCAAATCGGTTACTACTCGAAACTCATTGGCTGGGGTGCGACCATGTTGTTCACCTTTGTCGGCAGTATGTTCAACGTTAAGTTTGGTATTGTACGTGGCTTGATGATTGGTGGTATTGCAATGGCAGCAAGCAACCTGATGTTTGCTTGGATCGCGAAAGTCGGACCAAATGAACACTTGTTCTTGGCGACGATCATTGTTGATAACTTCACGACGGCATTCTCGACAGTGGCGTTTGTATCATTCTTGACGATATTGACCGGTCAAGCTTTCTCAGCGACTCAATACGCATTGTTGGCGTCGCTAGGTAACTTTGGGCGAACAACATTGGCGTCATTCAGTGGCGAACTGGTCGATTATCTGAATGATTGGACCACATTCTTCGTTATTACTGCCGTAATGGTTGTGCCAAGCTTGATCATGCTCTATTCATTGCGACACTACTTTACTGAGTTGCTGGAAAAGGCAAGACAAAGAAATTAAAGAAAAGATGATGAAGAAAGCCACCGAGATAAGGTGGCTTTTTGTTCGAGTTCCTAGCTTATGGATACATGCCTTTACCAAACAGATTGAAGATTCTCGCGACACCCTGTGTGAATATCATTGGCTCGGTCAGTACTGTCAAACATAAGCAGTCTTCACCGGGCTTAGTAAAAGGGCTATGTTTTACTGACGCATCTCTTACCAGCATATCTCCCACTTCGTAGTGACCATCTTCATCACTGAATCCACCATGGAGTACAAGTGTCGATTCTTGTCCTTTGTGCGTGTGCTGTGGAATACGAACATCTTCGCTTATATACATAAGGTTAACGCGCGCATCTTCCCCTAAATCCAATTGAGCGCTATACACTTTTCCACCGTAACTCTTCCACTCCCCCACTAAATCTGAAAAGCGACTGAGCGTTTTCGGAAGCTTGAAATCTTTACCCGCAACCGCCACCTTCGCTACATCTTTAATAATAATGCTATCTGGTTTGGGCTCTGCCGTAATAATGTCGTTAAACATACTGTCGAACTCTGCATCGTATTCTGGTGAAATGTCATCAACGACAGCATTCGCCTGTGCAGCTTCTAACTGATTTACATACGCTCGGCATTTGGAACAGTTTTCTAGATGTGTGGCAACCACCAGACCAGAAACTGCATCAATACTTCCGGAAGCGTAAGCTTCTAACAAGTTGTTATCTGGATGTTTGTTCATAATTGCTCCGTATGCATTGAATGCCTCAACTTCTCTACCGCGAGTCTCAATCGTGATTTCACGGTCCCCAAAGGTATGTCGAACAACTCAGCGACTTGTTGGTGTGGCAACTCTTCGAGGTATACTGCCTGCAAAACGTCTCTTTGATTCTTCGGCAGGATGTCTAAAAACTTCACCACCTGATCTTTGAGCATGTCTTGCTCTGGCGAATAATGGTCCACCAAATCAGGCGGATAATAATCTGATGGCCAAATGTCGTCAGAATGGATGTGTAGGTCCTTACCCTTTTGCTTTCTTAGTAAATCAAAACAAAGGTTACGGATAATGGTGTAAATCCATGTCGACAAAGCACTCTTGGTACCATCGTATAAATGAGCCTTTTGCCATACCGTTGCCATGGTTTCTTGCACCATCTCCATCGCAACTTGCTCGTTACCGACATGTTTGTAGGCGAACTGCTTAAGCTTTGGTGCATAGAAACGAAATACGAAAGCAAAAGCGTCTTTATCACGCGCTTTCACTTTATTCATGTATTCATTCCATTCGCTTCGCCCCAATTTTTGTGGGCTTTCACTCATCATAATCAGCCTTAATTGTTGGGAGGAGTTGCCCCCTCCCATCCTATGTTACTTGGTAATGTCACCAACAAGCAGACCAAAACCACCATTGTCATCAATTGCAATCGCCTGATATACCATGCCATTTTCTAGTGTAGGCAAAGGCGCAGGACCAATGACCGGAGTTTTATCACCTGGCGCTGTTACGGTTACAAAGTAATCGCCAGCAGTGACGTAAACATTTTGAGCACTATGTTTATACGCAAAGTTAGCTAATGCTGGATCACTTTGAGAAATATCTTGCGACGGTGTTAGATAAACATCCACACTTGCGGCTGCTGGATTTGCTGCTGCGTGAGTGACATTCAGTACCGCGCTTGTCGCAATCGATCTTCTGTTGTCCGATACCACAAGAGGCTCTACCGCAAGTGGTACCGCTGTACCCACAGCGTAAACACTGTAAGACATGCCACTATCCAAAGTTACATCAGCATCGATAATAGGGTCAGCTAGCCCCGCATCAACTGTTGCATTGTAGGTACCTGCATCAACCGAAAGGTAATTAGAGATATCTTTAAACATCACGTCGTTAAGTACGACATTGCCATCCAGCGCGACGTCCACATTTGGTGCACCATCGACAAGATGCCCTACTCTCAACTCAGATTTACTGCCTGTATTTAAAATAATAGACGACCCCATACCATCTAGCACTAGTAGCTTGACTGGTGAGCCCGAGATCGTACCACCGGTTTTAATGGCAGCAATAGTCAAATCTGCGTTTGCAGGGAGCGGTATGGTACCGGAGTCAAAAGCAACGTTACCACCTGCAACAAGACGAACTTGGTAATCACCTGCAGCAATATTGAGGACGTCTGTCGAGTCTTTATACCCAAGAGTGGTAATAGGCGAAGAAGAAGCAAGGTCTGCGCCCGGGGCTGTTACATACAGGTCAACATCACCTACACCAGCCGCCGCATGCACAACTTGTACATCCAAACTGTTTTCATCAGCCATCGACATTGCGCTTCTTGTCACGATCAATGGCTCCACTGGATTAGCCGACCCCATTGCAGCATCACCAACAACAAATGCGGTGTATTTAAGGTCTGAGTCTAAATCCAACGACGTCTTATCAACCACGGTTGCAACTTCACCACCTGGCAGTTGTACGTCAACTTGAACCGAGTTTGTACCCTCGCGCAGTTTTACGTAGCCTGAACCCACACCGTAATCTACCCCAGTTAACGCTGCTTGGTCGTTAATCCAAACATTTGCTAAAGGGGCATCTGCCGACGCGTGTACCGCTTGTAAATTCGAATATTCAATCGAGTCGCTGTCTGAACCACACGCAGCAATCCCTAGCACAGCAACCAAAGTTACTGCGGTTTTAGTTAGTCCTTTCATATCCTAGTCTCTCTTTTCGGTGGGGCGTCTATGGCTTGATTGAGAAATTCCAATGCTGGCAGACAATCTTTTGCACCAACCAGCTTCTCAAACAACGCACTGTCGAGCGGCAGTAATTCAAGCCAACGTTGGGTGACCCACGAAGCATCATCATAAAAACGATGCTGGTAGAGCCTGCCCACCTGAGGAAACTGTTCATATATATGATCGAGCTGCTTGCTCAAATAAAGAAAATTGGGAGTGGGCGTTGGTTCGCACCAATTTTCAATCCACTCAACCTCAGCATGACGAAGACCATCTGAATCTGCTCGTACGCGCGTGACAGTAAAACGCTTTTCACCAACAACGGTGATACCAAGAAGCCCATCACTCAGTGTTTCGAAATCAACAATGGTGACCAAAGTACCAATAGACGACACATTCCCTACTGCTTTTGGATCCTCTCCACTACCAACAAGGCAAACGCCGAACCCGACATTTTGAACGCTGCATTCTTTCACCATGCGTTGATACCGTGGCTCAAAAATGCGCAAATTCATTTTTCCTTCTGGCAGTACAACCGAGGTTAAAGGGAATAACATGACTTCTTTCATTAAATCGTCCTCTTTGATTCCCAAACTCATACGAACGGTGTATTGGAGAGATCACTAACGATTTATGTTGGTTAATCGACTGGCTTAAAAAGTCATAAAAACGTTTACGCAAACGACATGCGTCACATATTTATTGCAAAACGATGCAACAAACAAAAAGTTCCGTGAAATAAACTTATTTCGTGACGAGCTTCACTAAAAACCTTCATTTTTGCATCCTTTATCACTTTCATTTGGGATTTTTATCGCTATTATTCCCGCCAATTGGAAAGCGCAGCAAAGATTGCGTGTTCTGAATCATTACAAACATAGAGAGTCCCCTTATGCGTAAATCACTTTTAGCTCTTAGCCTTCTAGCGGCTACTTCAGCTCCTGTAATGGCTGCTGACTACTCAGACGGCGACATCCACAAGAACGATTACAAGTGGATGCAATTCAACCTAATGGGTGCATTTGACGAACTTCCAGGTGAGTCTTCACACGACTACCTAGAAATGGAATTTGGCGGTCGCTCTGGTATCTTCGACCTATACGGTTACGTTGACGTATTCAACCTAGCGTCAGACAAAGGCAGCGACAAAGTTGGCGATCCTAAGATCTTCATGAAGTTTGCTCCACGTATGTCTATCGACGGTCTAACTGGTAAAGACTTGTCTTTCGGTCCAGTTCAAGAACTTTACGTTGCAACACTATTTGAGTGGGATGGTACTGATTACAAAACTAACCCATTCTCAGTAAACAACCAAAAAGTTGGTATCGGTTCTGACGTAATGGTTCCATGGTTTGGTAAAGTAGGTGTTAACCTATACGGTACTTACCAAGGTAACCAAAAAGATTGGAACGGTTTCCAAATCTCGACTAACTGGTTCAAACCATTCTACTTCTTCGAGAACGGTTCTTTCATTTCTTACCAAGGTTACATCGATTACCAATTTGGTATGAAAGAGAAATACTCAAGTGCTAGCAACGGTGGCGCAATGTTCAACGGTATCTACTGGCACTCTGACCGCTTCGCAGTGGGTTACGGTCTAAAAGGCTACAAAGACGTTTACGGTATCAAAGACTCTGACGCACTTAAGTCAACTGGCTTTGGTCACTACGTAGCTGTAACTTACAAGTTCTAATAGAACCCATAAGTTCCCCAAAAATGGCGCCTTCTGGCGCCATTTTTATTTGCTTTCCTTTTTTCCCTCATTATCCTTGCAGCAAACCTTTTTAATGAGAGCGTTTGGTGAATATTCTTATCCTTGGACCTGGAGCCGTTGGCTCACTCTGGGCGACCAAATTCCAACTTGCCGGACACAACGTCTCCTTGTGGGGAAGAACCTCAGATAGTAAGCAACTGCTTCAACTTGATGACTCTCCTGCAATTAATTTTGCTAATCAACACCTTCCTTCTGTACAAGCCGCAGACCTGATTGTTGTGACAGTAAAAGCATGGCAAGTGGACGAAGCGATAACCCCTCTTTTGCCGTATATCAACACTGATACCATTGTAATGCTAATGCACAATGGCATGGGAACAGCACCACTTTTGGAAACAAAGCTCACTGATAACCCTATCGTGATTGCAACCACCACACACGGTGCCTATAAACCAAGCAAAGCACAGGTTCTTCATACTGGTCACGGTCACACCCAATTAGGTGCTTTTAATACCAAAGGCAATCAATGCGAATTTCTTGCGCAAGTGATGAACCACGCTTTACCAGAAGTCAGTTGGAACCCAAACATCAATGCTGCGCTGTGGACCAAGCTTGCGATCAATTGTGCAATCAACCCCCTGACAGCCATCCATCAATGCAAAAATGGTGATCTTGCTACTCCTGAGTTTGCAGTGACATTAAAAAGCATCACTTATGAGTTGGTAGCAGTCATGAACAAAGAAGAGATAAAGATCGATTTTGACTCTTTACATGCCACAATTATGCAGGTGGTTAACGCTACAGCTGCAAACTACTCTTCTATGAAACAAGATGTCTTTCACCAACGTCGTACCGAGATAGACTTTATTACTGGTTATTTGCTGCAAGCTGCCGAAAAACACCAAATTAGTACGCCAGAGAACGCAAAACTCTATCAACACATCAAACAGATTGAACAAAGCTGGACAGAACAATGAACAAAAAGATCTTAGTACCTATCGCTCCGGGCACAGAGGAAATGGAAGCGGTAACCGTTATCGATATGATGGTTCGTGCTGGTTATGACGTGACGGTAGCAAGTGCAGACTTCGATGGTGCCCTTACAATGAAGGCCTCTCGCGGTGTAACACTGACGGCGGATTGTAAATTGGTTGATATTGCTGACGATGAGTTTGATGCAATTGTTCTGTCTGGTGGTGTTGGCGGCGCAGAAACCTTCCGTGATAGCACCATCATGATTGAGATTCTGAAACAGCATATGTACGAAGGAAAACTGGTTGCCGCGATTTGTGCAGCGCCAGCTTTGGTTTTGCAACATCACAACCTTTACCCTGAAGCCCTGATGACATGTCATCCAAGCTTCCAATCTCATATTCCTGAAGACAAATGGCGAGCTAAACGTGTCACCATGGATGTGAATCACAACCTACTGACAAGTCAGGGACCAGGAACTGCACTTGAGTTCGCGATGGAAATCATTATCAAACTTTCCGGTAAAGAACATGGATGGATGGTTGCTGAGCCGTTAGTCACTATCCCAACACTGCATTATCACGAACTCGGTGACGAATAATGTTTGACGTAAACGCTGTACGCGAACAGTTCCCAGCCCTAAATCAAGACGTCAACCAATCGCCTTTGGTTTACCTTGATAGCGCAGCAACAACACAAAAGCCACAGTGCGTGATCGATGTGATTAGCCGTTACTACAGTGCACAAAATGCTAACGTGCACCGTGGCAGTCACAGCTTAACAGCCAACGCGACCAGTCAGTTTGAAGCGGCTCGTGAAACCGTTGCGAAGTTCATAGGGACAAGCAGTTCAAAAGAAATCATTTGGACTAGAGGCGCAACCGAAGCACTAAACCTAATCGCACAAACTTATGCTCGCAGCACACTCCAAGCAGGTGATGAAATCCTGATCAGTGAAATGGAACACCACGCGAACATCGTGCCTTGGCAAATTGTCGCGGAACAAACGGGCGCGAAAATCGTTAAAGTTCCGATGACCTCCGATTGCCAATTCGATATCAATGCGTTTGAAGCACTATTGTCGGAGCGCTGTAAAATCGTGGCGTGTGCACAAATCACCAACGTCACTGGCTCTCGTCAACCTATCGAGAAAATCATCGCAACGGCACATGCAGCAGGTGCGGTTGTTGTTGTTGATGGTGCACAAGGTATCGTTCATGAACCGTTGAACTTGGCAGAGCTTGATGTTGATTTTTATGTCTTCTCCGGTCACAAACTGTATGCACCCGCTGGGATTGGCGTACTGTATGGCAAACTTGAACTTTTAGAAGCAATGCCACCATGGCATGGCGGCGGCAAAATGGTCGAAAGAGTCTCGTTTGAGAAAACCACCTTCTCTGCCTTGCCGGGTAAGTTTGAGGCAGGCACACCAAACGTCGCCGGCGCGATTGCTCTAGCGAAAGCCATCGATTGGTACCAAAGCTTCGACCAAGCCGCAGTAGAGGCACATCTGCATTCTCTGCAGGACAAAGCTTACCAAGCACTAAGCCAGTTGGACGACATTCAAATCCTCGGTTACCAACCGAGCGCTTCAGTACTTACCTTTGTGATGGATGGCGTTCACCACCAAGACATTGCCACGCTGCTTGATCAACAAGGTATCGCTGTTCGTGCCGGGCATCACTGTGCGCACCCTCTGATGGATGCGCTCAACGTTAAAGGCACGGTGCGCGTTTCTTTTGGTATCTACAATACGTTAGAAGATGTTGAAAAGCTGATTGCAGCAGTCGAGAAAGCGGTCGATATGCTTTAACAATCAAGATACATAGAAAAAGGGTTGAAACCACTTGGCTTCAACCCTTTTCTTTGTTTTGTTCTTTGCGCGATTTTAACTAACGCCAACTACTGAGCCTGTGTTTTGATCTGCTCAACAATCGCTTTCAAACCATTACCACGCGATGGGCTTAGGTGAGCAATTAAACCGAGTTTTTCAAAGTAAGCATCAATATCAAACGCTTGAATTTGCTCTGCCGTTTTACCGTCGTAAGCCGCCATCACCAAGGCAATCAAACCACGTACAATACGCGCATCAGAATCAGCACAGAAGTGCCAAACACCGTCTTGCTCTTTGCTCACCAGCCATACTAGGCTTTCACAGCCAGATACCGTAACTTGCTCTGATTTAAGCTCTTCAGGCATTTGAGGCAACTTTTTACCCCATTGAATTACCTGACGGTAACGGTCTTCCCAACCTTTAAATTGCTGCATGGTTGCAGCGATGTCTTCACTGGTAATGTTAGTGCCAAACGGCGAAACAGGAAAATCAGTCATGATGCGCTCTCTTCTCTGAATTACTTCCTATGCTTTTGGATCAGCTTTTCAACGATACGAGATACCGCAACAAAACCAAACGTTGCTGTTACAACCGTCGCTGCGCCAAAACCACTCGCACAGTCCATACGTTTTGGACCTTCTGCTGTCGATTTCACGCCACATACTGAACCATCGGCTTGTGGGTACTTCAATTGCTCGGTAGAGAACACACAATCGATACCAAACTTACGTGCTGGATTTTTCGGGAAGTTATGATGACGACGCAATGTGTCTTTGATCTTCTTAGCCAGTGGATCTTGGATTGTCTTGGTCAGATCTGCCACCATGATTTGGGTTGGATCTATTTGACCACCAGCACCGCCGGTTGTGATCACTTTAATCTTGTTACTACGGCAGTAAGCCAATAGCGACGCTTTTGCTTTTACACTATCGATCGCATCCAACACGTAATCGAACTCTTTGCTCAAGTACTCGTGCTGGTTATCTGGCGTGATGAAATCGTCAATCAGATTGACCTTACACTCAGGGTTAATCAGCTTAACGCGCTCTGCCATTACTTCAATTTTGCTTTGACCAACCGTGCCAGTCATCGCATGAATTTGACGGTTAATGTTAGTCACACACACGTCATCCATATCGATAAGCGTCAACTCACCAATACCAGTACGTGCCAGCGCTTCTACCGCCCATGAACCAACACCGCCAATACCAATCACACACACGTGTGCAGCACGAAGAATTTCTACTTCGCTGTTGCCGTAGAGACGACGAGTGCCACCAAAACGTTGGTTGTAGCTGTCAGATGCCGGAGTATCGAGTTCACGCATATTGAAGTTCCAGATGATCGATAGAAAAACAAAGAGTGCGATTTATACGCACTCTTTGAGGAAATGTCTAGATGATGAGAGGTGATTCCTCTCACTAGGCGCTTATTGTAACTTCTCTGGTGGTAAAGCCCAAGGCGCTTGCGTTGGTGTGTTTTCCAAACCCAACTTCCATACTCGACCAAAGTGCTTGTAATGACCCGCTTCGGTACCTGCACGTGGCCCCATACCATGGTACAAGTCGAGATGGTTTTGTTTTACCGCTCCGCCAGTGTCCAGCACAATAAGAAGGCGGAGTTGGTGCGCACCACTCCATGTACCGTCTTTATTAAGTAACGGTACTTCTGCCAAAATTGGCGTGCCCATAGGAAGAATCGAGCGATCGCCCGCCACCGATGCCATTGGTAATAGAGGGATACCTGCAGAACCCGTTACCGGCGCATCCGCTTGTGGCGCGAAGAAGACATAAGACGGATTTTGCTCAAGCAACTCACGAACCGTTGCTTCATCGTTTGCCATTACCCACTCTTTGATTGCTTTTAATGACATCTTTTCACGTGGTACTTCTCCACGTTCAATCAAAATTCGACCAATGCTCACATAGGCTTTGTTGTTCTTGCCTGCATAAGCAAAATATTCCAACGTGTCATCATCTTCAAAATGAACAAAACCGCTGCCCTGCACTTCCATCATAAATGGGTCGATCATATTTGGCGCGTAACCCAACTCAAGCCCTTGCCCTTCTAGTGCACCGTTGTAGATTTCGGCACGAGTCGGACAATCTGAGCTACACGTCGGCTTGCCATACACTGGGTATTTAAACTTTTCATTTGGCTCATGGCGTAATTCCATCACCGGAGAGAAATATCCAGTGAACAACACGTTGCCCTTTTTATCCCCACCACCAAGTTGCGCAGCCTGAATGCCATATGCACTCAAAGCTGTCGTATCGCCACTTTGCAATGCCCACTCGCTCAATTTTTCATACAACGGTTGGTACATTTTTGCCATTGAAGGAGAGTTAATCACCACCTGCTCTGCTTGCTTATTGAATTCAGTAAAGTCTTGCGGTTTGTTTGATTCCACCACATCCGTTTTATTTAGGATGTTTGGAAACTCGCCATCTAAATATTGTTGAGCGCGATCGTTTTGATCGGCGGCACAACCAAATAGCAAAGCTAAAGAGACGATAGGAAGGAGTTTTTTAAGCACGTGTTTTTTCCATAAAAGAAGATAGCAAAAGGATGGCAAACAAATGCACACGACGCAATTGAAAAGCTGCGACAAAGTGTATCAGCGCTAAGGCAAATGCTCTGTTTGCTGTCAATTTATCCATTTAAACTGGGTTGAGAATAATAACAGCAATGGAATCAAACGATTGTCCGGAAAATGTTTGTGAAAAGTCGCAAGAACATAAAGATGTGACAAAACGCGACGCCCTGCCATCATGCAACGAATCGCGCTTTAAAAGAGTGGGTTATCGAACCGCTAAGTTAGAGTGTCCTTCTAAATGAAAAACGGGCAGATAATGGGCATTCGCATCTAATTTCATCTCGGCATAGTGCTGCCCGACAAACTCAAAAGTGCGAACAGTTGAACCCACTTTATAAGACAAGCTATCACCATCGAACTCAAAGTCAGTAGCGACCGTGGAGCCACGAACCATCACCCCTCGTTCACTCAGGATGAACTCTTCGCGGGCATAAGGTGCAACATCTTGCTCCACCCACTTGCCATAAACGGTAGATTTAGGAATCGGCGGATTTACATAGCGCGTAATTAAGTCGCCGTACATCAAAAGAACGGCAATTGTCCCAACAAGCGCAGTTAACATCAGAGAACGCTCTGTCCACTTGCGTAATGTCGATTTGGTTGATGAATTTTGCTCGGTTTGAGCAGTGATCGCAGCATTCTTATTTACAACTGAAGACATGAGGCTCACGTAATTAAACTAGACCGGAGCATTGTACCCTCTTAGCCCAAACAGAACCAAGTATCATACTCTCGATGTTTGGACTCTATTCCAAAAAATTGCCTTGCCAACAATTGAATAAAAAGACAATATTAGAGCATAAATAAACACAAGGAATGGCTGTAGTGAAAATTCGTAGTACTGCTCTGGTTAAAGGATTCCGTCAATCCACGCCCTATGTAAACGCACACCGTGGAAAAACCATGGTGCTGATGTTAGGTGGCGAAGCGGTTGCTGATAAGAACTTTGGCAACATTATCAATGACATTGCATTGATGCACAGCCTTGGCATCAAAGTCGTCATCGTCTATGGCGCTAGACCACAGATCAATCAACTGCTGGAAAAACAAGACCTTACTACGCCATATCATAAGAATATCAGGATCACCGACGAAGCCGCACTTTCGGTAGTTATGCAAGCAGCGGGACAACTTCAGCTAGCCATTACCGCACGCTTATCTATGAGCCTTAACAACACACCAATGGCAGGCACGCAACTCAACGTTGTAAGCGGTAACTTTGTCATCGCTCAACCTCTTGGTGTTGATGATGGCGTCGACTATTGCCATAGCGGTCGTATCCGTCGAATCGATACCGATGCTATTCACCGTACACTCGATCAAGGTTCGATTGTGTTACTCGGTCCTATTGCCAGCTCAGTAACTGGTGAATGTTTTAATCTGCTTTCTGAGGAAGTGGCGACTCAACTTGCGATCAAGTTGGGAGCAGATAAATTGATTGGGTTCTGTTCAGAACAAGGGGTCATTGATGACAATGGCAATGCGGTGGCGGAATTATTCCCTATCGAAGCCGAACATGTCATTAAAAAGCTCACTGAAAATACATCCCCAGACAGCGATTACCACTCTGGAACTCTACGTTTTCTTAACGGTTCGATTGCAGCTTGCCGAGCTGGAGTACCTCGAAGCCACCTTATCAGTTACAAGGTAGATGGCGCACTTATCCAAGAATTGTTCTCTTTTGATGGTATCGGTACACAAGTCGTCATGGCAAGTGCAGAGCAAGTGCGCGGAGCCAATATTGATGATATCGGTGGTATCTTAGAATTGATTCGACCTTTGGAAGAACAAGGCGTGTTGGTGAGACGTTCCCGAGAACAATTGGAGCAAGAAATTGGTAAATTTACTATTATCGAAAAAGACGGTCTGATTATCGGATGCGCCGCCTTGTATCCCTATGTCGAAGAACGCAAAGCAGAAATGGCGTGTGTCGCCATCCATCAAGACTATCGCGATGGCAATCGAGGATTGTTATTGCTGAATTATATGAAGCATCGCTCTAAGTCTGACGACATCAACCAAATCTTTGTGCTCACTACGCACAGCTTACATTGGTTCAGAGAACAAGGTTTTTATGAAGTAGGCGTCGATTACCTACCAGGAGCAAAGCAAGGTTTGTATAACTTCCAGCGCAAGTCAAAAATCTTAGCTTTAGATCTGTAGAAACAACGAGCAAGGGCACGAAAACTACATATCTTATTATGCAAAGCATTACATTGATACTGGTCGCAATTTAACCTTTTCAATATACATACTGTTGGTTATACTCTGTTCAATGTTTGATTGAGTTTTAATCAAACAACAGTATGGATCTAGGTGAACGTTCTTCACCCTAAAGTGCTGAGAGCTTTGACAACTCAGCACGATACATCAAGGACAGCTGTTACTCTTAAAATGAATAAGATGAGCACTGTTATGAGAACCATTATTTGCAATTCGCTTCAAAGCTTTTGGGATATGGCAGACAACCAGTTTTTGGAAGGGCTTGATGTCCATTGCGTGTTCCCCGTCAATGATGCCATCAGAGATTTTATCTTGGCTTATCAGCAGCAGTACAAAATTCGCAGCGTGTCATTTACCAATGCGTTTACACAAAATTAAAAAAGACCGAGCATGGTGCTCGGTCTTTTTGTTTTAACTAGACAAGCGAGATACTAACCCACTCGATCGGGTAGTTTTCACCTTAATACCACGCTTGAGGACATTCATCTCAGCGTACATCGCAAGGCGTTTCTTCGCGCGAGTAATTCCTGTGTAGATCAGCTCACGAGTGAGGATTGGGCTGAAATCTGGCGGCAAAATCATTAGCGTGTACTCAAACTCACTGCCCTGTGATTTATGAATGGTCATCGCATATGCGGTTTCGTGCTCAGGGACTCGGCTTGGTAGTACCGACTTCACGCTACCATCCGGCAATTCGAAGAACACTTTAAGACGCGATTCACCTTCGCTGTCATCTCGCATACAAATGCCGATGTCACCGTTATACAACCCTAAACCATGATCGTTACGCGTGACCATTACAGGCCTGCCGTGATACCAAAGTTCATCTTGGGTTTGAATCAACTTACGTGCCGCGAGTGCTTTTTCGATACGCTGGTTTAAACCGGTCACACCAAAATCACCTTCACGGATGGCACACAATAATCGGCATTGATTAAAGGTATCCAACACGGCTTTGGCTTTGTGGGTCAGCGTTTCTGGCTCCCCAGTCTTCTGGTCAATCTCTTGCTGTCCGATGCGTTTTAAATAACGACCATATTCGGCAACCAAAGTCTGCATCATCTGATTGTAGTTTTGACTGCTCAGTGCGAAATGCTCGATATCAGCAAAATCACGATTCCACACGTCGTCTACTTTTGCGGCTGAGCCTGCATTGACCGCTTTCGCTAGCTGACCGATACCAGAACGGGCATCGAATCGGTAACTCTTTTGCAGCATACACAAACTATCGGCAATCGAAGCATTACTGTTGGTGCTGTACGCCAAGGTGTCAAAGCCTGTTAACTTCGCGACTGCAGACGCCTGCTCTTTGCCGAAGCCAAATGCGTGGAACGAACAGATATCACCTAGCACCGCTCCTGCCTCTACCGATGCTAACTGGTCTTTATCTCCCAGTAGAATCAAACGCGCATGCTTTGGCAGCGCATCGACGACTTTGTACATCATCGGCAGATCGACCATGGAGGCTTCATCCACCACTAAAATATCGAGGTGCAGCGGATTTTGTTTGTTGTGACGAAACTCTGCACTGTTCGGGATCGCGCCCAACAGGCGATGCAAAGTGCTCGATTCGGTTGGAATCTTCGCTTTAAGCTCAGGCTCCACTGGCAACTCTTGAATCGCTTTACCAATAGATTCCGTCAAACGCGCTGCCGCTTTACCTGTTGGCGCCACCAGCTTGATGGTGAGGTTTTTCTCTTGTCCTGCTTGCTCAATCAATGCGGCAAGCAGTTTGGTTACCGTAGTGGTTTTACCCGTACCCGGACCACCGGAAATCACCGCAAAACGACGCGTCAGTGCTACCGCTGCAGCGACCTTCTGCCAGTTAACACAAGCCGATAATGGTACAAGCTTGTCCAGCACTTGTAGATCGTGAACTTGTTTCGCTTGGCAGACTGCCGCATCAATGGCTGACCAATCAAGACTGTCTACAGTGACCACATCCAAATGGTCACAGACTAATTGCTGGCGTAGCACCTGGTTGCTGGTTCCTGCCTCTACCGCCTTGGCTAATGCATTGAACAGAAAGTGGTACTGACGAGCAAACAAGTGATGTAGCAACTCAGACAAACGTGTGAACTCTTGAGGTTGTAGGTTTACAGCCGCACTGAGTTGATTAAGTTTGTCCGCCAACGTCACTTCATAGTGCCAGTAACGATGCAAGTAGAGACGCTCGCCATCAAACATCATTGGCAAAGCTTCACCTTGAGTGCCAACCAAAGGCGACGCTTGTAGAAGCTCAACCCAATTAACGCCTTGCAGCTGAGTATTAAGCGCTAACGCAGATTCACCAAACAGACCAAGCTTACTGGCAAGGTCCGCTGGTTGCCCTTGGCTATCAAACAGAGGCAAACAGATGTGTCCTTTCCCCAACTCACTGCTGACCACGCCAGCAATAAATGCCAGTTCTTGGCTGTTCACTTGTTGCTCAACTTGCGAATAGATAAAGCGCGCGAACTGGAAATCCAATTGGCGAATCGCCCCTTTATTTGCTAGCGATTCTAACGTTGCCAATAGATCTGGTGTTGCCGCTAGATCTCGTGTTGCCACAGGGCTGTTTTGCTCAGAAAGAAGATCATTGGTTTTCATCAAATTAACTCCATCTGACCCGATTCGCTGGATCGCGTGTCAGGTGCTTGACCATCAATCAAATGATCCATCTCTTGTAAAAATTCAAAGGTTGGCTTGGCAGAAAAAACACCATGATCACTTTGCCCATCCATACCACGCAAGAACAGGTAATAAACGCCGCCAAAGTGCTGTTCATAATCATAATTTGGCAATCTGCTGCGTAAGAAACGATGCAGCGCCAAAGCGTAGATTTGGTATTGCAGATCGTAGCGATGATCCGCCATCGCCGACTTCAACGCATCGCCATGGTAATGGAATACATCATCACCTAAGTGGTTCGATTTCCAGTCGAGGACGTAGTATTTGCCTTGGTGCTCAAACACCAAGTCAATAAAGCCTTTCAACATGCCTTGCACGGTTTGGAAACCCAAATCGCCCGCTTTGGCAGACAGCGGATCATGACGTTGAATCACGCGGTTCAATGCAGGTGCAGACAACACTTCAATCGGTAATAAGAATTCCATCTCAACCAAACGTTGCGCCGGACCTTTTTGATTGAGCAGTAGTGCTTTGCTATCCAAAGGCGTTGCCAGCACGGTATCAATCAACTGTTGCAGGATTGGCAGCCACTCTTCATCAAGCTGTTCACTTTCCATCAAGCCGAGGATGATTTGGGTGTTCTCTTCCGTTGTCGCGGGCTGAGTAAACTCAATTTCCTCAAATAAGCTGTGCAGAAAAGTACCCGGACGTGCGCCACGCGGGAAGTTGAAGATAGAGCGTTCTGGCTCAACCAATTCCGCCTCATCTTGCTCTTCTGAAGAATCGATATCAAAGCCGGTAATTTCAATCGTCGCGTCATGCTCAGCATGATGAGAACCTTGTTTAACCAAGCCCGAGTAACTGGTGATTCGCCAGTTTCTATCAATTGGGTTTTGCAGCTCTTTAGCTGTCAACGCTTCTAACTCGGTTTTCTCCGCAACATACATCTCGTCATGTTGCTTTGGAGGATCACAAATCACCACGTTATCGAGATTCTCTTGTTGCTTCTTCAACCCAACAAACAGGTCGTTGATGCCGCCCTCTTGACCATTTTGCACCAAGTAACCAATCGCACTGTGATGCACGCCGGTTGGCTCTTTGGTTGAGCGACCATTGCGCAGCGGCGAAGCGCCAATAAAGCAGGCATACACGGCTCGCGTTAGCGCTACGTATATAAGACGCAAGTCTTCAGCAAGGCGCTCTTTATCTGCTTGTTTTAACGACGCATCATTGCCAGTGATATCGAGTACGGTGCGATCGTTCTCTGCGTCGTAGTATTTGGCTTCACTTGCTTCTCGGTAACCAAACACAAATGGCAAGAAGACCAAGTCATATTCCAGACCTTTAGATTTGTGAATGGTGACGATTTGCACCAAGTTACGCTCTGATTCCAGACGCTGAATTTGGTCATCACTGCCACCTAGCCCATGTTCTGCATCGCTGATGGATTGCGCTAACCAACGCAGCAAACCGTGGTCGCTGTCTAATTCGTTGCTCGCTTGCTGCAATAGTTCACCAATGTGCATCAGATCGGTAAGTACTCGCTCACCGTTCTCACTTTGCGAGCTCGCCCCTTCTTCTAGCAAACGCTCAGCAATATGACGCTTACTGATCACTGCTCGCAGCATAGGTAGCACACCACGTTGCACCCAAAGCTTACGGTATTCTTTGAACTCGTTAACCGCGTTTTCCCACACGGTTTCATCGTTGTTGAGGGCGTCTAAGCTGGCTGCATCTAGAGCGAACAATTCTGATGCTAGGCTGGCACGCAATGCTCTGTCATTTTCTGGCGTTAACACCGCGTGCAGCAAACGCTGTAAGTCTTGTGCGACGGAACTGGTAAACACGCTATCGCGGTTGGACAAATACACACTAGCAATGCCTTGGTCTGCTAACGCCTGCTTGACCATGCGACCTTCGCTACCCGTTCGCACCAATACTGCAATGTCGCCCGCTTTAACTGGCTTCTGCTTTTCGCCATTGACCAGACACGCTTGACCTTGTTGCGCGGAGGTCAAAATGGTTTGAATTTGGCTCGCTGTCGCCTCTGCCATAGTTGTGAGGTATTCACCTTTTGGCAGAGGTTTATCTTCCGCTTCTTGCAGCCAATAAGTCAGTGCAGGCTGTTTTTGACCACCCATGGTCCAAACGCGTTTGTCGGCACTTGGGCTGTAATCCACAGAATGGAATGGAATGTCGGAGTCGTAAATAAACGGGCTATCTGGCAGAGCAAAAATCTGGTTCACAGCCAATACCATATCGGCACTTGAGCGCCAGTTGGTGCCAAGCGTGTAGTGAGCACTAACTTGGTTACGAGCCTTAATGTAAGTGAAGATATCCGCCCCACGGAAGCCGTAAATCGCCTGCTTCGGGTCACCGATCATAAACAAACCGCACTCAGGATTATCTAAATAAATGCGGCTGAAAATGCTGTATTGCAGTGGGTCGGTATCTTGGAATTCATCGATCATCGCAACCGGATAAAGCGTGCGAATGCGCTCTGTCAGTAGTGCGGTTTCATCGGTATCAATCGAGGCAGAAAGCTGAGTCAGCAAGTCATCGAATGATAACCATTGCTTCTGATTTTTTGCTTTTGCCAGCATCACGCGACAATGCTCAATCGCATGAGCCAATAGCGGCGCTTTTAAACTGATTGGGTTGGCAAGGAAGGCTTCTATTGCCTCAAACACCGGGTGCTGTGGCGCAGTGCCTTTCGGGGTTTTCTCAAACAACACATTCTGCGCGAACTTCTCCAGCTTATCTGGATAGTCATAACCCGTGGTTTCTGTCGCAGCCCATGCGTTGACCGCTTCTAACCACGTCGGTAAAGACTTTTTGGTGTAGCTGCGTTTGTTGACGTCGGAATCAGAAATCAGTGCGAGGAAATCCTCTTGGCTATCACACCATTGGGCTTTCAAAGCATCAATTTGCTTTAAGTTTTGCTCATGCAAATCGGCAAGGCTACCTTGCATTGCAGGAACAGAGAGACTTAGCGGCGCGCCCGTGAGGTAGTTACTGATGTCATACAGTAGATCCGATGGCGAGCCCCATAGTTGACGCACTTCTCCTGCCAAAGCGAATGGCAGAGGATAGAAGTTACGACGCCAGTAATCGGCAACCACTTGCGCTTTAAGATGGCTTTCGTCTGTCACAAACTCATTATTGAAACGACTACCAGATTCAAATGCGTTTTGCGTCAGCATGCGTTGGCAGAAACCGTGAATGGTGTAAACCGCGGCTTCATCCATTTGGCGCTCTGCTTGCAATAGGATCTCAGCGGCTTGCTTATGATCCTCGACTTCTTCCAGCAAAGGTTGAATCACAGGATCTGAGCTTTGTCCGCGAGCGAATGCGATCCTCGCGTCGTGAATACGCGCACGAATACGATCACGTAACTCTGCAGTTGCGGCTTCGGTAAAAGTCACTACCAGAATTTGATCCACAGTCAACGGCACGCGATGTTTCGTATCGGCAGTGCCATGCCCTAGTAAGAGTCGCAGATACAAACCTGCGATGGTAAAGGTTTTACCCGTGTTTGCAGTGGAGTTGGAACTGACATTTGCGCCATAACGCTGAATCTCTCCAAGTATTCAACAAGGACATGTGGATCTTCAAAGGCGTTTCGCATCTAAAGATCAACAAACCCTATAATGTGATCTATCGTTAAAAATTTTATTAATGAGTCTAATAGGTTGGAATATTTAAACCTTTGTGGGATCTCACTCACGGTTATCATTACGGAGTACCGTTAGTATGCGCCTCACGAGATAAGCCAAGCCATTCAGGCGGCTACACTCAAACGAATCATGGTCCCTCTGACCTTGTGGCCGTACAGCGAACGCCCTACAAAAAATAATGATTTTCTGGCGGCCACCCTACTCCTTTTCATCCTTAATCATTCCAACTTACTTTTCATCATCAGCATCTTGTGCTGCCAATCTTGCGCCTTGAAGAACCAATGCAGTCAGTGTGCGAACTTCTGCTGCAAGCTCATCATTCCAAGCAGACCAAATACGCGAAATATACGCATTGTTTCCTTCGCCTGGGCTCATGTACCCATCATTGAATGCGTCCGCCATTTTCTTCAGCGATTTCTCTTCGTCATCAGCCCAGTGGTCACGACTAAAGCCCGCCTCGACACACGCCAGTGCTGTTTTCGGGAAATATGGCAATGGCTTAGTCATGCCTTCAAAAAACAGACGTACTAATTCAGCAAGAAATTGTCTCGCTTGCTCAGCGTCTGCCATTGCAGGGTAAACTAAATGCACCGCGCCTTCCTTGCGGTCATAACCGATAACGTGGGTCTTTCTAGCCTGACCAGAGGCAGACATAGCAAGATGATCAATCCATGCAGCAAGGTAATCCTGCGCACGAATTTTACCGCTGCGGTAGCGAATCAACCCAGATTGATAGCATTGAGTTAGCCAACCGGTTAGGCGGATGTTTTTTCCTTCACCAAGCACATCGAAGGTAAGGTCGATTTCTAAATCGTCTTGCGGAGCACCGGATAAGAACGCCAACTTATCCACCAGCTCTTCCGCTTGCACGCGGTTGGTTTCAAACTCGATATCACCAAATGCGCCAACCGGTAATTTGCCCTGCGCGCGTTGCTCACTCATAAAGTGCTTGAGTACGTCTGCTTTTGCGGACGGTTGAGTAATGGCGGTTTCGAGCAAGGTTTCTAGTAACTCATCGCGCATCTGATAGCTTTCTAAGCCGCCTAATACGAAGGGTTCATCATCTTCCATCACGGGCAATGGTGGCTCGAACATCACTTTCAAACGACGGTTAAAGAAATACTGCACAGGCAAACGCCAGAAGCGTTGTAATTCCACCAAATCCAATTCGATTGGGAAGGTTGCGCCAAGCAAGTAATCATCCAATGCGCGGTTAAACTCGCCACGCGCATGACCTTGCGATTGATTGCTTTGGGTCAACGCAGCTGGAATCCACTCTTTAGCATAGCTTGAATGAGAACCTTGGAATGCGCTTGGGCTGAATGGCACCATGGCATGTACGTTCACTAACTCGTTGAGTAGTTTATCTCCGGAGTCATCGACAGGCTGGTCTTGATCGCCATCTAGGCAGTAGTTCTGATGGCAATATTCCATCAACTCCGACACCAACACAGACGGCACGCGCTCAGTGTTGTCTTGGATAGAACGTCCAACATAACTGATGTACAAACTTTGCTGTGCAGACAGCACGGCTTCTAAGAATAGGTAACGGTCATCGTCTCGGCGTGAACGGTCGCCCGGTTTAGTGCGCCCTGTCATTAGGTCAAAACCTTCTGGTGGCATTGAGCGCGGGTAAACACCATCGTTCATACCGAGTAAACATACGGTTCTAAATGGGATCGAGCGCATCGGCATCAGTGTACAGAAGTTCACTTGTCCAGCAAGGAAGCGCTGGCTGACCCGTGTTCCTGACAGCTTGTTTTGTAGATACTGGCTAACAATAGATGGCGACAAGGCATCATCAAATGCCGCATCGGTTAGCTGTTCTTTCAGTTGGCTCAAGGTATCTCGAATCGACTTAAGTGCCATTTCCCCTTCTAGCTCAACAGAGAAGAAGTCATCCAACATTGCCACCAAAGCTTCACGCCATGCATCAATCGACTGAACATGGGAAAGTTTGCGGCGATATTGGCTAATTTGTTGAATAAAGTGGGCTAACTTACCAGCAAGTTCTGCGCCCATGCCTTGCACTTCATTGTATGGCGAGAGGCTACCCTCTTGCGCTTCAAACAAACCGGCAGATTCTGGCATCGCGTAGCCTAATAACATACGCTGAATACCAAATTGCCATGTATTTTGGCGTGTTTCTGGCAGTTCAAATTCGCTGCCCGTATGGCTATCTAGCCCCCAGCGAATGCCGGATTCTTCCACCCATTGTTTGGCTTGAAGGAAATCATCTTCGCTTAAGTCGAATCGCTTCAAAATCGCCGGCGTTTCTAACAACTCAAGTAATTCAGAAGCCAAACAACGTGTATTCGGTAAATTAACAAGTTGCATGAAAGCCGCCAAAATTGGGCTTTCTTGATCGGCCGTTCGGTCTGAAATCGAGTAAGGAATGAATCGTTCACCCGGCGCATTGCCGAATACCGCCTGAATCGCAGGGCTGTAGGCATTGATGTCTGCCACCATGACAATAATATCGCGCGGTTTCAGTGTTGGGTCAGCATCGAACATTGCCAAAAGCTGATCGTGTAGCACTTCCACTTCTCGCATTGGACTGTGGCAAGAGTGCAAGCTCAGAGATTTATCACCCAAACTCACCACTTGTTTGTGCTGACTGCTGTCGATTTGCTCGTCGTCTTGGTGCTCTTCTAAATTAAGAATGTCAGCTTGAAGTTGATGGAGCAGACTGTCGCGCTCAACATCAACAAAAGCTTCTATCTCATGGGATTCAAGCTGCGACAACAGATACATGTTATCGCGCCCAAGTTTGCCCATCGAAGCCAACAAACTGTTACCCACCACATCGGTATGCAGCTCATCCACCACGTTTTCTTCTAGTGAACCTTTTAACTGCTCAGTCTCACCTTGCACTTCAGAATGGTCTTCTTGCCACACCACGTGCTGACGATGTTTTGCTGCTAAGCGAGCTAGGAATTTACGGTCGCGTACTTCACCCCAATAATAACGGCAGGGGTTAGTAAACATTAGATGGACATCAATATGTTCACCAATGGCTTTTAGCGCATCCATGTAACGTGGTGGCAGTGAAGAGATACCAAACACAAACAGACGCTTCGGCAGATGATCAAAATTGCCGTTGAAGTTTTCTAGCGTATCAATGAAGTGTTCGTACAAATTGGCACGATGATAAGGCGATTGCCCAAGAGTAACCGTGTGGTCGTACAATGCTTGCCACAAAATCGGCTGCCATGGATGCTCGTCTTCAAGTTCAGGCACCGTTTCTCCTGCTTCCCAGCTTGCAATCCACTCTGGGCGGTACACCAAATAGCCATCAAAGATATCGGCAATTTTCTCTGCTAATTGATACAGCTTGGAGTTGTCACTGTCGTCTTGAAGATAACGTGCCAAAGGTTCGAATGACGCTTCGTTCAACAAACCCGGAAGCAAATGCATCAGCTTCCACGTCATGGCCTCTTTGTTGAAGGCACTGCGCTTTGGCACATCAGCCAATACTTGGGTAAACATTTCCCAGATAAAGGTCGCTGGCAGCGGAAACTCTAGGTTTGCCGCAACACCAAACTCTTTCGCCAATTCCATTTTTAACCACTGAGACATACCCGGGCTCTGCACCAGAATTTGCTCTTTTTCGAATGGGTTTTCTAATGGGTTGATGCGAATCAGTTCAACAAGAAGTGATTTGAGAACATCGACCTGATTGGAGTGATAGACAGTAAACAAAGTAAGTGCACCGAATGCCAATGGAAACTGCTAGCAAGCTTAGCACAGCCGCATTTATTCCTAGAGCGATCTCGATAGCTTAAATAACAAAAGGTTAGAGAACACTCAAACTGTGCTCAAATAACCAACAACTGACATTTGTAAGCAACGTCTTACACGCAAATACAAAGCGTGACATCAGTCACAAGTATTTCATGATAAAAAACACTGTTTTATAATCATCACAGATTTTTATAACAATACCCATCATATTGAATATTGGTTTGAAACCAACAATTGGAGGCGAAATTGCTCCTCTCTTCGGTGGATATCCACTCTAAGTTCAATTAAATGGGCGAGAAATACTGGAATATCAAAGTATGTTACGCAAACTTTCTTCTAATAGTGCTTGGCTGATGGCTTTTTTTGCCTGCTTTGCTCTTTATCTGTCGATCGCTTGTTACCCATTTTTGCTGTCAAATAGCCAAGCAGAACCGCTCACATTTCTGCAAAAGTACTACTTAGTCGCGACACAACTAGGCTGGCTGGGATTGATTGCTATGCCAATGATGTTAGGTTGTTTATTGCTGTCCTTTCTGCCGACACGCATGTTCAAAGTCGTTGTGATCGCCATTGCAATCGCAATCTTGATCATGCTGAAAGTCGATATCCTCGTTTTCCAGCAATACAAACTGCACATCAATGGTCTATTGATCCGTATGTTCTTTGAAGGAGGTCGTGACGTATTTGAAATCTCTTGGATGAGCTGGTTGATCTTTGTTAGCGACATTGCACTGCTTATCATTGGTCTCGCATGTACCGTTTGGCTTAGTCACAAACTTGTTCAGAGCCGGGGGAAGTTTATCCTGCTCAGCATTTGGTTTACTTTGCTGCTAAGTAGCCAGATGATCCACGCTTATAAAAATGCGCTCTACGATGATGAAGTCAGCCAATTTTCAAATAACTGGCCACTGTATTATCCACTCACTGCACGCCAATTTATCTACCGTCACGGTTTAGTTGACCAAAGCATCGCATCTCAAAACCGAGTAGAACTCAAGAATATTGAAAGCAGTTCACTCAATTACCCATTGGCGCCTATTAGAGTCGAACGTAAAGATAAACAACCTAATGTCCTTTTCATACTGGTTGATGCGTGGCGCTACAGCGATGCAACACCTGACATCATGCCAAATGTCAGCAAGTTCACCGAAAAAACGGTCAACTTCTCTCAACACATGAGCGGTGGTAACTCTACTCAAGCGGGCATTTTCAGCCTGTTCTACAGCTTACCAGCAACGTATTGGAACAGCTTTTATGCGAGTCAGAAATCGCCTGTATTCATGGATACATTGCAAAACCAAGGCTATCGAATGGGCATTTTTGGCTCCGCACCATTAACCAGCCCACCTTTGTCTCGCACTGTCTTTAAGAAGGTGAAAGATCTTACGTTAAAGCAGACTGGCGAAACACAAATCGAACGAGATCAACAGATCACCGATGAGTTTATTCAGTTTCAAAAGCAGGATAGCGACAAACCATACTTTAGCTTCTTGTTTTATGACTCTGCCCACGGCACCAGTTTCCCAGAACCGGAATTTGCCAAATTCAAACCTTACTGGGAGCGCGTCGATCATATTCTGCTCGATAACGATTTTGACGCCTCGCTTTACCACAACCGCTATAAGAACTCGTTATATTTCATTGATAGTTTGATCGAAAAAGTTCTGAAAAACGTTGATCTGGAGAACACCATTGTCGTGATTACCTCCGATCATGGGGAGGAATTTAACGATCATAAAATGAACTACTGGGGTCATACGGGTAACTACAGTGATACTCAAGTACACGTGCCGCTGTACGTTTATCTGCCAGATCATCAGCCGGAACAAATTAATTACCGCACAACGCACTTTGATATCGTGCCAACCCTAATGAACGAGCTATTCGACGTTAAAGGGGAAACCCAATCTTACAGTGTAGGACGAGACTTGTTTGACAATTGCGTTCCGCGAGATTGGTTCATCGCTGGAAGCTATTACAACTATGCGCTGGTAGGTAAAGAAACTATGTTAGTGGTAAACCCTGGTGGGCACTCTCAGCAACTCAATAACCAATTGAAAGTTGATAACGAACACCAAGTACCAGTGAACGCCATCCAACAATCGTTGGATGAAATGTCGCGCTTTTACAACAAGGGATAACCAGTCCCTAGTTTGATGAATTAGTATTGTGTCGAACTTTCCTGCCACCCTATTCGGGTGGCTTTTTTATCTACTCGTCAACATAGAATCTATTCGTCGACGTATAACCTAGTCTACCAATATAAAAAAAGCCTCTTGGCGAGAGAGACCAAAAGACTTTGCTTTACGAGTAAAACTTCAGCTTTATGCGTGATGTGTGGTCATCAAGCGTGGTTGAATGAGCAAGTTATTGATGTATTGCAAACCTACGTAAGTCACCACAATCGTTGCCACAATTAATTCGATGCCTGCTAGACCACGAACTTGTTGTACATAGTGCGCTGCTAGACCATTTGCTTCCATCCAATTTGCTGTTTTGAACAGAGCTGTCGCACCAATCACCATTGGGAAGGTAAACGCTGCATAGCCAGGGCTAAATGGCAGTCTTAGCAGTTTAAAGAAAGCTAAGTAGATGATGGCTGTCATCAATACCGCGATACCAAACAATAGAGCAATAATCACTGGTGAAGGCGTCGCTGTTACAGTTAGGTAACCGGCCAACGATAGGCTTGCTGGTGCCGCCATGATTGCCATTGTTGGTTTTGCTGCATCTGGAATTTCATGAGTGAACATGAAACGGTAGATCATCATTGGCAGCATCACAGCGTAAGCCACCATACCGAAGATCAATGCACCATGTGCAATTGGTGCAAGCACTGGGTTACCAGAGAAAGACACGTCTGCAACGATAATACCCACTGGCGGTACGAACCAGCTTGGCACCATGTGGTGTAGTTCGAAATCTTTCGCGCGGTGGTACAAAAAGCTCACAAGGAACACGATATGTAAAGCTACCGCCACTAACCAAAGCACGTCACCTGCAACAGAGAAGAAATGCCCTAGTGAGTTTGAAACCACCATAGTTCCCATTGCGAAAGTTGGAACGACACTACCCACCACAGGGTGCGCAAGATCTTGTCTTAACAAGTGATTGTGAAAAAGAAATTTAACCGCCAAGATTGCTAGCAATACACTTGCAATACCTGCGCTAATCCACTGTCCATAGCCATGTAATTCGGCGAAGTTTTCCCAACTCCAACCCAAGCTCGCAATACCAAGAGCCAGACCCGCCATTGGGGTTGGTGCTCCCATTACTTTTGCTTTTGTTCTTTGAATCATTACGACCTCAAAATCTAGGCTAACTTTCTATGGGGTGTATATTACTCTTGCACTTCGTTCCAATATATCTAATTATTTAAAACTAACGTTCAGATTTACTTAACGGAATATCATGCCTAGTCATATCTCTCTTAAACAACTGAAAGTTTTTACTACGATCACTCAGCACAAAACGCTGACAGCGGCTTCAGAAAGCCTGTTTCTTTCGAAAGCAGCGGTAAGTATGGCGCTGTCTGAGTTAGAGAAACAAATCGGACATCACCTATTTGACCGGGTGAACAACCGCTTAATTCTCAACCAAGAAGGACAAAAACTTTTGCCCCTCGCGGATGAACTCCTCAACCGAGCTCGGGATATTGAGAGTGTGTTCGATGGCGACCAAACCTTATCGGGGCTGCTACGCATCGGTGCCAGTGACACCATCGGCAACCAAGTTGCGCCTTACCTGTTAAGTGATTTTCGTAATGAAACGAATCACCAATCACAGAGTTTGTTCATCTCCAACTCTGCCCAGATTTGTGACATGTTGATCGCTTACGAACTCGACATCGCGCTCATTGAGGGCAAGACCATACACCCAGAGCTAGAATCAACGCAATTCAGCGAAGATGAAATGTGTGTGATTTGTCCACCTGATTACCCTAACTATGACGAAGGGCCTATCAGCCTAAATGAACTCGAAGACACCGAGTGGATTCTGCGTGAAGCTGGTTCTGGTTCTCGAGAGTTTTTTATGCGCGTTATCGCTCCGCGTTTAGAGCATTGGCATGAGGCTTTTCAGCTCAACACCACTGAAGCGCTGATCAATTCGGTATCTGCTGGGCTTGGTTTAGGTTGTTTGTCGCGCTTATCCGCAGAACCTGCAATTCGCGATGGTCGAGTGAAGATGCTCAACATGCCTTTAGATATGAAGCGCCGCTTCTGGCTTTTGATCCACAAAGAGAAGTATCAAAACCCACTTCTGCGCACGTTTATTGAATTTTGCCAAAATTGGGAACGCCCAGAGAACCCGCACCTTAAAGGTGACTAGTTCGAGGTGGATAGTTCAAGGTAGAGAATCCAAGGTAGATAGCTCAAATGCTGGTCAGTTAGTTGTACCCGGCTCTCATTCTGAGGCTTGTCGCTAGACTTAATTGGTCAAAAACTGTATAAAAAGCCAGTATAAATTCATCAAGTTAGAGGACCAACCATGGCTGTAATCGTCAAGTACGTGGTAGAACGCAATGGAGAAGAGAAAATGACTTTTACCTCTAAAGCGGAAGCTGACGCATACGACAAAATGCTGGATATGGCAGACGAGTTATTCTCACTGCTAGGTAAAAGTGAACTTCTAGAAGACGAAGGTAAGCAAGAAGATCTTGCAATGTTCCTTGCGCAAAACAAAGAAGAAGTACTTTACGCTTTGGGTGCAAAACGTAAGCCTGCGCCAAAAAAAGCAAAGAAGCTTGAAGCTGTTGAAGAAGATAGCGAACAAGAAGACGCTGCGTAAGCCTCTCATTTGTTAAAAAAAACGTCGCACCATGCGGCGTTTTTTTATGCCTTCCGTTTGTCGCCATATATCTCTGAGAATATAAAGAACCGATTTAATATCCCAAATTGCTCTAAATTTCATGTTGCAGATTAGTGTGACTTAGATCTAATCTAAATGGGCACGGTGATGGGGTACCACCGGAATCGAAAGATTCAAACCGCTTTTAAAGCTGATGACTCCTACAGAAACGAGAACAGGTAAGCCCTGTTGGAAGTACTTTTGCCTCTAGTGTAAAAGTAAGAGTTCTGTAGTGAGCAATTCAACTCTTCTCCAACCCCGCTCCTGTTTTCTCAAAAATTAAAAAGATATCCCAAATAGTTGTTAACTCAACAAGGCGACAAACGCGTAAGCCTCCTGAACATAGTTTTTCTATTTGATGGAGAGAATAAGAGCAGTCAACGCCGTTGAGTCTGACCAATATGCTGGATATCGTACACTGGGAAAACATTATGCAATACTCACACGAAATCCAATCAATGTGCCCGATTCAACGCGGCGATCTTCATGCTTCTGCACCGATCCCTGTTGAAGGCGCAATGATCAATCCAAAAGACGTTATCGCGATTTCCGGTCTTAGCCACGGCGTTGGTGCTTGTGCTCCTCAACAAGGTGCAGCAAAACTGACCCTTAACGTCAAAAACGGCATCATCGAAGAAGCTTTGATCGAAACGATCGGCTGTTCAGGCATGACTCAATCTGCAGCGATGGCCGCAGAAATCCTAACCGGTAAAACCATTCTTGAAGCACTCAACACTGACTTAGTGTGTGATGCTATCAACGTCGCGATGCGCGAAATCTTCCTTCAATTTGTTTACGGTCGTACTCAATCTGCTTTCTCTGAAGGCGGCTTGGAAATTGGCGCGGCACTGGAAGATCTTGGTCAAACTCAACGCAGCCAAGTGGGTACAAGCTACTCAACCAAAGCAAAAGGCGTGCGTTACATGGAGTTAGCTGAAGGCTATGTAACCAAACTCGCGCTAGACGAAAACAAAGAAGTGATTGGTTACCAATATCTCAACCTAGGCAAGATGATGAAAGCCATCAACGAAGGCGTATCTGCAGCAGAAGCAGCAGACAAAGCAACGGGTACTTACGGTCGTTTTGACGAAGCCGTAACGACCATTAACCCACGCCAACAATAATTGCCACCAAGAGGAAAGAGATTATGAACACTCCAATTACTGAATCTGTACGTCGCACATTAGACGAAATGCAACTTTCTTCTCTGGAAGAGGCTTACCAATACTGTATGGATCGTGGTATCGACCCTAAAGCACTAGTGATGGACACTCAACCTATCGCGTTTGAAAGCGCGGCAGATGCCTACACACTGGGCACCGCTTTGGCGATTTTCCGCGGAGCAAAAACAGCAGAAGAAGCAGCAAACATCATCGGTGAAGGTCTTCAGGCGTGCACTAAACCCGGCAGCGTGGCAGAGCAACGCCAAGTGGGTATCGGTCACGGTGCATTGGCGGCTCGTCTATTGAATGAAGAAAGTGGCTGTTTCGCTTTCCTTGCCGGTCACGAGTCATTCGCAGCGGCAGAAGGCGCAATCAAAATCGCATTGAACGTGAACAAATCACGCAAAAATCCGTTGAAAGTGATCCTGAATGGTTTAGGTAAAGACGCCGCTTACCTAATCTCACGCATCAATGGTTTCACTTACGTACGCACTCAATACAACTACCAAACTGGTGAGTTAGTGGAAGTAGAACGTCGCCGTTTCTCCCAAGGTCCACGTGGTGAGATCCTTTGCTACGGTGCAGACGATGTACGTGAAGGCGTGGCTATCATGCATAAAGAACAAGTGGATGTGAGCATCACTGGTAATTCAACCAACCCGACTCGCTTCCAACACCCAGTAGCAGGCATCTACAAAGCAGAACGTAACCGTGAAGGCATGCCTTACTTCTCTGTGGCATCAGGCGGTGGTACTGGTCGTACTCTACACCCAGATAACGTGGCGGCAGGTCCTGCCTCTTACGGTATGACCGATACCATGGGTCGCATGCACGCCGATGCACAATTCGCGGGCAGCTCTTCAGTACCTGCACACGTAGCGATGATGGGCTTCATCGGTATGGGCAACAATCCAATGGTAGGTGCAACTGTTGCACTTGCCGTAGCCGTCGGTGAACTTAGCCTTTAAGCCGATTTAATCGCTTTCTATCCAAAGCGATTAAATCCAACAAACCCAGTGTAGGGGGAGTGACTTCGGTCCTCCCCTTATTTTTTGCTATGCCCCTTTTCCAACTTCACTTTGTCTTTACCCCAAATCGGTCTGAGAAGGCTTTTGCGACACATTTCTCATCAGACAAACATATCTCTAAAAAGACAAAAGGTATCCATCTACAGACTTTCTCCATTTCCCCTCTTTAAACTCCCCAACACTCTCTTTATGATGACTGACAACTTAATTATTTCTTGTCAGTGAACAGACGAGACACAAGACTCAACACATGGAGATCAACTATGGCTTTCTTCTCTCTAGCCTTTGGTACGGCAACTAAAAATCGCGACGGCAAAATCATCGAAGCGTTTTTCCCAAACCCAGTTCTTAACCCAAGCGAAGCGCTTGTTAACGCACTAGCAGCAGTAGCAGGTTACGAGCAAGGCAACCAAGCTATCGAGATCTCTGCAGCACAAAGCGCAGAACTGGCAGCAGCATTTGAAGCAAACGGCGATGCGGCAAACGCTTCTTTCGCAGCAAAAGCAGCAGAATCAGCACAACCACTTGTACTGGTTATCCTTGCAACTGACGAACAGCCACAAAGCGTTGCTGAAGGCTTCCTAAAACTTCAACTTATCTCTAACCGCCTAGTTCAACCGCACGGCACGGTACTAGACGGTATCTTCGGTCTACTACACAACATCGCATGGACTAACGAAGGTCCAATCGACCTACCTGAACTGGCAGAGCGTCAAATCGAAGCTCGCCTAGCGGGTCGTGCACTAAGCGTAGATTGCGTAGACAAGTTCCCTAAAATGGTGGACTACGTGGTACCAACTGGTGTTCGTATCGCTGACACTTCTCGCGTACGTCTTGGCGCACACGTTGGCGAAGGCACAACGGTAATGCACGAAGGCTTCATCAACTTCAACGCGGGTACAACTGGCGTGAGCATGGTTGAAGGTCGTATCTCTGCTGGCGTAGTGGTTGGTAACGGTTCTGACATCGGCGGTGGCGCATCTATCATGGGTACGCTATCTGGCGGCGGTAAAGTTGTGGTTTCTATCGGTGAAAACTCGCTACTAGGCGCAAACGCAGGTCTTGGTTTCCCAATGGGTGACCGTTGTACTATCGAATCAGGTCTATACGTAACCGCTGGCTCTAAAGTGCGCATGCTAGATTCTGCAGGCCAAGAAGTAGAAGTAGTAAAAGCACGCGATCTTGCTGGTGTTTCTGACCTACTATTCCGTCGTAACTCTGTAACAGGTCAAATCGAGTGTCTTGCAAACAAGAGCGCGGTTGAACTGAACAGCGAACTGCATAAAAACAACTAATAAGAATACCCAAATAACCTCGAGATACTTGATTCAGCGAGGCTGACTTGGCTTGCAGGCGCAGCAACGAGTTGAAGATCTAGTCAATCTAAATCAAAGCTCGTTAACAAAGCATGAAAGCCAAGACAACTCGCCCTTTGGGAGCGTGTCACTATCACGATTCCCACGTCAAATAACTTGAAAATAGCGAGCTATTTCACTTCGTCATTTTATCAGTGACCAGACTCTGAACTGAGCATCTTGAAGTCATTTAGGTATTGCAGTAAATTAGCCCTACGAAAAATCCCCCAGCAGGAAACTGTTGGGGGATTTTTTATTGCCTGATAGAGGGCACATTGTTACGACATGGCGTGTGACGTAATACTGAGAACTTCAAATACTCAGCTTTTTTGAATTTTACTTGTTCAGAAAGTTGACTGCTTTATCAGGGAAGTCAGTAAACAAACCATCCACTTTCACCTGATTGTAGAAGATGTCCATCATGCCATCGAAGCTGTCGGTGTAAGCAGGAATACGCCCTGGATCCGCGCGGAAAGTATAAGGATGCACTTGCAAACCCGCGTCTTTTGCCGCTTTCATCAAAGGTTTGATGATGATGTTATCCTTGGTTGATTTGTCATCCACCAACATTGGTTTCCAAGGACCGATCCCTTCCGCGTATTCCGCGACCTTCTTCATACCATTGGTTTCAAACATCCAGTCATAACTGTATGGTGTTGCTTTTTCGCCTTTGTACTCCATGGTCTCGTTCCAATCGGTGTAAGCCATGAGCTGAACGAGCTTTAAATCCATGTCCATTGCGGGCATGAGTTCACTGTTGATGCGCTGAAGCTCATTCGCATCAAAACACTGAAGGTATACTTTGTCGTCTTGCGAATCGTAACCGTACTGTTTTAAAACTTTAAGCACCGCTTTTGAGATGTCTTTGCCTTCATGACGATGGAACCACGGCGCTTTGATTTCCGGGTAAATACCGATGTCATAACCCAGCGTTTTGTTTAAGCCTTGGATCAGCTCAATCTCTTCAGCAAAAGTAGGTACGGTGAAGTCTGATTTCCACATTGGGAATCGTGTCGGATAGCCAGCAACCTTGTTACCTTTATCATCAATGTTAAAGCCTTCAGTGACTCGCAATGATTTGATTTCTGCCAACGTGAAATCAATCGCATAGTAACGACCATCTTTACGAGCACGATCCGGGAATCGCTCAGCTACATCGGTCACGCGATCGAGGTAATGATCATGCAATACAACGAGTTGATCGTCTTTGGTCATCACCACATCTTGTTCGATGTAGTCTGGTTTCATCGCGTACGCCAACGCTTTTGCTTCTAAAGTATGTTCTGGTAGATAACCCGATGCGCCACGGTGCGCGATAACAAGCGGTTGTGCAATAGCTCCAGCTGAGATGCTCAGAGCGAGAACCGTCATGCAAACTGACGTTGTTTTCATTGTTCTTTCCTTAGCTTATTGAAGGGGCAGTATTCCACCGCCCCTTTAATGTTTTATGACGCCAATGCTTCTTTCTCACGCACTTTTTGTTCATGGTGAGCACGCTCGCCAAGAAATGCGTAAGTTAGACAAACGATAGAGGTGATACATGAACCAATTAGGATGATAAAGCCGCCATCCCAGCCGAAGTGGTCTACTGTATAGCCAAGAATCGCGTTTGCCGCTACCGCACCGCCCAAGTAACCAAATAAGCCAGTTAGACCTGCAGCCGTACCTGCCGCTTTCTTAGGAGCAAGCTCTAGCGCATACAAACCAATCAACATTACCGGACCGTAAATCAAGAAGCCGATTGCAACCAGCGCCATCATATCTACTGCTGGGTTACCTGCTGGGTTGAACCAGTAAACCAACACCGCTACGGTTACTAACGCCATAAATAGAATACCGGCAGGAGCACGACGACCTTTAAATAGCTTGTCTGAAATCCAACCACACAATAGCGTACCTGGGATACCAGCCCACTCGTATAGGAAGTAAGCCCAAGAAGATTTATCAACCGAGAAGTCCTTCGCTTCTTTAAGGTATACCGGCGCCCAGTCCAGCACACCGTAGCGGATCAGGTAAACAAACGCGTTCGCAATCGCAATTGACCACAACAACTTATTAGAAAAGACATACTTGAAGAAAATTTCCTTCGCCGTCATTTCTTTTTCGTGTGATTTGTCGTAATCGTCAGGGTAATCGTCTTTATACTCTTCAATTGGCGGAAGACCACAAGACTGCGGTGTATCTCTTACGGTGAACCAAATAAAGACAGCTACGAGCGTGGCAAAAAATGCAGGAACATAGAAAGCGGTGCGCCAATCGTCGTTGAATGCCCAAAGACCAAGGATGAACAGCGGACCAATCAAACCACCACCCACGTTATGTGCCACGTTCCAAACCGACACTATCTCGCCACGCTCTTTGCGCGACCACCAGTGAACCATGGTTCGACCACAGGCAGGCCACCCCATACCTTGGAACCAACCGTTTAGGAACAATAGAATAAACATCGCTGTAATGCTGCCAGTAGCCCAAGGCATAAAGCCGAAGCAGAACATCACAAGCGCTGACATTAATAGACCGCCACTTAAAAAGTAACGAGGGTTTGAGCGGTCAGAAACACTGCCCATTAAGAATTTTGATAAACCGTAAGCAATAGATACCGCAGCTAAGGCAACACCTAAGTCACCACGACTAAAACCTTGTTCAATAAGATAAGGCATCGCCAAGCTAAAGTTTTTACGAACTAGGTAGTAGCCAGCGTAACCAACAAAGATGCCGATAAAGAGTTGCCAACGTAAGCGGGAATAAGTGCCATCGATCTTATCGGACGATAAACGATCGATGTGCGCCTTAGGTTTGAATATTCCAAACATAGGAACCTCATTAATAATGTGAGCGATGGTAGGGAGTATAAAATCGCGAACGAGCAAAAAGGAGTTTCGTTCGAAAGTGAATGCATTTTATGAAATTCGATTTTTATTTCTGTGACAAATGTTGCATAAGAATTAAATTTCAGTAAATACAGAAAATTAGAGGCTTTTAATTAGACTGCGCTTCCACTTTCTGCAGATTTCGTTACTGTCCACATAGAACACGAAGTGCGCAAACGAACAAAATCAGCACAATATTAAGTGAATCAAGTGCTCAAATGACCACAAAAATGGATAAAAGATGGAAGTTGAAGAGACGAAGCACGTGATTTAAGCCATCAAACGCCTCAATTGTGGCGTGTTGCAACAATGTCATCGTGTTAACAATTAGGGTCAACATAATCCTACCACTTCCAACGTACATTTAGAGGTCGTCTCCAAGCAAAAGATGGCATATGTGCTACGGGAAACGGTCTTCTTTCTTTGAGACGGCGTAGCTCTTAGCAACGAGCGAATGAATATCAGCAATCCCTTATCATCATTAATGTTAGCTAGCTCTTTAGGGTTAGTTTTCGACCAATAATCTGAGTATTTTCCCACCATTCGCGAAGCAGGTTCACAAAACTCCTCTTACCAGTTTGTGCATTGATTTTCACATCGGTAGTTTTAGTCCATCAAAGCAAAATTGAAGACCATAATTCGTTTTATCGAGTTTCCTTTTTGAGCAAAAGATGCGTCAATTAACAAAAACGAAGAGTTTGATTAACAAATTTATGCTCAAACGCTCATTTTTAGCGCTCGTTTGTTTTCGCAAACGTTTATATATGCACAATAGAACCGTGCTAGATAAGCATAAATATTAAAGGACTCTTAACATGACAACGAACAAACACCCCTCACTGCTCGGAGAATGTTTGGCCGAGTTTATCGGTACAGGATTACTTATCTTTTTTGGCGTAGGCTGTGTTGCTGCACTCGTTTTGACCGGGGCTCAATTTGGTCAATGGGAAATCAGTATTGTATGGGGCTTTGGCGTCGCCATCGCTATTTACTGTACTGCGGGCGTATCCGGTGCACACATCAACCCTGCCGTAACTATCGCACTGGCGATGTTCCATGGATTTGATAAGGCGAAAGTTGTGCCTTATATCATTGCGCAAATGCTAGGTGCATTTTGCTCTGCTGCTTTGGTCTACAGCTTGTACAGCAACCTCTTTACGGATTACGAAATCGCACACAACTTCGTTCGTAGCAGCCAAGACGCATTAGCCACAGCGGGCATTTTCTCGACTTACCCACATGCTTCTCTCTCTTTCTTTGGCGCTTTTGCTGTGGAATTCGTGATTACTGCAGTGCTGATGTTTGCCATTCTTGCTCTTGGTGATGAGAACAATGGCGCACCTCGCGGCGCGATGAACCCTCTACTGATCGGTATCCTAATTGCGGTAATCGGCGGTTCTCTAGGTCCACTAACAGGTTTTGCGATGAACCCTGCACGTGACTTTGGTCCTAAGCTGTTTGCCTACTTCGCAGGTTGGGATTATGCCCTGACTGGCGCGCGTGAAATTCCATACTTTATTGTTCCAATTCTTGCTCCTATCGCAGGTGCTTGCTTCGGTGGTTGGTTGTACCCGAAAGCGATTGCTGCATATCTGCCAAAGCAAGGTCACGGCTGTACAATCCCTAACCAGTGCGAAACCGAAGAAGAAGCAGAACAAGCGCAAGCTTAACCCCTACCAATTCGAACATTTACTAAAATATAAATAACGAAACAAAAGGATTCTTACCATGACTGAGCAAAAATACATTGTTGCCCTAGACCAAGGCACGACAAGCTCTCGTGCTGTCATTCTGGATCATGACGCGAATATCGTAAGCGTCGCTCAGCGAGAATTTACTCAGATTTATCCAGAGGCTGGTTGGGTTGAACATGACCCAATGGAAATCTGGGCAACTCAAAGCTCTACCTTGGTTGAAGCACTTGCGAAAACCGGCATCCGTAGCGACCAACTTGCAGGTATCGGTATTACCAACCAACGTGAAACGACGATTGTATGGAACAAAGAAACAGGCAAACCGGTTTACAACGCGATCGTATGGCAATGCCGCCGCACTGCCGATATTTGTGAAGAATTAAAAGCGCGCGGACTAGAAGATTACGTTCGCGACAATACAGGTCTGGTTCTAGACCCTTACTTCTCGGGTACAAAAGTAAAGTGGATTCTAGATAACGTTGAAGGCGCACGTGAAGATGCTGAAGCAGGCAAGCTGCTATTCGGTACTGTTGATACCTGGTTGGTTTGGAAGATGACACAAGGTCGCGTTCACGTAACCGACTACACCAATGCTTCTCGTACCATGCTGTTCAACATTAATGACCTATGCTGGGATCAAAAAATGCTGGATGAGATGGGCATCCCTGCATCCATGATGCCTGAAGTAAAACGCTCATCAGAAATCTACGGTCAAACCAACATTGGTGGTAAAGGTGGTACTCGTATCCCAATTGCAGGCATTGCAGGTGACCAACAAGCCGCTCTTTACGGTCAGATGTGTGTTGAAGCTGGTCAAGCGAAGAACACCTACGGCACAGGTTGTTTCTTGTTGATGAATACGGGTCAAGAGAAGGTAACATCGAAAAATGGTCTGTTGACCACGCTAGCATGCGGTCCAAAAGGTGAGCCAGCTTACGCCCTTGAGGGTGCGGTATTCATGGGTGGCGCTTCAATTCAATGGCTACGTGATGAAATGAAGATTCTGGCTGGTGCCGAAGATTCAGAATACTTTGCGACCAAAGTTGATACTTCAAATGGTGTTTACGTGGTTCCTGCGTTTACTGGTCTGGGCGCACCATATTGGGATGCTTACGCTCGCGGTACGATTGTCGGTCTAACTCGTGGTGTAAACTCTAACCACATTATCCGTGCAACTTTGGAAGGTATCGCTTACCAAACTCGTGATGTGCTGGATGCAATGCAAGCAGACTCGGGCATCAAGCTCGCGAACCTTCGTGTAGATGGCGGCGCAGTGGCGAACAACTTCTTAATGCAGTTCCAGTCTGATGTTCTTAATACCGAAGTTCACCGTCCTCAAGTAACTGAAGTGACCGCTTTGGGTGCAGCATACCTAGCCGGTCTAGCGGTTGGTTTCTGGAATAGCATTGATGAGCTGCAAGACAAAGCAGTGCTCGATCGCACATTCGAACCACACGATGATGAAGAAAAACGTAACCGTCGTTACAAAGGTTGGAAGCGCGCAGTCAAGTGTGCTCAAACTTGGTCTGAGCTTCACGACGAAGACGATTAATTTCTGATAAACGATTAGTTTCCCCCTGATTAATCGTAAAGAGCGCCGACTTGGCGCTCTTTTTTTGCGTTCGATCGCGGATTCCCTATTCCCACGACTTCTCACAATGCGCTAATTCGAGCACAATAGAGCGAGTTTCTATATTCGAATTTGAAGCATTGGCGATTACCAGTGCACAAGGGAGTGCTAAGTGAAGCAAATACCAAGACACCAACAGATTGTTGAGTTGGTGAAAAAACAAGGCTACGTCAGCACGGATGAGCTGGTAGAAAAATTTAATGTCAGTCCTCAAACTATCCGTCGCGACTTAAACGACCTTGCTGATGAAAACAAGATTCGACGCTACCACGGTGGTGCTACCATTCCTCTCAGTTCAGAGAACACGTCATATAACACGCGTAAAGCGCTTAACTTCAATGAAAAAGATGTCATTGCGGAAGAACTAGTAAAGCACATTCCAGATGGCGCAACCTTGTTTATTGATATCGGTACCACGCCAGAAGCCGTCGCTCGAGCGCTCAATAAAAACCACAAACAACTTCGCGTGGTGACCAATAACATTAATGTTGCCACCATTCTTTTACCAAACCCAGAAATCAAAGTTATTTTGGCGGGCGGTGAAGTTCGCAACCGTGACGGCGGTATTGTCGGTGAAGCGACGCTCGATTTCGTCAAACAATTCCGCCTCGATTTCGGCATTTTAGGCATCAGTGGTATCGATTTTGATGGCTCACTACTGGACTTTGATTATCATGAAGTTCGCGTTAAACAGGCAATTATTGATAACAGCCGCAGTGTGTTCCTTGCGGTTGACCATTCGAAATTTGGTCGCAATGCTATGGTGAAACTGGGCAATATCGCGCAATTGAACATGGTATTCACCAACAAACAACCACCAGAAGAGATTCTTGCGATTCTAAAAGATGCCTCGGTTCCCCTTGAAGTGGTTGATACACAAATAGAAAGATCTGAGAACGAATAGCAAATTACCTCTCTTTCTATACGAATAAATGACCTCTGTCTTAATTAGGCAGAGTTTTTTTTGTGCCCAAATCACACAAAGCGCTCACAAACGAAAATAAATAATGACCACAAACGAAACCTAAGCTAGGATAAACTCATGTTCTAAAATGCTCGTTCGCTCACCAAGAGGTCAAATTTATGAGTATCCAACAAAATGCTTCCACGACTAACGCATCCCCTACTTTAGACCTGATCGTGATCGGTGGCGGCATTAACGGGGCTGGTATTGCTGCAGATGCTGCTGGTCGTGGTTTAAGCGTCGGTTTATACGAAGCTAATGACTTCGCATCGGCAACCTCTTCTGCAAGTTCAAAACTGATCCACGGCGGATTACGTTACCTTGAACACTATGAGTTTCGTTTAGTTTCGGAAGCGCTCGCTGAACGTGAAGTGATCTTACGTAAAGCACCACATGTGGCTCTACCAATGCGCTTCCGTTTACCTCATCGCCCATTTTTACGCCCAGCTTGGATGATCCGCTGTGGTTTGTTCCTTTACGATAACTTGGGTAAACGAACCACACTGCCAGGCAGCAAAACTGTCAACCTAGCAAAATCAGGTCTTTTGAAACCTGAAATGAAAACCGGTTTCGAATACTCAGATTGTTGGGTAGACGATGCGCGCTTAGTCTTACTTAACGTTCTGGCTGCAAAAGAGAATAACGCAGAAGTTCGCAACTACTGCCGCGTAGAAAAAGCACACCGTGAAGGCGGCATTTGGCATGTCACTATTCATGACGTCACAACAGACCAACGTTTCGAACGTAAAGCGAAAGCTCTGGTTAACGCTGCTGGTCCATGGGTGAAACAGTTCTTTGATGAAGGATTAGAGCAAACCTCCCCTCGCAACATTCGTTTGATCAAAGGCTCGCACATCGTTGTTCCTCGTATCCACAACGAGCCGCAAGCCTACATCCTACAAAACAAAGATAACCGCATCGTATTTATGATCCCTTACTTAGATAAGTTCTCGATCATTGGTACCACAGATGTGGAATACAAAGGCGATCCGCGTGAAGTCGCGATCTCCGAAGATGAAGTCGATTACTTGATCGATATTGTTAACCAACACTTTGTCCACCAGCTAAGCCGCGAAGATGTGGTATGGACTTACAGTGGTGTACGCCCACTGTGTGATGATGAGTCTGACTCACCGCAAGCGATCACACGTGACTACACACTAGAGTTGGATGCTGAATACGACCACGCACCTTTACTTTCAGTGTTCGGCGGCAAGCTCACGACATACCGTAAGCTTGGCGAAGCGGCAATGAAGAAACTTGCACCTTACCTACCTGAAATGGGTAAAGACTGGACGGCAAACCAAACCCTTCCTGGTGGTAACTTCAGTTGCAGCCGTGAGCAACTTGCGAAGATGATTCATGCAAAATACTCGTGGGCATCAGAAGCGATGTTGCTGCGCTACGTGACTCAGTTTGGTACACAAACTTGGGATCTGATGGAAGGCACTAACAGCGTAGAAGATCTTGGTCACTGCTTCTCAGAGCAAGCAAGTGGCGTATATCAACGTGAAATTGATTACTTGATGAATCACGAAATGGCGCTAACCGATGAAGACATCTTATGGCGTCGTACAAAACTTGGTTTATACATGAACGAAGAGGAGAAAATCGCACTGGCAGAATATCTAAAAGAGAAGCTGCAACAAAAGGTCGTTAGCCTCTCACAAGTAAGTTAAATTGGACTCTCCTAATACAAAGCCTGCACCCCGCAGGCTTTTTTTTGGAGCTAAATTCTAATATCAACACCTTCTATCGAAAGCACAAAAAGTTTTAATTTCAGACAATTAACACTCTTACTTATTATTTTCTTCAGTCGGCAATTGCCCTCACCTCTAATTAAATCGGTATCCGATGAAGAAATCGCTATTCCTGAGCTTACTTCTCCTCAGTGGTTGCTCTGTTGCTCCTGAAGAAACACCACCTTGCGCATGTGATGACTACGTACCTCCCTATGTAAAGCCGCCAAGTGCATCTAACCAAGAGAATATCCAACAGTTACTGGCTTACATTGCGCAAAAAGCCAAAGATCGCTGGGGTGAAGATGAGTTCGTCGAAGCGGGAAAACACCGCTACGTGAAATACCTTGATGGTTATAACACCCGCGCTCATATCGACTTCGAAGCGGGAAAAATCTACGTTTCGACAATTTCCCAATACCAGCCAACGGAAAAGCTACAAAAAGCGATTGTACAGACACTACTCATGCCTGCCGATCCAGCACATGCGGAGTTGTTTAGTGACAAGGAAGCGGTATTACGTGGTAAGCCTTTTTTATTGGGGCAAGTTCTCGATCACGATGGAAAACCGATTGAATGGGAATGGCGTGCCAATCGTTACGCAGACTACCTACTCGACAACAAACTGCAAAAGAAAGCCATCAAACACGGCAGTGCTTACTATGTCGAAATCAACATGGTGAAAGATCATCTAGAACAACGCGAATACCAGTACGCTGGCTTGATACGTGACGCTGCAAAACGATATGGTTTATCAGAAGATCTGATTTTCGCCGTGATCAAAACCGAAAGTAGTTTTAACCCTTATGCGGTTTCTCATGCTGGCGCTTACGGCTTGATGCAAGTGATTCCAAAAACAGCGGGTGCGGATGTGTTTAATTTAGTAAAAAACAAACCAGGTATTCCTACCAAAGAATACTTATTCGATCCTGCCAATAACATTGATACTGGTGCAGCGTATTTCTATATATTGAAAAACCGCTATCTACGAGACGTGAAACATCCAACCTCGAAGCACTTTAGTATGATTTCCGCCTACAACGGCGGCACTGGTGGTGTGCTTTCGACGTTTGATAGCGACCGTAAGCGTGCAATGAATGAACTTAACAGCCTCAACCCAACTCAAGTTTATGATGCATTAACCACTCAACACCCAAAAGGGGAAGCGAGACGCTATCTACAGAAAGTTCTTTATTTCCAGAAAGACTTCAGCCAAGGGAATATCTAATTTTACCTAGCCACAAAACGAAAAACGCCGCTTAGTTCCACGGAGGTATAGAACTAAGCGGCCATGTAATTACACGAAAGACACCTATGGGTCTAAAACGTCAATTGGCTAGTTAATCACTCATATTCATACGAGCAATAACAGATACAGAGTATCGAACTCCGCCTTTTCTGGCACGAGCAAAACTCAGATTAGAATTCAACGTTTTTCACATTCTTAATAATTCCCTTACTATTAATGGGTTATTTGCTGAAGCAACATCAAACAAAAAAGGCTTAGCATCTCGCCAAGCCCTTCTTCACTTTCATTTTTCTTCGATTATCCCGGATGACCATCCACACGCGGAGTTATCAACATCACACCAAAACGCCACACAAACATACCAAATGCAAGAATCCATAATGCTGCGCTGATATCAATCCAAAAGAACATCTGTGAAGGAGCAAATATCACACCTAAGCTTCTCGCTAACGCCGCAGCAATCACCGCCGCAAACGCGATACTCATGTTCGGACCTTTGTAAATCATACGTCCAGTGTGCCCCATGGTGACACGAGTAATCATTGCTAGGATTAAGCCACCTAGCGCACCAATCGCAAACAAATGAATCAAGTTGTGGTTGGCAAACGCGTTATCCCAGCAGCCACGTAGGATAAGACTTAAAGGCAGACACAAATAAGCCGCATGTAAAGACCAAACAAGTGGCTCGCTCAGAGTCAACCAAGGTTTCCAGCGTAAGAATCGAACCAATTGGGTGATACCAGCAAACAACATCAGCGGCTTCCCAAGTTCAGCAAACGTCACAGGGAAGAAACTCAGTACAAACAACATGACCAATGGTAGGTTGGCGAGCCAATCTAGCCACATCAGCGGTTGAGCTTTTTCAAAGTTGAAACGACGTGCAGTAAAGAAAGGGATTACTCGCCCACCCATGACAGAAAGCAGTAAAGTGAACCACCACAGCATTGCTTGCCACACAGCAGAAGAGGTAAATGGAGGCATACCTTTCACCGTGGCATAACTGGCAAAGTTCGCAAAGATTGCAAGTAAGAATAACGGAACAAAAAATAGGTTACGCCACCCTTTAGCACGATAAACTCGTATGCCGACCTCATACGCTACAAACAGTAAAAACAGCGCTTCAACACTGCTGGTTAACCAAAGTGGTGCAGGCGTCCAAAGTAGAACTCGAGGAGCAAGCCATAACAAAAACAAGGCTAGCAAGGTGTAGTGCTTCGTCCCATTGATCCCCGTCCAGTTTTGTACCGCAGTCAGAACGAACCCCACCACAATCGCCATAGAGAAACCAAACAGCATTTCATGTACATGCCACCACAAAGCCGGAACACTCAACGCGCTAGGCTGCCCTGTTTGAAACATCCATACCCACAACGCAATCGCGATGATGGCGTAAATAGAGCCAAACAGGAAAAACGGTCTAAACCCAAGTCGCAGCCATGCAGGGATTTTTTCTTCCACTTTTTTATCGGTGATATTCAGCATTGTGATGCCCTTACGTACCAATTCGTACTGTCGAAAAACTTAACGTCAGCGATCTTAACACAAACATGCATAAAAAATACATGTTATAAGATAAGACTATCCTTTAGAGGTAAAACATTGCGCCTGATGCCGTGGAGGCATTTCCTCCCAAGAACGTCAAAATGCTGGGCTCAGTAAGAATGACTTAGATATCATATTTAGGTATAACGGATAGAACGGAATTCGTCGAAGTAAAAGGGAACAATCACGATGTATATATTTGGCTACGGCAGCTTAATCAATTCGGCCTCACGTGAGCTTACAGGGCAAACGGGTGAAGCAATTCCCGTTATTGCCCATGGGTTAGTGCGCTATTGGGGCAAAGTCGACGACAGCTATATCTTGTCACCGCTGGTTGTGAATGAAGGCGAAGGGCAAGTGAACGGTGTGCTGCTCGAAGTAGACCACCAAGCGCTGACTGAATTTGACCGCCGCGAACGTGGCTATCATCGTATTCAAATTCGTCCTGAACAAATCGAAACTGACATCAGCTTTAATCCAGATCATGAGATTTGGGTTTACGTGAAAAGCGATCCCCTTCCACCCTGCACGCTCAGCCCAATCATGCAAAGTTATGTAGATACTGTTTTAGCAGGATGCTTGGAAGTCTCTCACGCGTTTGCTGAACACTTTGTTCGCCATACTATAGGTTGGCAACACGCCAAAGAGAATGACCGCCACCAGCCCAAGTATGGCAACCTTGCGGGTGTGCAAGATCATCATTATGAATTAATAGATAACCTGATCAAAAAGGGAGCCTAGTGGCTCCCTTCCATTTTTCATATTCGACAAATATCTGATTAGAATTTGTAGTCTAGACCTACGTAAAAGCCATCAAAATCAAAATCTAAATCGCCGCCATTTTCAACATCAATCGTGACCGAAGACGCACGGTAACCACCAGAAACAATCAGACCAGAAGCAAATTCATAACCTGCTTCAGCACCGTAGTTGAAACCAATATCGCTACCATCTGTTGATATTGAGCTAGAAGATGCAGTTGGAACATCCAACTTCAGGTCAACACCCATCACGCCCAAGCCAGCCACAGCGCCTAAGTAGAAACCTGTGCCTGTGAAGTAGTATTTAGGTTTCGCATTAAGATTCGCAGCGTAACCTTCAACTTCAATGCTCGCATTGTGCGCAGTGCCAAACTGATCGATGAAGTATCCGTTCTCTTTAAAGCTGCCAAAGTGAATAAACTCACCCTCAAAAGCTAATACAAACTGCTGAGAGAGCGCCATCTCTTTACCAACAGCGATACCAAAGCCTGTTGAAGACGATGAATCAATGTTCAACTCTGTATCGATCTCAGTGTTATGAATATCCGCACCAATATACCAACCACTATTTGCTTGAACCGACGCTGAAGCAACCACTGCACCTAAAGCCAATAAAGGCAAAACCTTTTTCATTATAATTTCCTATATTTTCATACTGTTAAACAGTTTTAAATCAAGAAAATTATAAATAAAGGTGAATATGAATCAACTCACTCATTTATAAAATGAGACATAAACCATAAGCATTTGTTATATAAATAAATTTAACTTACAGCTTAAACAATTCGCACGCCTGATGGCATTGCGCGTTCCGGTGTCAGTAATACGCTTTCCGACTCATCATCAGTTTCAGCGCACAGCAGCATACACTCAGAGGTTTCACCACGCATCTTAGCTTTTGCTAGATTACACAGCACTACCACTTGTTTACCCATTAACTCTTCTTCTGTGTAGTACGGTACAAGGCTCGTGACCGTTTGCAGGGTTTTCTCACCGACATCGATCTGCACAATGTACAGCTTGTCTGCATTCTCGTGGCGCGCCACCTCAATAATTTTTCCAGTGCGAATTTCTAACTTTGCAAAGTCTGAGTAAGCGATCGTTTCCATTAATTAAAACTCCGGTAAAATTTTACTAAAACAAGTTCAACATTAACAGTTAAGGCTTTAAATACAAGAGGTGAAGATCGCATTTTGATGCGTAAAGGTCGTATGAATTGCAAATATCCTTTACCAAATATCACTCAGTTTCGGCCATCCCCACGCCGTAATCTCAACACCTTTGAAAATATCTTGAAAGCTTAGTGTTTGTTGATGGTGAAGCATTGGACTAACCAAGCCTTCGTATATGAGGACGGAGCCTAACTGTTCTAATTGATTCAAGTATTCACTAGGAGAAAAGCGCGCACGGATCTGGTTAATTTCGGTGATCAACCACTCTCTCACTTCAGCGCCAATCGACGCATGTAAAACCGGGTCACTGAGGAAATATAAAAGCGCAGATACTTGACGGTTATCATCTAGGTTAAAGCTGCCAAATACGATCTCTTCATCAAAGCTTTCACTCAACGCTTTTTCAATATACGCCTCAAATGAGTAAACAATTATATGCACCTCAATCCCCTCTTTGACCAATATCTCTTGAGTGGCTTTTGCACAACGTTGCAAACCAAGATGGGAATAACAGGCGATGCGAATAGAATCGGGCGGCACCACCTTATGACTTTTGATGTGTTTTACGTTGTGCCAGAAAGGGAAAAAATTGTGTGCAACTTCGGCTCCAAACGTTGTCTTGCTCTGCTCAAGCTGCTGCCAAATCTTGTTCCCATTGAGTTTGTCACTTAACCAACGGCGTTGAGAATAGGAGAGGTTTGAGTTGTGCTGATTGAAAAGCATAATTAAACACCCTTCCTCAATACGAGCTCGAGAACGGGTATGCTCTTTATCTATGCTGAATTGATTAAAGTCGTCATTATGGTTGGTGATAATTTTCTTCGAATATTGTTCAGTCTCAGAGAGCTCACGCGTGGCGTTTTCAGAAGCCGCATGAACACTATTCAACGACCAGATCGTCACTTTGTCTGTCAACGAACGAAACGCATGAAAACGCTCATTCGCAACCAGAGTTAATTTACTATCGGTGTGAGATTCTAAAGAGAAAATCCCGCATCCAACAATATCCGGCGAATGCTTGTTCAATTGCTCTGGTGGTTGCAGAGAATATTTCAAATCACTAAGGAGAGCAGCAAAACCTTTATCAGGACGGCTAAGTTCTATCGATAAACGATAAGGGGACTCGACAATGATGTTTTCAAGGTGATCGAGTTCATTCTTATAATACGAGCGAGCCTTCAGTTGGCTTAGCAACTGTGAAACAACGACGGCATCGACTTTGACGCCCGAATGAAAATAGACGGACGGACGAAGATAAAAAGTCCACGTTCGCCACGCCTCATCCGCCTCCCAATAATGGGCAATATTGGTGACAACTTCCCCTTTTGAGTTCATATCGACCAAACAGGCATGAATTTGACGAATTAAAAATCGCTCGCTATTTCGGTGGGGAGTTGCAGGTGTTAAAGGCGCAAATGTACGATTGTAAGTCAGTTGAACGTTCACTCTTCCTTCGGTGATTTGAGCGCCAGAGGTTTGCTTTAACAGTTGCTCGAACACGGCTTGATCATAATCGAGGAACTCTAAAGCTCGGTCGTATTTTGTCTCTTGAATCCATTCCAACGCGATGGCGCATTTCACCTCTGCTCGATCAAACTTACGGATCAAGGTTGAGCGCTGGTTTCGCCCTACTCTTGGTATCCACGCTATCCAGTTAAGCTCATTCATTTGCTTAAGAATCGTCCGAGCATGTCTTGAACCTGTAAACATCTTCTCTGCTATGTCGGCTAACGTCACAGCGTGCTCTTCTCGCAATTCAAATGTTTCCAAACGTTCGTAGTATCGAAATAGATTAATACTCTCCAAAACAGGCTCTCCAAAGTTCATTTCCTATTCCTTATATTAGCTACAACCCCGCTCCTTCAAGTAAAAAGGTCTAAAAACTTAAATATTAGGAACCAAGAAAACAAAAAACACTCTGTTTTTTCATGCCTTATTTTTAATCAAAATACTCTCAGATTCTGACGCAGTCCTATGGTTGAGTGATTGAAAAATGCCGTTTCAAATTATAAAAGCACCTCGTTCTTTCACTCGAACACGTTATTTATAAAGCTTTAGCGATAGCAACCTGTTTTATGTTTATGCTCCAAACCCCCGCAAACCATAATCGCGATGCTATCGCTAATCCCCTCGCTTCCCACAGTTTGTTCATGACTGCGCCCACCAAGATTTTCATATAACACGTTGGAGTATATTTATGTTTGCTAACTTTTTTGCCAACCTTTCTAAGGTCGGTAAGGCGCTCATGTTGCCAATTGCCTCGATGCCGGCAGCGGGTATTCTTTTAGGTATTGGCTCGGCACAATTTGGTTTTATTCCCCCCGTCGTATCTGAATTGATGGCGGAAGCTGGCGGTGCAGTGTTTGGCAACCTACCACTTATTTTTGCGCTTGGTGTTGCTATCTCATTTACCAACAACGACGGCGTTGGTGCGGTTGCTGCAGGTATTGGCTACTACGTATTAGTCGCGACTTTAAAAGTCATGGCAGGCGTACTGGGAGTGGATCACATCGACACTGGCGTACTCGGCGGTATCATCTCTGGTGCGGTTGGTGCGTATATGTTTAATCGCTTCTACACCATTAAGATGCCAGCTTATTTGGCCTTCTTTGCTGGTAAACGATTTGTCCCAATCGTAACGTCATTTTCTATGTTGTTCTTAGGCATCGCTATTGCCTTTGTTTGGCAACCTATCGGTGCAGGCATTGATTGGTTCGGCACTTGGGCAACAGAACAAAATCCGTTAGTCGCATTCTGGGCTTACGGCACTGCTGAGCGAGCATTGATTCCATTTGGTCTGCACCATGTCATCAACGTGATTATTCAGCTACAAGCTGGGGAGTTTGTGAATGCAGCAGGTCAAGTGTTCCACGGTGAAATCCCTCGTTTCTTCGCCGGCGATCCGAATGCAGGCAACTTGGCAGGTGGTTACTTATTTAAGATGTTTGGTCTGCCTGCTGCTGCGATTGCAATTGGCCGAGCTGCAAAGCCAGAGAACCGTACCAAAGTTATGGGCATCATGATCTCAGCGGCACTGACGTCATTCCTAACTGGTATCACTGAACCTATCGAATTTGCGTTCTTGTTCATCTCACCAGTGCTTTACGTGATTCATGCGATCATTGCAGGTCTGGCTTACCCGCTGTGTATTATGTTGGGTGTCAAACATGGTTACAGCTTTAGTGCTGGTCTGATCGACTACGTGACCTTCTTTGGTATTTCCACCAAAGGTTGGATGATCATCCCATTAGGCTTGGCATACGCAGCGCTCTACTACATCGTATTCACTTGGTTTATTAAGACGTTCGATTTGAAAACACCTGGACGTGAAGAGCAAGATAGCAGCGAAGCCATCAATGACACGAGCTCAGAATTTGCCAGTGAACTAGTCAGTGCATTTGGTGGCAAGCAAAACATCTTAAGCACGGATGCTTGCATCACTCGTTTGCGAATCCAAGTTACAGATCAAGACAAAGTCGACGAAGCAAAACTGAAAGCACTTGGCGCAGCAGGCGTCGTACGAGTCGGCACTGGGGTACAAGCTATCTTCGGCGGAAACAGCGATGTGTACAAAACCCAAATGGTTGACTGGATGAACAATAACTAGTGCCCCAAATGCCATTATCTATGGTCTACATGTTAAAAACATAAACGACAAATCGCGGTGATATCTAATGACCGCGATTTTTGTTTTCTCACTATAAAATGATTCAAACCTTCCTTACATAAGATAACGTTTACACTTAATATATCTCTAATAAATTCATAGAGTAATGAGCCATTGGTTGCAATATAAATAGGTGCCAATTGCACTTATTACACAATGGGTGTTTAATACTCCGGTTAACGTTTTTAGCCAACGAAAGGTTCCTCATGGCAACAATCAAGGATGTCGCGAAAGAAGCGGGTGTATCAGTCGCTACCGTTTCTCGTGTGATCAACAAATCACCCAAGGCAAGCCAAACTTCTATCGATGCAGTGACTAAAGCGATGAGCAAACTTGGCTATCGCCCTAACGCGGCGGCACGAGCGCTCGTCAGTCAAAGTACCAATACGATGGGCGTGCTGGTGAGTGATGTCTCTGACCCCTTCTTTGGCACCATGGTCAAATCAGTTGATAACGTCGCAAGAGAAAATGGTAAACACATTCTGATTGGCAATGGTTATCACAATCCAGAAGATGAACGACAAGCGTTAGAGTTGCTGATTAATAGCCGCTGTGAGGCGATTGTGATCCACTCTAAAGGCTTATCAGATGAAGAATTGATTGGCTATGCCAAAGAAGTAAAAGGGATGGTATTGATCAACCGCCACATTCCTGAGTTAGCAGAGCGTTGTATCTCTCTCGATAACCGTAAAGGTGCGTACCTCGCGACAGAATATTTACTTCGTCATGGGCATACCAAGATAGCTTGTATCGCTTCTTCACATGACATTGAAGATACCGATGAGCGCTTGCAAGGTTACCAAGCGGCGCTGAAAGACCACAAGATTGAACTGTCGAAAAGTTACGTTGAATATGGTGAACCAAACAGTGATGGTGGTGAAATAGCAATGACCAACTTACTGACGAAATCACTCGAAATCACCGGTGTCGTGGCTTACAACGATTACATGGCAGCCGGGGCACTTGCCGTATTAGATCAAAACGGAATCAGCGTACCAGAGAAAGTCTCTATGGTCGGTTTTGACGATGGTTTAATTGCTCGCTTCGTCAATCCAAGTTTGACGACAATTCGTTACCCAATTGAAATGATGGCAGAACGCGCTGCTCGACTAGCGTTGGCATTATCACGAGATGAACAAGTGGAAGAAGACACGATCATCTTCAGCCCAACCTTAGTTCGTCGCAACTCGGTTGACCGCCTCTAACTCTGCACCCAATCTAAAATACGAAATAAAAAAGCTCTGCTACAGAAGTACCAGAGCTTTTTTGTTTTTAGTTCAACTAAGCTTTTGACCTACTGTAGGCAAAAAGCTCATGGCAACCCAAAAGGCTAAAAATCAATACCTTAACTAAAAAGCAAACTGAAACGTGGTACTGAATCGATACGCTTGCTCAGGTTCAAGAATACAACTTGGTTGCCCCCACTCAGCATGGTTCGGTGAATCTGGCAAAAACTGAGTTTCTAACGCCAAGCCCGTGTAGTCTTGGTATTCCCCACCGCGACGGTTTGGTGCACCCGCTAACCAGTTACCCGTATATAATTGCATGGCAGGCTTATTGGTCACGACAGACATATGCACTTTTCCATCCGGAGAAACCACCCGGGCAACGGGTTTTGAAACGTCGCGATGAGCATCAAATAGATAGCTGTGGTCATAACCTTTCGCTGCAATCTGCTGCTCATCTTGTAAGAAATGCTCCGATACTGGCTTTTCATTTCTAAAATCAAAGCCTGTTCCTTTCACATCTTGCAATGTCCCCAAAGGAATACCGACCTCGTTAGTTGGTAGATATTGATCTGCTGCGATGGTTAAACGGTGAGAACGGCAATCCAAATCGGCTTCCGCACCAAGCAAATTAAAGTAAGCGTGGTTGGTTAAGTTCACTGGTGTTGCTTTGTCTGTCTTTGCGAAATACGCAATGCTCACTTGGTTGTCATCAGTCAGGGTATACGTCACATGGACTTCGAGGTTCCCCGGAAAACCTTGATCACCATCTTCAGACAACAAAGAAAACGTCACTTGCTGTTCGGACTGAGACTCAATGTTCCAGCGGCGCTTATCAAACCCTTCCTCACCACCGTGTAAGCAGTTTCCCGCTTGGTTAGTGGAGACTTGAAATGCTTCGCCATTAACCTCAAAAAGCCCATTGGCGATGCGGTTTGCGTAGCGACCAACAGTGACACCCATATAACACTGTTGATGCATGAAACTCCCCATCGTCCCCACTCCGAGAAGCACTTCGCGCAACTCCCCATTCGCCAAAGGTAAACGACAACTCAGCCATGTCGCGCCAATATCCATAAAGGAAACGCTCATGCCTGTGTTATTTTTCAGTTCGACCACTTTGGCAGGCTCACCATCAAAAGCAGCCTGCTGTGTCATCGTGATGGTTAATGGCTCGGTCATATCTCGCTCCTACTAAAGCTGCGGTGCGCTTAAAGCACTTCGACTAAGCTAGCGCCATTTTTCGCTTGGCACACGTAGATAGATTCTTTCAACCCTGTTGCTGCTTGGTATTTAGCTTCAACGGTTGCTTTCACGTCATCCACTAATGCAGGCGGTACAAGAGCGACAATACAACCGCCAAAGCCTCCGCCAGTCATGCGTACACCGCCTTGCTCACCGATGACCTCTTTCACCATCTCAACCAATGTATCGATTTCTTTTACTGTGATTTCAAAATCATCACGCATTGAAGCATGAGACTCTGCCATCAACTCACCCATGCGCTTCATGTCGTGTGCGCGAAGAGCTTGTGCGGCTTCGACCGTGCGATCGTTTTCTGTGATCACGTGGCGAGCACGTTTTGCCACCATTTCATCCAGCTCAGACACTTTCTGGTTAAACTGCTCAATGCTCACATCACGGAGTGCTTTTACGCCGAAGATGCGTGCCGCTTCTTCACACTGCTCACGGCGCGTGTTGTATTCGCTGTCTACCAAGCCACGTTTTTTGTTCGAGTTGATGATCACCACGGCCATGTCTTCAGGCATTGATACCGCTTCAGTTTCTAGGCTGCGGCAATCCAACAGCATGGCGTGATTTTCACGGCCTTCTGCCGAAATCATTTGGTCCATAATGCCGCAGTTACAACCAACGAATTCGTTCTCTGCTTGCTGGCCGTTTAGCGCGATTTCCGCTTGGCTGATTTCTAGATTGAACAGCACTTTGAATGTTTGACCAATCACCACTTCCAACGCTGCCGACGAGCTTAAACCCGCACCTTGAGGCACGTTACCGCTAACAGAAATATCCGCACCAGAGAATTGGTAACCACGAGCAAGAAGACACTTCACCACACCGCGAATGTAGTTCGCCCACATTTTGTCTTGCTGGAATGTGATTTCTTGCGTGATGTCGAATTCATCAACTGCGTTGCCGTAATCCACAGAAACCACGCGCACTAGGTTGTCTTCACGTTTTGCTGCTGCCACAACCGTTTGGTAGTTGATCGCACATGGCAATACAAAACCATCGTTGTAATCAGTGTGTTCACCAATCAGGTTGACACGACCAGGTGCTTGAATAATGTGGCTTGGAGCGTAACCCAGCACTTGTTCAAAAGAGGTTTTAACGTTTTGGATTAAATCAGACATAGTAAAATCTCAGCATAAAATTTTTGTGTGAATTCTCGACAGCTTTCATATCTCGCAATCAGAAACGACATATTTGATTGTCTAACATTTGTCATTCCGGGCGATCCCTAGCGAGCATCCGGAATCTACGTTCAGCGCACTCTGATGGTAGATTCCGTATCACGCTCGTTCCTCGCTGTACGGAATGACATCTTTCGTATTTATCGTTAGTTACTGTTCTTTGTAGTGCACATCGCTTAGGTCACGTAGGCGCTGTGCTGCTTGCTCTGCGGTTAAGTCGCGTTGGTTTTCTGCCAACATTTCATAACCCACCATGAACTTACGCACTGTTGCGCTACGCAGTAGCGGCGGGTAGAACAAGGCATGCAGTTGCCAATGATCGATATCAGTACCTTCTTCAAAGAACGGCGCGTAATGCCAGCCCATTGAGTAAGGGAAAGAGCATTGGAATAGGTTGTCGTAACGGCTAGTTAGCTTTTTGATTGCAACCGCAAGGTCATCACGTTGCTCATCGGTTAGCTCACTCATTCGACGAATGTGCGTTTTAGGCAGTAGCATGGTTTCGAATGGCCACGCAGCCCAGTAAGGTACAACAGCAATCCAGTGCTCAGTCTCAACCACAGTACGTGAGCCATCTTTGAGTTCAGCTTGCACGTAATCCACCAGCAAGTTACTGCCATGGCCTTGGTAGTACGCTTTTAAGTTGTGCTCTTTACGCTCAATTTCATTTGGTAAGAAGCTATTCGCCCAGATTTGACCGTGTGGATGAGGTTGAGAACATCCCATCGCTTCGCCTTTGTTCTCAAATGCTTGCACCCACACGTAGTCTTTGCCAAGCTCTTCGATTTGCTCATTCCAGGTGTCAATCACGCCACGAATTTTGTCGACTGGTAGTTCCGGTAGCGTTTTGCTGTGATCGGGAGAGAAGCAAATCACTCGGCTCAACCCGCGCACGCCTTGAGTCTTGAACAAAGGGCTGTCTGACTCAGGTGCATCTGGAGAATCCATCATCAACGCAGCAAAGTCATTCTTAAATACGTAGGTGCCTTGGTAATCTGGGTTTACATCTCCAGAAATGCGCTCGTTCGTTGGACATAGGAAACACTTCTCATCGTAACTAGGCAGTTGATCGATAGACGGTTTCTCATCGGCACCACTCCAAGGGCGTTTTGCACGATGCGGTGACACTAAAATCCACTGACCCGTTAGTGGGTTGTAGCGACGATGTGGGTGATCCACTGGGTTAAATTCAACATTCGACATCTTACTTACTCAACTTTTAAAATTTCTTTCATCTGCATTCCCCAATGAAATTGGAGTTGCTGCTAGGCGGTAAGCTTTCCAATATCCATGAGCATAGGTTTTCTATGTGATTGGAATTGGAAAGTACAGGCGACAACGCTGCAGCATCAATTACGCAGGGGAATAGCCTTGCGGGTTATTTGACTGCCATTTCCACGTGTCCGCCGTCATTTCAGTAACGCTGCGAGTCGCTTTCCAGCCAAGATCTCGCTCTGCTTTTTCAGTACTTGCCCAACATTCTGCAATGTCACCAGGACGGCGAGGACACAGCTCGTAAGGCACTGGCTTACCGCAAGCCAACGCGAACGCTTCCACCATATCAAGCACGCTAGAGCCTTTTCCCGTACCTAAGTTGTAAATGTGCAAACCGGCTTTATCACCGACCGATTTCAGCGCTGCGATATGACCGTCCGCTAAGTCCATCACGTGGATGTAATCACGAACGCCCGTGCCGTCTGGTGTTGGGTAGTCATTGCCGAATACCGACAGTTTTTCACGGCGACCGACTGCGACTTGTGCAATGAACGGCATTAGGTTGTTTGGAATACCTTGAGGGTCCTCACCCATGGTGCCGGATGGATGTGCACCCACTGGGTTGAAATAGCGCAGTAAAGTAATGCTCCAATCGTTTTCTGCGTTGAACAGATCACTTAAGCACTCTTCCACCATGTACTTGCTACGACCGTATGGGTTGGTGGTTGCGCCCGTTGGCGAGTCTTCAGTAATAGGTACAATGTCAGGGTCGCCGTACACCGTCGCGGATGAACTGAAGACAATGCTTTTCACCCCAGCTTTGCGCATACTGCGTGCCAAAACGAGCGAGCCATTCACGTTGTTATCGTAGTACTCCAACGGCTTCGCAACGGATTCTCCAACGGCTTTTAGACCAGCGAAGTGAATCACGGCTTGGATATCATGCTCAGCAAAAACCGAGTCTAAAAAGGCTTCATCACGAATATCACCTTGATGGAAGACGGGTTGTTTACCTGTCAGCGCTTCAATACGACTAAGCACTTCTACTTTGGCGTTACACAAGTTATCGACAATGATTGGCTCCATACCTGCTTCAATCATCTGTACGCATGTGTGGCTACCGATGTACCCCATACCGCCTGTGATAAGAACTTTCACTTTTGCTTCCCCATTGTTGCTGCTCATGCTTGGTAACGATTTGAGCCTATTAACCAAGCAAATTCGCAGATCGCTTAACTGGTTAAAAGTCTACCAACCAAAACCGATCTAGATCCGTGATCAAATTCAAACTTGTGTAAACGTTTCCACAAAATTGCACAACACATAAAACTTAATAAGATTAAAGAAAACTTATTCATTTAAGGAATCAAAACGAAAAAATACTAGACAAGATGTATAAACGTTTACATCTTCACAGCAACATTAAAAGGTGACGCGCAACGCAAGAAAGATCAGGCTTCGCTTTAGATCCCTGACATTGCTCTTACAAAACAAGGTGCAAAGCTCGTTACAGTAGCCCCGCCCCAAATGTAACCATTTGTAACAAGACTAAAATCCATGTCTTTTCTTTTATTGGGGCACATTGAGCACAAAGACCAAACCTAAAGGGCATCCATGCTACGCAAGCGAAACGAATTCCGAGACCACAATCAGGAAGTAAGATTGTTTAAAAACCGCGCCATCGTTGCTTTTATCGGCATGGTTATTTTGTTGGGAGGACTGGTTGCTAACCTTTATAACTTGCAGGTTAATCACTTCAAAGATTACCAAACTCGCTCGAACGACAACCGAATCAAGATCCTGCCAATAGCCCCTACCCGTGGTCTTATATATGACCGAAATGGCGTTTTGTTGGCTGAGAACCGTCCTGTTTATAACTTAGATATGATCCCAGAACAGGCGGACGATCCAGATGCATTAATTGAAAAACTGCGTCACTATATTGATATCACCCCAGATCAAGTCGAATCCTTTAAAAAGCGTTACAAGCACACTCGCCGCTTTCGTTCTGTCACGATCATGAACGAACTGAATGACAAGCAAGTGGCGCGCTTTTCTGTTCATCAGCACGAGTTTAACGGCGTCTTTGTTACCGCAGATCTCAAACGTTACTACCCTTACGGCGAAGAACTGACCCATGTTTTGGGTTACGTTTCTCACATCAACGATCGAGACTTGCGTCGACTGGATGAAGAAGGCAAAGCACAGAATTATCAGGCAACGCAAAACATCGGCAAGTTAGGTGTTGAACGTTATTACGAAGACATCCTCCACGGCACCAAAGGCTACGAGGAAGTAGAGGTAAACAGTCGCGGTCGCGTGATTCGTACGATCAAATATGTGCCGCCAGTTCCCGGAAAAGACATCGTATTGAATCTGGATATTGAGCTACAAGAGTATGTCTACAAACAACTCAACCATCGCCAAGGCAGCGCAGTCGTGCTCGATCCACGCGACAATAGCGTATTAGCCATGGCATCAAGTCCGAGTTATGACCCAAACCCTTTTGTTAACGGCATATCTAGCAAAGCCTACCGTGCCTTACTCAATGATCCAGCTCACCCACTTGTGAACCGTACAACGCTTGGCGTTTACCCTCCTGCTTCTACGGTAAAACCTTTTATGGCCGTCGCTGGGCTTGAAGAACACGTTATCACACCAAGTACCGTGCGCAACGATCACGGTCTCTGGCGTATTCCTGGCTCTAAACCAAATTCAAAAGCATGGCGAGATTGGAAACGTTGGGGTCACGGCAACGTGGATGTCACCAAGGCAATTGAGGAATCAGTTGATTCCTTCTTTTATCAGACCGCATTTGACCTTGGGATTGACCGCATTTCGAAATGGATGAATAAGTTTGGCTTTGGCTTGCCAACGGGTATCGATATTTACGAAGAAAGCAGCGCAAACATGCCAACACGAGAATGGAAAATCGCACGTCATCGCACCCCTTGGTATCAAGGTGATACGGTGCCTATCGGTATTGGGCAAGGTTATTGGACAGCAACACCAATGCAGATAGCCAAAGCAACATCATTCCTCATTAATCATGGCGAAATGAAAGCGCCACACCTTCTCAAAGCCGTGATTGAACATGGGGAAGACTTCGAAAACCAAGTCGATGTTAAACCAAAAGCGCTGCCTTCTATCGAAGGAGTACCAGAGAAGTTCTGGGATATTCCAATCAACGCCATGCGCTTGGTAAATAATGGGGCTCATGGTTCTGGTCGCCGTGCATTTAGAGGCGCAGAGTACAGCAGTGGCGGTAAGTCAGGTACTGCGCAGGTATTTGGTCTGCGCAAAGACGAAGTCTACAACTCCAAAAAACTCGCAAACCACCTACTCGACCACGCATTGTTTACCGCGTTTGCACCATACGATAAACCCAAATACGTGGCGACCGTGGTTATCGAGCACGGTAATGGTGGCTCTAAAGTGGGCGCGCCGTTCATTCGAAATGTGTTTGATCACTTGCTTGTCCATCACGACAAAGACGACAGCAATAAGGTGAAGTCTTAAATACGCCAGAACAACACCCAATAAACAAAGCCTGAGTGGATGTCCTAGCCACTTGGGCTTTTGTTTGTTTTCCAGCACAACCCCACCCACCCAAATTCTATAAAATACAAAAAATGTGAGATAAATCAGAAGCGAATAACAACGAGAAGAACATCACTATCAATAACCCCCCTTTCGTTTGCTAAAACGAAATCATCAATAGTTCACCCCTCATCACTAAGAAAATAAAGTTTTTGGATTTCACTCTTTTTAAACCGAAAGACAATTTGCGCAAATTGGAAAAGCAGAAGATTTGTGACAGCAAGCTCAACGAAAACAGGGATGGTGATTTCAAATGTAAGAGCAATAAATAATCAGTAAGGGAAAATCAATGAACTACAAGACTTTGAAAGCTAGTGGGTTGGCGGTTATAGTCTCGGCAGCTTACATAGGGAATGCGTACTCAATGGAAATAGCCAATGATGCAATGGCAATAACATTTGATAATAACTCAGGTGTCGTGTCATTGATCAATAATAATACGGATGAACAAATCACCCCAACTGAACTTTTCTTCATTACTCTACCGAATGAAACAACACTTCATACCAAAGATTTTAAGTTGGAAAAGTACAAGAAAGATGGTGACAGCATCAATCTCACTTTTGTTCGCAATGATTTTGAAGTGGATGTCACTTTGAACGTAATCAAACAACGATATGTGAGTGTTGATTACAAAATCAAAGCTGTTGGTAACGATCGCAAGATCAAAAAAATCACTTTCTTGCCAACCAAAAAACAAACGCAAGCGCCTTATGTTGACGGTAGCATTAACAGCTCACCAATTATCGCGGATACGTTCTTCATGCTGCCGCGTAAACCGATTGTAAATACCTATGCTTACGAAACGAAAACCAACCTCAATATTGATATTGTCACTCCAATAAGCACAAACGCCCCATTAAGATATACAACTTATATCGGTACATTTAGCGAAGTCAGTCAATTAAGACGCGACTTCAACAAGTTCATTGAAGCAATGCGACCACGTCCCTACAAACCATATTTACATTACAATTCATGGATGGATATTGGCTTTTTCACTCCTTATACAGAAAGTGACATTAAAGGACGAATGAAAGAGATTTATCATGAGTTGGTGGAAAAACGCGGCGTAGTTCTTGATGGGTTCTTACTTGATGACGGCTGGGATGACTTAACAGGAAACTGGGATTTTGGCTCAGCATTTGCTGATGGGTTTAGGAGCGTAAAAGAGCTAGCCGATTCAATGAATACTAGTGTAGGTTTGTGGCTTTCCCCTTGGGGAGGCTATAACAAGCCACGTGACATTCGCGTTTCACATGCAAAGGAAAATGGTTTCGAAACGGTGGATGGTAAGTTTGCTCTCTCAGGTCCGGTGTACTTCAAAAACTTCAATGACAAAATCACCAATCTAATTAAAAACGAACATATTTCATCGTTTAAACTTGATGGAATGGGCAACGCAACATCTCACTTAAAAGGCAGTCAATTTGCTTCCGATTTTGATGCGTCAGTTCAGTTGATCGAGAACATGCACAAGGCCAATGATAAAGTATTTATCAACCTAACGACCGGGACCAACGCAAGCCCATCATGGTTATTCTTCGCTGACTCAATTTGGCGCCAAGGTGATGATATCAACCTTTATGGTGATGGCTCTCCAACACAACAGTGGGTCACTTACCGAGACGCTGAAACATATCGTTCGATTGTCCGTAAAGGTCCATTATTCCCGATGAGTTCGATAATGCTTCACGGTATTGTCAGCGCCAAAAACGCTTATTATGGACTTGAGAAAGTACAATCCGATCAAGATTTTGCCGATCAAGTATGGTCATATTTTGCAACTGGCACACAACTACAAGAAATGTATATTACGCCAGATATGCTCAATTCAACTAAATGGGACACTCTTGCAAAAGCAGCTAAATGGGCAAGAGAGAACGCCGATGTTTTGGTGGATTCACATTGGATTGGTGGCAATCCAACTAACTTAGCGGTGTATGGTTTTGCGTCATGGAATGAAAACAAAGCCGTAATTTCGTTGCGTAACCCATCGGATAAACCACAAAAATATTACTTGGATCTCAATCGTGATTTTGAATTGCCTACAGGTGCAAATGGGCAGTTCAAGCTAAAAATGGCTTACGGTGAAAACAACACAATTCCATCTCACTACACCGGCCCAGTAGTCATAACCCTGCAGCCACTACAAACTTTAGTCATCAACGCGAATAAATAACCAGTAATCAAAGAAAAGGCACTGTTATGGTGCCTTTGTTCGCTTTTTCTCAGACCTTAATACCATCAAATACGATAGAGCAACGAGTGCTTAACGTATTCTTCCGGCAGATAACTTCACTTCCCCGATCGCACAGTTTTACTAAAAGTTTGTGCATCCATAAGTAGCTGTTTACAATGGTGGGATTATTGCTTTTCTCACTGGGACAGTGAGCTTTGCCTACGGGAAGTGCACATGGCAACACTAAAAGATATCGCTACTGAAGCTGGCGTCTCACTCGCGACCGTATCGCGCGTGTTAAATGATGATCCGACTTTGAGCGTAAAAGAAGAAACCAAACACCGCATCTTAGAAATCGCAGAAAAGCTGGAATACCGCACCAGCAGTTCCAAAAAAGCCACCAAAGAGGCAAGACAAAAACACCACTTCTTAGCCTTGTATAACTACAAGCAAGAAGCCGAGGTGAATGACCCTTATTACTTGTCGATTCGTCACGGGATTGAAACCCAGTGTGACAAATTGGGCATTACGCTAACCAATTGCTACGACAGCATCATCGATGTAGAAACGCAAAAGATCACCGGTATCCTTCTGGTAGGTAAAACTGACAGCGCCGTGATTCGTAAATTGCCTAAACGTCTTACTGACAGCATTTGCTACATCGACTTCTCTGACAGCGATAGCACATACGACTGTGTTGATATCGATCTTGCGCGAATCAGTAAACAAGTGGTCGACTTCTTTGTTGAACAAGGCTACGAACGGATTGGTTTTATTGGTGGTCAAGATGAACCAAACACTGCAGACATTCGTGAAAATGCATTTGTAGAATACGGCAGCTTAAAAGGCGTGGTGTCAGAAGACGATATTTATCGCGGCGACTTCTCTAGCTTATCTGGTTACGATTTAGCAAAAGCCATGTTAGCAAAAGGCGATTTTCCTAAAGCGCTCTTTATCGCTTCAGACTCAATTGCAATTGGTGTTTTACGCGCGATTCATGAATTCGGTTTGAACATTCCACAAGACATTGCCCTAATCAGCGTCAATGACATTCCAACCGCCCGATTTACCTTCCCACCACTCTCAACTGTGCGCATTCATTCTGAGATGATGGGTATTCAAGGGGTAAATTTATTAGTAGAAAAATACCGCGACGGTCGCGCACTGCCTCTACAAGTGCATGTGCCGAGCAAATTAAAACTCCGCGGCACCACTCAGTAATTCCCTTCACATCATCAAATTTATAAAGCACTGAATATTCAGTGCTTTTTTATTATCCCCTCTTTAAATCTAGCTATTTTTTATCCACTTTACCTAAGAAATCGGCTTGGGATGCCATTCCTTTATCCTGATCACATCTTGTTCAATGATCGTCCAATAAAACGTGACCAAGTTAAAGTTAAACGTTTTCACTAATTTATTTTAGTAAAACTTTTACTAAAATCTTTTCCTAGATAATTCATCACTCTTTTTCAAATGACATCGGCTGCATTTCTTTTGGATAGCTTCAAGCATTGGACTCCTCCTTTGCCTGCTACCAAACTAAGCCGAGGGGAGAACAAACGTGAACAATTGGGAAAACTTCCTTCACCTGCATGAGAATCGTATGGCACCACGTGCTTACTTCTTCTCTTACGATTCAATTAAAAACGCACAAACATTCCAACGAGAACTGAGCAGCCGCTTCAAACTGCTAAGTGGTCAATGGACATTCAACTACTTCACCAATCCTCTCTTGGTGCCAGAAGAGTTTTACTCGCAAAAAATGGAAGAATGGGGACAAATTACCGTTCCAAACATGTGGCAAATGGAAGGTCATGGCGACCTTCAATACACAGATGAAGGCTTCCCATTCCCTATCGATGTGCCTTTTGTTCCGACAGATAACCCGACAGGTGCTTACCAACGCACGTTCACTCTGGGTGAAAACTGGAACGACAAACAAACCATCATCAAATTTGATGGCGTTGAAACCTACTTCGAAGTTTACGTAAACGGTCATTACGTTGGCTTTAGCAAAGGCAGTCGATTGACCGCAGAGTTCGACATCTCTTCTTATGTACAACAAGGTGAAAATTTACTGTCTGTACGTGTGATGCAGTGGGCAGATTCGACTTACATTGAAGACCAAGACATGTGGTGGACGGCGGGTATATTCCGCGATGTGTACCTTATCGGAAAAGAGCACGTTCACGTCCAAGATCTGACTGTTCGTACTGATTTCGCCGACGATTACCAAAGTGTCACCTTAAGCTGCCAAGTTGAACTAGAAAACCTATCGACTACGGTTGCGTCTGGTTACACGCTGGAATATGCCCTTCAAGATAAAAGCACTGTGGTTGCAAGCGGTCAATGTGATTCACTGACTATTCAGGACAACAGCCAAGCAAGCTTTGCCATTGATGTGGTGAACCCAACCCATTGGACAGCGGAAAATCCATACCTTTACCAACTGTTCATTACACTAAAAGACACACAAGGCAATGTTGTCGAAGTGATTCCGCAACGTGTTGGCTTCCGAGACATTAAAGTGCGTGATGGTCTGTTCTACATCAACAACCAATACGTGATGCTGCACGGTGTAAACCGTCATGATAATGACCACCTAAAAGGTCGCGCTGTTGGCATGGATCGCATCGAGAAAGACCTGATCTTGATGAAACAGCACAACATCAACTCAGTTCGCACCGCGCACTACCCTAACGACCCACGCTTCTACGAGCTGTGTGACATTTACGGCTTGTTCGTAATGGCAGAAACCGACGTAGAAACCCACGGCTTCGCTAACGTTGGCGATCTCAGCCGCATCACCAATGACCCAGCATGGGAAGGTGTGTTTGTCGATCGCGCAGAGCGCCATGTTCATGCTCAAAAGAACCACCCTTCGATCATCATGTGGTCACTGGGTAATGAGTCTGGTTACGGCTGCAATATCCGCGCGATGTACAGCGCAACTAAGGCGATTGATGACACTCGCTTAGTACACTACGAAGAGGACCGCGATGCAGAAGTGGTTGACGTCATTTCAACCATGTACTCACGTGCTCAGCTCATGAACCACTTTGGTGAACACCCGCACGACAAACCTCGCATCATCTGCGAATACGCACACGCGATGGGTAACGGACCTGGCGGTCTGACGGAATACCAAAACGTGTTCTACAAGCATGACCACATTCAAGGTCACTACGTTTGGGAATGGTGTGACCATGGCGTATTAGCGCGCGATGAAAATGGTCAAGAGTTCTACAAGTACGGCGGCGACTACGGCGATTATCCAAACAACTACAACTTCTGTATGGATGGTTTGATTTACCCAGATCAAACGCCGGGACCAGGCTTAAAAGAATACAAACAAGTTATCGCACCAGTGAAAATTCACGCGGTGGAAGGCACAAAAGACCGCTTTACCATAGAGAACAAATTGTGGTTCACCAACCTGAATGATTACACCATCACTGCAGATATCCGAGCGGAAGGTGAAACGCTGCGCTGCGTGCAGTTTAAGGTCGAAGAGCTTGCAGCGAACAGCGCACGTGAAATCACGATTAATTTGCCTGAACTGGACGAGCGTGAAGCCTTTATTAACTTCACCGTGCGTAAAGACAGTCGAACTCTGTACAGCGAAGCAAACCACGACATCGCGACCTACCAGTTCCAGCTAAAAGAAAACACAGCAAGTGAAGCCGAATTTGTTAACCACAATGCGCAAGCGTTAGTAACAACAGAAAGCCGCTTGGAACACGTGATTGAAGGTCACAACTTCACGCTGATTTTCTCTAAAGTCAACGGCAAGCTGACCTCTTGGCTCGTCAATGGTGAAGAGCTGATTCAATCTGAGCCTAGACTGAACTTCTTCAAGCCAATGATTGATAACCACAAACAAGAGTACGAAGGTTTGTGGCACCCAGCACACTTGCAAATCATGCAAGAGCACTTCCGCACGCTGCAAGTCGAAGCAACCGATGATTCGGTTTCGATCACGACCACCAGCATCATTGCACCGCCGGTGTTCGATTTTGGCATGCGCTGTACCTACCGCTACCAAATCAACGCACAAGGGCATTTGAATGTGGAACTGAGTGGCGAGCGCTACGGCGATTACCCGCATGTTATCCCTGTAATTGGTTTGGATTTGGGCATCAACGGCAGCTTTGACCAAGTCAGTTACTACGGTCGCGGTCCTGAAGAAAACTACCAAGACAGCCGCCAAGCCAACTTGATTGATGTTTACCACAGCACGGTAGCCAACATGTTTGAGAACTACCCGTTCCCACAAAACAACGGTAACCGCCAACACGTTCGTTGGGCATCACTAACGAATCGTCACGGGACGGGGTTGTTGGTGAAACCACAACAAGAAATCAACTTCAGTGCGTGGTTCTACACCAACCAAAACCTGCACGAAGCGCAACACACCATTGAGCTAGAAAAGAGCGGCTACATCACGCTCAACCTTGACCATCAAGTGATGGGACTGGGCTCAAACTCGTGGGGAAGCGAAGTGCTCGACTCATACCGCGTGTACATGGATGAATTCCGTTATGGCTTAACGATGATGCCGCTTCAAGCTGGCGATTGCAGTGCACAAGCCATGGCAAACCATGATTTCGACAATGCGTTCTTCACTCAATCCAATACTCAAACAGCAAACGAGGCGTAATCCATGATCGTGTTAGACAACTTAGACCAATTCAAAGTCGTGTACCGCAATGGGCGTAAATGGCAGCGCTGTGTCGAGGCAATTGAGAACACCGTAAACCTTAAAGATGGCGTGATGTATTCCATCGGAGACTCCTTGGTTTACATGATTCAAGACGGCACAAAACAAACTGAAATGTTTGAAGGCAACCGCCGCTACTTCGACGTGCATTACTACCTTGAAGGTCGCGAAACGGTGGAGTTCGCAGACAAGAAAAACCTACAACCTGAGCAAGCTTACCAAGATGAAACTGACCGCGAGTTCCTTTCTGGCCAAGGGGATACTCGTGAGCTTTGTGAGGGGCAAGTAGCGATTTTCGATAACACCAAAGCCTACCGCTTCCACGGTGATAACCGCGTTAGAAAGGTCGTGCTGAAAGTCACTATCGAAGATGGCTACTTCTTAAATAAATAACAAAAGCAAAGAACAAGAGAAGGGCTGCGCTCACAGCAATGCAAGCCCTTCCTCCCTACAATTCCAACGTGATTCATCGGAGATAGAAAATGTCTGAATCCAAACGTAATACGATAGGCAAATTCGGGTTGTTGTCCCTTACCTTTGCCGCGGTCTTTAGCTTCAACAACGTAATTAATAACAACATTGAGATCGGTCTTGCTTCAGCGCCAATGTTCTTCTTGGCAACCATTTTTTACTTTATTCCTTTCTGTTTGATCATCGCAGAGTTTGTATCGTTAAACAAAGACTCGGAAGCCGGTGTATATGCATGGGTAAAAAGCTCACTTGGTGGACGTTGGGCGTTTATCTCTGCCTACACCTACTGGTTTGTTAACCTATTTTTCTTCACGTCATTGCTGCCACGCGTTATTGCTTATGCGTCATACGCGTTCCTTGGCTATGAATACATTCTGACCCCACTCACCACAACAGCACTGAGTATGATTCTGTTTGCATTCGCAACTTACGTATCAACCAACGGTGCGAAGATGTTGGGTCCAATTACTTCAGTCACTTCTTCTTTGATGTTACTACTGACTATGTCGTACATCCTGCTTGCTGGCGCTGCATTAGTCGGTGGCGTTCAACCTGCTGAACCAATCACAGTAGAAGCCATGGTGCCAGACTTTAGCTGGGCATTCCTAGGCATTACCACTTGGATCTTTATGGCTGCAGGCGGTGCTGAATCGGTGGCGGTTTACGTAAACGACGTGAAAGGCGGCTCAAAGTCTTTTGTTAAAGTGATCATCGTTGCAGGTATCTTCATCGGCGTACTTTACTGTGTCGCTTCAGTGCTGATTAACGTATTCGTACCTAGCGAAACACTTAAATACACGGGTGGTTCTGTACAAGTATTTGAAGGTTTAGCGGCGCACTTCGGCTTGCCTGAAATATTGATGAACCGCTTTGTAGGCTTAGTGTCGTTTACTGCAATGTTCGGCTCTCTGCTAATGTGGACAGCGACACCAGTGAAAATCTTCTTCTCTGAAATTCCAGAAGGTATCTTTGGTAAGAAAACCGTAGAGCTAAATGAAAACGGCGTGCCTGCTCGTGCGGCTTGGTACCAATTCCTTATCGTTATTCCACTGATGATCATCCCGACTTTAGGCTCGAACACAGCGCAAGATCTGATGAACACGGTCATCAACATGACGGCGGCGGCTTCAATGTTGCCACCACTGTTTATCATGTTGGCTTACCTAAACCTACGCCTAAAACTGGACCATCTAGAACGTGATTTCAAAATGGGCTCTCGTATGACAGGTATCGCTGCGGTTTCTGTGCTTATCGTTATCTTTACTGTGGGCTTCCTAGCGTCAACCTTCCCAACTGGCGCAGACATCATGACGATTATTTTCTACAATGTTGGTGGCATTGTGATTTTCCTTGGCTTTGCTTGGTGGAAGTACAGCCAGTACGAAAAATCACTCGACCAAGAAGAGCGCGCCAAAGAAGCAGCGCCAGCAACTCAAGCAATGTAAGCCTTACACATAACGCTTGATAGCACCTGACCACATTCGTCAGACCAAGGGCACCCATCGGTGCCCTTTTTTATACCCAAGTAACCTCGAAATGCTAGGTTCAGCGAGAGTGCGTTGAAGTAACGATATCTGCCACCAACTGACGTAGCCACATCCCTTTGTCTTCATTGTTACGACTGGTGTGCCACAGCATAGCAATATCAAAATCGGCAACCGCAATCGGCGGCAGCACAGACACTAAGCCATCTGAAAAGCCTTCTGCTGATGCCATTTTTTCCGGCACAATAGCAATCAAATTACGTTGTTTAAGCAGATTACGGATCGTCAAGAAGTTACGTGAAGCTACTGTTACCTTGCGGCTTAAACCATGTTCTGCGAGTTTTTTGTCTACCTGTGTACTTAAACTGCCATCCGGGCTCACCAAGGCTTGTTCAATATTGGCAAATGCTTCAATCGATAATTCAGTCTCACCGTTTAAAACCTGCTTATCGCATAGGCACACATGCTTTTCAGTGTAGAGATATTGGCTATCAAAGTTGTCATCGAGTACGGGCATGCTACCAAGAATGACATCGAGCTTGTCGTGTTCAGTAATGGCGACATAGTTGCTACGGTTAACATTGATAAAGCTGATTTGCGCTTCTGGCGCGCGCTTGCGGATTTCATCATAAAGCAGAGGGGCGAAGATGAATTCAGCGTAATCGGTAAGACCAATGCGACACACGCCAGTGTAGTTTTCTGGCTGAAACTCGGACTTAGTCAGCAAGTCTTTGGCAATGGAATCCAATAAATGATGCACTGTTGGCGCGATATGATGCGCGTGCTCAGTCGGATCCATTTTATGTCCTTTACGCTCAAACAGAGGGTCATCAAATAGCACACGTAAACGCGATAAGCTGTGGCTCATGGCGGACTGACTGACAAAACTCTTCTCGGCAGCCAAACTCACACTGCGATAGCGATACAGATAAGAGAAAGTCACCAACAGATTCAAATCGATGTTACGCCACTGAATATCATCTTTCACAAATCACCCAATCCCATTTCATTCATAGATGAAATTAAAACTATTAATTTGAGTCATCTTAGTACATTTCATACAGTAACTGGAGTGTTATTGGAGATTTAACAGGCTCAATATGTTTACCATTTTTAAAACCTTTTTTTGGCTTGGTTGGATCAGTTTCGGTGGTCCTGCAGCACACATCGGTTACTTCCGCCAAACATTCGTAGAAAAACTCAAGTGGATTGATGATAGCGAATACGCACAAATCGTGGCGTTGAGCCAATTTTTACCGGGACCGGGGTCAAGCCAAGTTGGCTTTGCATTAGGTTACAAACGCGGAGGTCTGGGCGGCGCTTGTATGGCGTTTCTTGGATTCACGCTGCCTTCGGTGATCATCATGTTGGCACTTGCAATGGTGAGCAGCCAAATCACGGATACGGCACTGTTCCAAAACATCGTACACGGCTTGAAGTTACTGGCTGTTGTGGTGGTCGCTGATGCGACATGGGGAATGTACAAAAATTTCTGCCAAAACAAACTAACAGCAGGATTGTGTGTAGCAACCGCAATAGCGCTATTGGTTGCACCTAGCATCATGACACAAATGTTGGTCTTAGTAGTGGCCGGTTTGATTGGTACTCAATATCTAAAGAAAGAATCGACCACACCAGCAGAGCCGTTCAAACCAACTATCGCTCCACTCGCTCTGTTTGCCGTACTTCTTGTTGGCTTGCCTTTGGTGGCTCACGCTCTACCGATGTTAGGGTTATTTAGCGACTTCTTTCAAGCCGGCAGTTTAGTGTTTGGTGGTGGTCACGTGGTTCTTCCATTGCTGCAAAATATTGTTGGCGATCAGCTCAGCCAAGATGCGTTCCTAACGGGCTATGCAGCAGCGCAAGCTGTACCTGGACCGATGTTTACCTTCGCAACTTACATTGGCTATGAACTATCGGATACACCAATTCTAGGGGCGCTAGTTGCAACACTGGGTGTCTTTCTTCCGGGCTTTTTGCTGTTACTTGGCGTGCTGAAAAACTGGCAAGCTCTAGCTGGTAAACCTGCGGTATCTGGCGCAATTAATGGCGTGAATGCCTCAGTAGTTGGTTTACTCTTAGCGGCACTTTACCAACCAGTATTCACTAGTGCTGTGATTGCTCCGATTGATATCGCATTAGTCATTGCCGGTTTCTACCTACATAAAAAGCTCAATCTATCTGTACTTTGGATGATCGTATTCTTTGTCGCAGCAGGCATTGTGACCGGCATGATGTAGAGAGTGGCACAGAGCACTGCATGCGCAGTGCTTTTTCATCCCTACTCTGACATTACCGCATTAACATAACCTATTAATTTTATTTAAAAAATTCAATTTTCATTACTATTCAAATTTTCCTCACCAAACTTTAATCTTCATTAATCAAATTACCACCTCTAACTACGACTATACTCAATAGCAACGTTTTCATACTAGGTTAATAATATATGGAAAATGAGTGTGTAAAGTCTGAGGTTAATTTATCTACAAAATTACATCGTTTCTTGAAAGAGATTCAATCTGATCTTAAAGATGACAAGCTCATCTATTACTTTATTATTCTCTCTTCAGTCATTACCTATATTATTTCTTTTTTTTCTCCAGGTGGAATAACATTTTCTTTTTTTACCTATTTGGGAATATTGGGTATTTCCATGTTTGTTTTTTTAAATGCATGGGGAATATATTATTACTTCTATCTTTTATTCAAGCTAGAGCCTCACCCGTTAAAGGCATTTTTTTACAAAGCTAAAAGTTCGTTAACACCAATAAATAGACCATTATATATACTTTTCTTGATCACTGCTGTTCATGTAACTTTCTCTTCTTTCACTTATTTGAAGTCTATTATCCCTTTTCTTCATGCTTTCAAATATGATGAACTCTTTGCAGATATAGATCGTTTATTACATTTTGGCATAGACCCTTGGATCATAACGCATACTATATTTAGTAGTCCGTGGATGAGTCTAATTATTAATATTTTTTATAACCTTTGGTTTTTCTACTTTCTTGGTGTTCTTATTTATTTTATCTGTTCTCAGTCAAACCCTAAGATTAGACTCCAGTTCATTCTTTCTTTTTTGTCTTGCTGGATGATATTTGGCGCTTTATTAGCGACCTTACTTTCCTCTGCTGGTCCATGCTTCTATGAAGCATTACTAGATGATGCACGATATGGTTTATTGATGGATAGGTTACACTCTCAAAATGATTATATATTGAAATACATCGACATGCCCCTGTGGGCTCTAGGAACTCAAGATTCGCTTTGGAATGATTATGTAAACAATGAAAGTGGTGTAGGTTCTGGAATATCTGCAATGCCAAGTATGCATGTCTCTATTGCAACGGTTTCCGCCCTAGCACTATATCAGGTAAAAAAAACAGTCGGACTATTTGCTTGGATATTCACTGCTATTATTCAAATCGGGTCTATACACCTTGCATGGCATTATGCTATCGATGGTTATGTAAGTATTGTCATAACCATATTACTTTGGAAATTAGTCGGAAGATATTTAAAAATGACTAAATAACCCATGTAAAAATACAATAATTCTCACTTTTGATACTGAGACCATTAATAAATAAACCATTGATTAAACTACTTATTCAAATTCGAAAAGTCATTAATCTACTGCTATACCTAAGTATGGGACAAATATTATTATCGCGTTAGAACTATCTATTTGATTTTAGGTGATTTTGATTCACCTTTCGCCAAATTTTTACATCTGGCGCTGTAATACCGGAAAGTTAAGGGTAAGGGGCACAGTTATGGTGGTAAGAAAGATACGCCAGATCGGCACCGCTTTAATTGAATTCACGATAGTAGCCTTCTTTTACATGATCATTTTCTTCACTATTGTCGATTTCGGAGTGTTTGGTTACGTCAAATTGACAATGCAACATGCAGTTAGAGAAGGTGCTCGGTATGCGATCACTGGGCGGACTGACTTAGATCCGAATAACAGTAGCGACCGTAGCGCAGCCGTTATTGCAAAAATTGATAATGCATCCGACGGTCTTTTATCCCGAGTCACCAACACCAGCAACATTCGCGTCGAAGACATCGATGGAAACAGTGTTGCTGGATTTGGACAACCAAGACAGCTCATTTCCATTCATCTGGATTGTGAGTGGCCAAGCTTCAGCCCTTTCATTCGACCATTTGTCCAAAATGGTCATTACAAGTTCACCGTAAGCTCAGCAATGAAAAACGAGGCATTCTAGCACGCCTTTTCTGCTAAACAGCAGTTCTAGAATGAACAAGGATAAGAACATGTTCAAAGCACGACGAAAACAAGCCAAAGGATTCGCATCGATAGAAATGGTCATCATTGCACCTTTGATGCTCATTGTTGCGATGGGTATATTTGAGTTAACTCAGCTACTTCAAGCCAACAGTATTGTGGTGAATGTAAGCCGAGAAGGAGCAAGTCTGATCTCCCGTAGCAGTACGGAAACCCCACAAGAGGTAATGGATGTTGTCGCCTCAACGTCCTCACCGATAGATCTCTCCACTAAAGGAGCAATCTACATCAGCCTTGTTGTTGGGAGACAAAACCAATCTCCCTACCTCTCACGACAAATTCGTTGGAATCAATCTGGTCTTACAATTGCCAGCCAAGTATGGTCAAGTTGCGGCTCATGGCAGAGTAACGGTGAGTGCAATCTTGGAAGTCCAAAACCAGCATTATCAAATTTTCCGATAGCACTAGACGATAGTGAGATTGTTTATGTCGTTGAAGTTTTTTACGACTACGACCCCGTTTCTACATTTGTTTTTGACAGCAGCTTCACCATAGGTGAAGTCACTTATTTGTGAGGTAGTCGCTATGATGAATGTCACAAAAAACCACCGCAAGTCTAAAGGGCTAGTAATTTGGCTAACCGTCATCGCCCTTCCTTTCTTTTTAATGATTACCGGTCTAGCACTAGATTCTGGTCGAGCCTATTTAGTAAAAGCCAAACTCTTCGCCGCTTTAGATGCGGCCGGTATTGCTGCAGCTCGAGCGGTGGCAAATGGGGAATCTGCCGCGAGAGCAGCGGCAAACAAATATTTCTCTGCCAACATTCCAACCAACTACCTCGACAGCAATCCATCATTAGGTCAGATTAATTTTTCCACAGATGCATTTGGCAATGTTTCCATCAATCTGAACGCGTCGGCTAGCTTAGTGAATCCATTCTTGAGTGTGTTTGGTTATAGCAATTGGGACGTGAGTGCTGAGGCTCAAACCATTCGCAGACCGGTTGATTTAGTCTTGGTTGTAGACAACACAACCTCACTACGTTCTGGTTCGATAGGCGATGTAACTCAAGATGTGATTGATCGGTCTAAGTCGTTCGTAAAAAACTTCAACGAAAACTTCGACCGAGTTTCTATCGTGAAGTACGCATACGGCGCGGAAACTCCAGTGACGTTTAACAGCACCAGAGGGCATTCACGACAAGCTTTGATAAGTGCCATTGATAGTTTTACGTTTGGCTCTTTCTCTTCTCCACAATACACGAATGCCTCTGAAGGTCTGTATCGCGCTCTTGATGGGATACGCAATGTTTCCAACCCTGCCAACTTAAAGGTGATAGTGTTCTTTACTGATGGGGCACCAAACACGTTCTCAAGCCGTTTCCGGTTTGTTGGTGAAACGGGCTGGCATAGAGGCTCTATTCGCTCGGGGGATAGTACGTCAAACGGGACCCCTAGAGGACTTTGGCGACATAACCGAGTGAATACGACGGCATCTAACGGTGATTATCATGGCTCGAATATTGACGATAAATTAAGACGCTTCCCCGACTACTATAATACTCACAGCGTTAATGCCTCGGAGTTCAGAGTACTTAACCCAACTCACCCTGTACGTCCTGTCGCTCAGTACAATCCAAATTCTCATACTGCGGCTCAACTTTATCAGCGGGTCAATCGTATTTCCCGCAACTTAGTCGAAGATATGGCGGAAAAAGCCAGACAAGAAGACATCTACGTGTTTACCCTAGGTCTAGGTTCGTCTCTCACCAGTTTTTCTGGTCCCGATATGGAGAAAGGGGAAGACCTATTGTTACGTATGGCAAATGATCCGAGTATGCTCAGTCGCCCAAGCCTTTCTAGCGACTTTAAGCCAACACAACTGCAAGGTGTGTACTGTCACGCGGTTGATGAGGAAGCATTAGGTCCTTGCTTCGACCAGATGCTGGATGTCATTATTCGCCTAACACTGTAGAGTCTGACAACCCGAGCGCGGATGAATGTATAGGTAACTGCCGTTCTAACTGACTTTGCACAAATAGCTTCTAGCTTCTAGCTTCTAGCTTCTAGCTTCTAGCTTCTAGCTTCTAGGAAGCATAAAAAAACAACTCACCATTGAGTTGTTTTTTATGTTCGTAATTCAAAAGTAGGATAAATCAAAAATAGCAACTTACCACGCCGCTGGTTTATCTTTCTTTCTCACTTCAGTTAATGCTCGAGCAAGGTTTTCGTTCGCTACTTTGTAATAGGATGGTTTCTTGTCAATCGCTTGCTGAAGGTACGGAATGGCTTCATCAGGTTTACCTTGAAGCATTAAGAAATAACCGACATTATTGAGTGCTTCAGCATCTGACATTTGACGCTTGAAAAGGCTCAATGCACGCTGGCTTTCTCCCCTTGCAAGATAAATCAATGCCAGATTATTAATTGCTCGCTCATTGTCTGGGTCATATTGAAGAGCCGTAGCGGTCACACGTTTTGCACTTGCATAATCACCACTCATGTAACGTGAATAGCCCATATTGACTAACCCTTTAATTGAGGTTGGATTAGCTTCTAAACATTTCTTGAAAAACTCTTGCGCAATATCGTGCTTTCTTTTGACATCAGAAAAGACCCCTAGCCCCATATAAGCAACAGCAGGCGAGCTACTATCAATGGCAAGCGACCGTATCGTCTCAATGCTATTGGAATCACTCACAGTGGTGCTAGAGTTCAATCGTTTTTGGTCTTGATTTATCGCTTGGACAAAATACTTCTTCGCATCGTTCATTCTTCCTTGCTTCGAATACAGCAGCCCCAACTCTGCCATGGCAGCTGCATTTTCAGGATTGTTTTCAATTGACGCGAGAAACGCCTTTTCTGCCAGTTGATCATTTTGACGCGCTACGTGTATTTGCCCTATCGTCATGAGTGTTTTGTCATGGTACTGCTTTTCTGGATAACTCAACGACCGAATGTATTCGTACAGTGCAAGGTCTAAATTCTGCTCTCGTAGTGCAACATCACCTCGCATAATAGCTTCTTTCTCGGTTGATGGCGGTGCATCACTGGACAAGCTATCTATTGGCTTGCCCGAATACAGCGCAGCATTGAAATCATCGCTTGGCTCTGGTGAGCTCGTACATCCGACGGTCGCTAACGATATGCACAGAGTTAGGGTCGTAAGTTTTAGGTTATTCATAGACTTGCTCCTGGTGCAGACAGTGCATCAAGGACAATCAAGATGCCTGGTCCTAGTGCAACAATGAAAAAACATGGCCAAATAAACAGCAACATTGGGAACAGCATCTTTGTAGGAATCTTAGCGGCAATTTCTTCTGCTGCTTGTTGTCGTTTATCTCTAAAATCGTCGGTATAGGAACGTAAGGTCTCTCCCAAACTACCACCGATTTTAGCCGCGTGGGTTAACACAGAGACCAAACCAGACAGCTCCACCAGCCCAGTTCTAGAAACTAACTGAGCGAGGGCATCTGGCATCGTGACCCCTGCTTGTATTTTGGTACACACGGTATCGAGCTCATCTGCAAATTCCGGATGAGAAACGTACAACTCCCTTGTTACCCTGTTTAATGCAGCGTTAAAACCCAAACCTGATTCTGTACATACAACCAACAGGTCTAAAGCATCTGGTACACCATTGCGTATTTTTCTCTGACGCTCCTTTTTCATATGCTCTAACAATATGTTCGGTAAGAAAACGCCAATAAACACAGCGGTAATAATGAACAAGTTCTGAAACGAACCACCAATATCTAAATAGTAAATGCCAAACGCAATGATCAAACCAAGCAAAGCAGAAAGTCCTTTCAGTGCGTAAAACACTGACAAAGCGCTCTTATTATGAAATCCAGCATGCATCAGTTTCTGTATGTAGGTTTCTTTCTCCTTTTCACTACCCTGAGCAATGTAAGGGCTGAGTGAATCTAACGTGTGAGCAAACTTAGCCGCTGTTGTGTCTTTGCCAGTATTGCCTGAAGTATTAATATCTCGAACACGCTTATCTAACGGAGAACGAAGACCAAAAACAATAAAACCTACAGTGAACGTAAACGCCATTGTGGTTAGCAGAACAAGCCCATAAAACAGATATTGAGCATTAGTATCGAAGTTCAATATCATATTTTGCCAATATGTTAGGTTCAAATATTCCATAATTTATATCTCGATACTGACAATTTTCTTTATCCAAACCGCACCAATTGCAAGTAGGATCACGCCAATGCTGATCATGTTTAAACCCCGAGGATCGGCATACAAAGGTTCGATATATTCTGGGTTAAAAATCTTCAGACCTAAGAACAAGATAAAGGGAGATAAGGTGAGTATCCATGCGGATAAACGACTCTCTGCAGACAAGGTTTTTATTTTTCGTTCTAGCTTAAATCTTGCTCGTAGCACTTGAGATACATTTTGCAGGTTCTCTGTTAGATTCCCCCCAGTCTCTTTTTGCAATAACACGGCACTAGAAAAAGCCAGCATGGAGATCGTTGGCACTCGTTCCGCCATCTGTAAAATCGCTAAACGCAGGTCATAACCAAAATTAAGCAAGTTGTACGTGTTTTGAAATTCGATACTGATAGGTGGTGACATCTCTTCTCCAACTTCTCGAAATGCTTTAACGAGAGGCTGTCCACCTTGTAACGAACGGCGAATAATATCCAAAGCTTCCGGTAACTGCTCTTCAAAAAGGGCTAATCGCTTTTCAACTCTTCTTTGTACGTAAAAGTAAGCACCAGACATAGATAGGAAGAAAAGCGCAACGCAGATATACCATTCCTGTTTGAGCATGATGCCAACAAGGGAAAAGGCGAAGCCCACTAATACAACGGTCATCAAAAAACTTGCGACGCCAACCTTCAAACCTGCTAGTTCAATGACTCTTCTTATATCGGCGAAGAAGGAAAAACGAACTAAGAATTGATCCGTTGGGGAGAGCTCTTTTCGGTAGTGTTCTTTAAGTAAAGATAAACTTTGTTCATCTACATTTCGGTTCTGCTTGAGCCGGTTAGACAGCTCTCGGTGCTTACTTTTCTTACCTACAACAGGAAGCAGTAATGCTTGAGAAATCAGTAATACCGCAGCAAAGAGCAAGATGAGTGAAATCGTAACTTCATCCATGATAGATCTCCTCTAGCTATGCTCATCGGTAAAGAGTTCAAACGGTAAGTTAAACCCTCTTTTTGCTAGAGCATCATGTGCTTGTGGAACCACTCCTGTGGCAACGAAGTGTCCAAGCACATTACCTTCACTATCAAGCCCCTGACGCTCAAACTTAAAGATTTCTGACATGGTGATCACTTCTCCTTCCATGCCGTTGATCTCTTGCACACTCACCATGCGACGTCGACCATCTTCTTGTCTTTCCATTTGAATGACCAAGTGAATCGCAGAAGCAATCTGCGAGCGGATATTCTTTGTCGAGATATTCCAACCAGCCATTGAGAACATATTCTCAATTCGACTTAATGCATCTCTTGGTGAGTTAGCATGTATGGTCGTCAGTGAGCCGTCATGACCTGTATTCATTGCAGCTAACATATCCACGGCTTCACTACCACGAACCTCACCAACTACAATTCTATCTGGGCGCATACGCAGGGAGTTTTTCACTAGCTCACGCTGCCCTATCTCGCCTTTTCCTTCTAGGTTTGCAGGTCGAGTTTCTAGACGAATAACATGAGGTTGTTGAAGTTGAAGCTCGGCGGAATCTTCAATTGTGATGATACGTTCATCTCTTGGGATGTAACCAGATAGGATGTTTAAGGTTGTGGTTTTACCTGAACCTGTACCACCAGAAATAAGAATGTTCAGTTCGCCTTCTACCGCTGCCTCAACAAATGTCGCCATTTGCGGTGAGAGCGTGCCAAAGTCTAAAAAGTTCGACATTTTGAGTCGTTCAACGGCAAAGCGTCGAATAGACACGGAGGGACCATCAAGCGCCAAAGGAGGGATAATGGCATTGACGCGAGAGCCATCAAGTAGGCGCGCATCAACCATAGGGGAAGATTCATCGATTCGGCGCCCTACTTGGCTCACAATCCTATCAATGATGTTCCGCAGATGGCGATCATCAAGAAATGTGTAGGGGGTCTTCTCAAGTTTACCCCTACGCTCTACAAAAACATTCTTGGCTCCATTAACCAAAATATCAGAAACCGTGTCATCACTGAGTAGAGGCTCCAAAGGGCCTAAGCCAAATACTTCGTCTTCAATTTGTTTTATAACTCGCTTTCGCCCTTCAGCGCTGAGCGCTTGTGAAGGATCATCATTCATCATTTGAAGAATGGCTTCATGCAAATCTTTCTTCGCCTGTTCCTGACCTAAATTCGAGAGCAATCCCAAGTCCAATGTTTCTAACAGTTGTTTGTGGTAATAGTGCTTAACCGCTAGCTCTTGTTCCAAGGCTCGTTTTGCCTCTTCAATGGCTTGTTCTTTAGCTTGCTGGGCTTCAAGCTTCTTATCAACACTCGCAGTCTCCTGAGAAGGTTCAACCCCTTCTAGTGCTTTCGTTTTGTCGTCCTCTAAATTCGCTTTATGCTCGAAGTCAGGGTTTAAATTTTTACGTTTAAAGAACATCGTTATCTCCCAAGTTCCCTATGAAAACAGCTTGCTAAACCAGCCTTTTTCCACTTTTTCAGGGGGTACGATTTTGTGAGAAAAGTCGATAATGGAGCGGGTAATAAAGCTTCTTTTTTTAGTACTCACAAATGGCTTGCCTAAATTGGCGCTGTCGATTGCCACTTTAAAATCATTTGGTACCAGATGAAGCTGCTGCCCTTTGAGTGCATGTTCGATGTCTCCGATCTTGATGCTTTGTCTTTTTTCATATCGATTGACGATCACTTCGATGATCTCTTTTTGCAATCCATACTCAAAAGCGAGGGAGTTCAGTAATCTTGCACTGTTTCTTACCGACACTAAATTTTGTTGAGCAACCAAAAAAACGCGCGTCGCAGGAGCAATGGTCGATGCAAACACATGGTCAACTCCTCGCGACAGATCAATAATGGTGTAAGGATAAAAACGCCTTAATATCGGTAATAACCGACCTATTCTTTTTGCCTGCTCAAAATCATCAGCTAAATTTTCATGCTTAAAGCTGAGTATATGTAAGCCAGATTCATGTTTATGAACGAGAGAACCGAGAGACACCTCATCGAGGTCTTTCGATATCGCGATGGCATCCGAAATGCTGTAGGCAGGCTGAACATTTAAATAGTCAGGAATGACACCAAACTGCAGATCGATATCGAGCAGCAAAACTTTATTTTGGTGGTAACTGGCAAGTTCAATTGCAGAATTAAGCGCCAGCGTTGTCGCCCCCATACCACCTTTCGAATTGATAAAAAGAAACAACTCCCCAAAAGACAAGCTGTCCAATTTCTGGGTTGCCGTTTTCTCTAGCATCGGCATCATGCCAGAGATGGTAATCTCCCGAGACAGAAAATCACTGGCGCCGATACGCAGAGCAGTTCTGAGCATCTCGCTATCACCTTCATCACCAAAAACGATTAATGATGATTCGTGCTCGCCCCAAGAGAAGTTGTATTGCTGCATCTCTTGCATCTTTTGCGCCCAACCATCACCAGCTTCGACGAAGATAAGATCTGGTGCAGCAAGGTTGTGTAAAAAGGTTTCGCTAACGTTATTCAAAGAGCAAAAGTCGAGATGTAAGTTACGGCATTTAGCGAGTTCAGACTTCATATGAAGATGAAATGCTTCACTCGAATACACTACCCACACTTTCAAATTTGTCTTCAATCTATTGATTGTTGGCTCACTTTCCGGCTGCATAAAAACGGTTTCACCCATAACTCACCCTTCCATACTGGTGCGTATGCTTCATAAAAAATCACGACGTCTTTGCTTGTTCTTTTTATTCGATTAGTACGCTCTACCGTCACTCGTTTAATTAAACTCCTCAAGCACTTTGCTTGAGCGTGTAGATAGATCATCCGTATCCTTGCCAACATATTGGTCGTAAGACTGCTGCATCTTTTCACCAACACCTTCAGGTACGAGCCCCATGTTTTCTTGCGTCGCTGAAGGGTTATAAGTTTGCAATGTTCTTAGATTGGTTACCGACTCTCCGAGAGGTTCGTTATGGCTGCATCCTGATAAAACTAATATCGCAGTGACAAACACTGGCGCAATCCATCTTGTTGTTTTATAAGTCATGTCCAAATACCCCCTCACTGCCGCCATCAACTTGAATGACCACGCTATCCTCTTCTTGACGCTGAATAGACTCTGATTGTGGTAAGTCTAGATAAGCCCCTCGTCCTAATAAGTAGTACTCGAAGTCATTCGGAGTAACGAATGCATCGGTTGGTAAAGTGACACGCTCTCTATCTATTGGAGTGGCAAGGCGAGGTGTAACAAGGATCACGAGTTCGGTTTCACCAGAGACAAACTCTTGACTGTTAAACAATTGACCCAGTACCGGAATGTCTCCAAATCCCGGCATCTTATTACTGATATCTCGAGCGTTTTCACTTAATAGACCCGCAATCCCAATAGTTTGTCCGTCGGCAAGCTCAAGTGTCGATGATGCACTACGTCGGGTAATTGGAGGGATAAAATAGGTCGCGTTGGTTTCAGTAGGATCAATAGTCAATGAACTGCCGTTTGCAATCTCACTGACATCAACAGCCATGTTTAAATTGATTTTTTTGTCGCTAAGAACGGTAGGAATGAACTTCAAACCAACACCATATTCTTTGTACTCAATGACGATACCGTCATCGTCAGGAACAGGAATTGGGAACTCCCCACCAGCGAGAAACTCGGCTTTGGAACCACTCAGTGCAGTGAGGTTAGGTTCTGCCAATACTTTCGCCACACCATTTTGTTTTGCTATATCTAGTGCAAAAGAAAACAAGGTATTTCCATCAATAAACGAGCCTAACAGCCCATAATCGCTCGCAACGGGAATATCAAAGATAGGCGTTCCATTGAATACACCACCAGGTCCGGCAGTCGCCCCCCAAGAGAAATTAGAGCCCGATGTCTGGAAGAAATGGAAGTTAGCATCAAATTTCTTTACTAAGCTTCTTTGAACTTCGGCAACAGTAACCTCTAGCATCACTTGCTGCGCACCACCAATCGCCATCAGGTTGATAACACCAGTATCTTCTACAACTTCATTCGATGAGCCTTTTTCCTTATCAACGGATCGCCCACCCGAATAACTTTCTGCAATCCTCATCGCGGTGTTCATTCTGGCTTGATTACTGACTAAGCCACTTAAAACAACGCGATTTTGAGCGCTATGGACTTCGATTTTTTCATCAGGAAGAAACTCGTAAAGTTTGGCTTTTAAACTGTTTAAATCATGAGTTACTTCAACATTAATGGATTCAATCAATTGTCCTCTGGAATCCCACGCCATAAGATTTGTAGCGCCAAGTTTTTTACCAATCAAAAACACTTCGTTCGAGCGAAGCATGACGATATCAAGTACCTCAGGATCGCCCAAAGATACTTTTCTTGCCTTACCAGACAGGACAACGTGTGTGGATTTGTGATGAGGTACAACGACGGTTTTTCCTGTCGGTGCAGCTCCATATGCCCCAAATGAGAAACAACATAAGGCAATCAAATACGTTATTATTTTGTTCATATTAACCTCAATTGCTCACTCTAATGTTAGACGTTTCCGTACCTCTAATGATGGTTACGCTCGGTTTTGGAACATAACGGCGCACTTTCTTGTCCACAGCATGTGGATTTCTCAACGCCAATTGCAGTCCACCTTTTGATTGAGCCGTCATCAGTTTTTCAGCCTCTTTTGGGCTAACTTCTAGCGTGACAGCACGAACAATGACTGGAGAGTTTTCTTCTGAACGAGAAGTTTGGTCTACCGCAAGCACCCTAATGTTCTTAAGCACTGTAGACGTGTTAACAATATTTTTTTGGTACTGGATCGTATTTAAAATATCGACCTTATTCCCAGGCAATAGAAAACCGGCAACACCAATAACATCATCTACCCTGATAGTAACTGCTCGTTTGTCTTCTGGGATTAGCGAAGCCAATGTGACGCCCTCTCCGGGCAATGTGAACCTGAGACGGTGAACCACCTCATCTTCGTAAATCGTATTCGCAACAACTTGTCCTACTAGCTCACTTTTATCTGTGTAGTTGTTTTCGTTTATCCAATCTTTTTCCATCAGTTTTAGAGTTAAGTCTTTGTCTTGGACGACAGTACCTGCGGGAATTTCAGTCGCCGCCACGACAACAGGATGACGCTCAATTTCTTCAATCTGAACGGTTGGCTTTTGATTTGCTTCAAGCCACTGTTTAGCAAAAAAGACCGCCCCCAACCCAAATATCACTGACAAAATAAGTAGTAAAAACACCTGTTTACTTCCCATTTTCCTTGTCCTCTATTAATCCTCGGTAAAATACACCTTCCACGCCCTCTCCAATATTTCTGACGTTATAATTGGTGAATATTCCTCAAATTTGATCATATCTTGGCTGATTCCCACCAGGTCTTTCGGTAAACAGGGATAAAACGCAACCTTATTTTTTTGATGTAGATTTAGTACCGTATCTAAAGCATCACTCTCTAATTCTAATGCTTTCTGTTTTGCTGTTTTCAACCACAACTCTTGATATTCATCTTTAAGAATAGGATCGAATTTAATTTTGTACCCAAGCCTTCTTAGAAAGGCAGGGTCGCTTATTTTCTCTGGCGTAAAGTTAGTAGAAAATGCCAGATTTAAAATAAATGGCGCAGTAATTTGTTGACCGTTTGGCAATGAAAATTGGTCGAAAAAATATTCCATTGGCACAATCCAACGATTAAGTAGAGCATCCACTGGAACAGGCTGTCGTCCTAGGTCATCAATCACCAAAATACCGTTATTCGCCATCATCTGCAGTGGCGCCAACCAAACTCTGTTGTGCTCTGAATGGTTCACTTCCAACATATCCAGAGTAAGTTCGCCTCCGACTTGAATATTTGGACGTTCACACAACACCCAGCGATTGTCATATTGCTTTTTATATAGAAATTCTGCTTCTTCGAAATGCCCTTCAACTTTGACATGATGCTGAGGCGAGAACACTTTGATCACATTACCTAAAGCATATACCGCAAAAGGAATATAGACTGAGGTATTTAATGCATTGATAATCTTAGAAGCGACAAACGTTTTACCCGTACCAGCTTCTCCATATAGCAACATTGCACGACCAGAGTTAATAGCGGGTCCCAGCAAAGGCACTAAACGGTCTGCACCATATACATCACTGAGTGCGCTCTCTAACGCTTGCCTAGAGATCGCTTTCGATCGTAAGTCTTGCGCCTCGACGATTTCACAATAGTGCGCAAGAGATACTGGCACAGGTCCAAGATAAGGGTCTTTCACAAAAGCAATTTCTGCTGCCTTTCGTCCTTTCTCAGACAACGAATAACGAATGTGATTGTGAGAAATGCTGGCTTGAAAGCCATGTTCACTAGGTTGAAAAACTTCGATCTCTGAGCGAGCTCTCAACGTTGCAAGAACCGTTTCAACAACGCCTATGACAACCCCTAATAGCTTAGACAATTCAAGCAAATCAGATTTGGGATAGGCTGCCAAATGTTTTAATACCAGGTTTTCTACAACGGCCTCAGGCACGCCTAAAGCGTCACACGAGGTTGGTACAGGAATAGGATCAATGTGAGGGGTCAAGTCTCCAGAATGCAGTTTTTTTCGAATATCCATGGAGATCCCTCGAATAAAATAGATTAATCCAGACTGTTAATCTTTAATGAAAGTAACTAAACATAGCGAGTCCAATAACCACTGATGGAGCAAAAGGCATTGTTAAATTATTCTTGTATCTCACGTGGGTATGAAGGTTAGTAGATCCTTTATCTTTATGACTTTCTATTCCTCTCAGTATCCATCGATTAAAAAAGTAGTTTTTTGCCAAAAAACTCACTTGCTCTCCGCTTTGAGAAATACTGTAGAAAAGATATAACGATCCGACTATCCCACCAGCAACAACAATATATACACTGGATTCAACAAGATTACCCCAACCAACATATGCACCAACAACAAATAAAAGTTTTACGTCACCCGCAGACATCGCTCTGAGAAAAAATAAAATTAACCCAAAAACAAAAAGGGCAATCGCACCATACATTGAATACAATATTTCATTGTAATCAATTGGTGGAATCAAGAGTTTAACAACAAGAAATAGAAGCAAAAGAATGAGTAGGTTATTATGTATTCTATGCCATCGTATATCATTGATAGCAATCATAATCATAACAACCCAAAAAGGAGCATAAATATCCATACTTTTGCTCTATCCCCTCTTTATATCATTGATATTATTGAGCCGACTGTATTAGCTAAATCCACCCACAAGCTTGCGAAAGCAACACTTAGGAAGAAAACTAATAAAGCTGCCCCAATTATATATTCAACAACAGTCAAACCTTTCTGTTTATAGTAATGTGAGTTAGCCACAACTAGTTTCTTGGTCAATGGTTTAATATTTCTACGGAGCTGAGCTCGAAGAGATAGCACTTACAATATTGCCAAGCTTGGCGCTCAATGTACTACTAATGCCCCCGAAAATAGTCGATAAACCGAATACAAGCATCGCCGCGCCGATTACGTATTCGATAACAGTTAAACCTTCTTCATCTTTCAAAAAAGCTTTGCAGCTATCTACAAATTTGCTCATGACAATCACTCCCTTGTCTTAACTTGATAAACAGGTCAATTACCTGTCCTTTAAAACTTAGAGGGCGATTTTCATTGTGGGTAGGACTTTTTTGCCAAGCACTAGCACTTTCTTGCTAGAGACGCCTACAAAGTGCATATGTAGCAAATTTGAGACAAACCAAGCAAGATATGTGACACCTTTCACACTTGAAGTCTATTTATATAAGCCTAAGCTTAATAAACGAAAGGTTGAGTTTTTTGATCTCAGGAATAGAGAGCTAATTTTAGTTTTACGGCTCAAATTGTATAAAGTTCACAATTCATGGAATCATTATGGAAGAACAGGTTAAGGCATACTGGCTCGGTAAAACTGTTGAGTCTCTCCCGAGCACTTTTCGCTCAGAGCTTCTAACCTTTTTCTCTGTTATCGAAAGTTATAACGACATTTCAATCCTAAGCGACAAAGAGTTCACCCACTTCTTTTACTATGCTGAGCCAAAGCATGAGCATTTACATAAGAGCATAATTACTCTTTGCGAGAACCTTGATAAAAAGTTACTCGTGATCCACGACAAGACCAATCCCATCACTCTCCCACCTGAACACATTACAGCTGAGTACTATCACGTTGAATCAAATAATGCTTCAGAATGGTTGTCACAGATAAAGCTCAGATACTTTTCCACCACCATGTCTAGTGAAGCAGTACTTTCAGGTGATTTAGTATTAAAGAAAAATGGCAAGCCTAACTTTTCTGATGTAGTTAGCTATATCGCGAACAATGCACACAAAGATCTAAGAGAGGAAGAAGCCGCAGCACTTTGCCATTATTCCCCGAATTACTTTTCTAAACTCTTTCACCGAAAAGTTGGAATGTGTTTTCGCGATTACATCACGGAAAAGCGCATCTCTCTTGCCAAGAAAATGCTTACAGAAGAAGACTCAATGAAAATTGCCTATATTGCGTATCAATGCGGCTACCGTGACGTCTCGTATTTTTCTCGCATCTTCAAAAAGAAAACCGGACTTTCACCCGCAAGCTATCGGCAACAGTTTTAATGAATGACGACTTGGGCAACTTTGCCTTCTCTAACGTAACCTTTCCCACAGATTTCATCAAAATGCATTCCCGTATAATGATTTAACATGCTAAAGTTAACAATGTTTTAACAACTATAAATACAAACGAGAGAAGACATGGAGTCATCTACAATGAATCAGCCTAACCTAGAACAGACCGCTGGTTGCGCTCTCCCGCCGCCAAATGAAATGATCCTTAAATGGGCAGAGGAACGCCCAAATGAGGTTTACTTAAAACAAATCATTAATCGACAGTTTGTTGAATTTACTTATGCCGAGGTCGCCGATAAGGCGCTTAAATTGGTTACCGCTCTGCGCAACTTGGGTGTTCAACCCGGTGAAAAAGTCGCATTGGTTTCGAAGAACTGTGCCGAATGGTTTATCTGCGATTTAGCCATGATGCTTGGCGACTACGTGAGTGTGCCAATTTTCCCGACAGCTGGCGCTGACACCATTGAGTACTGTGTTACCCACAGCGAAAGTAAAGCACTGATTGGCGGTAAGTTAGATGATCCAGCGGCAACACAACAAGTGATCGATTCAATGCCAGATTTAATTAGCATTGCACTTCCTTACGATACTGCGCCGAAATGCCAATATCAGTTTACTGAGATTATTGCCGACGTAGAGCCAAGCGCAGAGCGTCCACAACACCATGATGACAAGCTTATGTCTCTCGTGTACACCTCAGGTACGTCAGGGCTGCCGAAAGGTGCAATGCTGACATACGGCGCGTTCAGTTGGTCCGTTCAACAACTGATCAATCACATTGGCATCCAAGAAAACGATCGATTGTTCTCTTATTTACCACTCGCTCATATCACAGAACGAGTTTACATCTTCGGTTCATCGATTATGGGTGGCGTAACGACGGCTTTCCCTGAGTCACTCGATACTTTCATTGAAGATGTCAAAATGCATCGCCCGACACTCTTCATCTCTGTACCGCGATTGTGGACACTGTTCCAGCAACGTATTCAAGACAAACTTCCTCAGAAAAAGCTCAATATTCTGCTGAAGATCCCATTCGTTAATTCACTGATTAAGAAGAAATTGGCGGATGGTCTCGGCTTAGATCAAGCCCGCGTCCTTGGTTGTGGTTCTGCCCCAGTGTCACCAGCACTACTTGAGTGGTACCGCAGTGTTGGTCTAAACATCACTGAAGCTTGGGGGATGACAGAGTCTTTCGCCTACAGCACACTAAACTACCCATTCCGCGCCGATAAGATTGGCTCTGTGGGCAATGCCGGACCAGGTATTGAACTTAAGATCGCTGACGATGATGAGATCATGGTTCGCGGCAAAGGGCTGTTCTCTGGCTACTACAAAAATGACATCGCGACACAAGAGTCGTTTGACTCAGAAGGATGGCTTCATACTGGTGACATCGGTTCAATAGATGCGGATGGTTACCTCACCATTCAAGGTCGTAAAAAAGACACCTTCAAAACTGCCAAAGGTAAGTTTGTTGCTCCGGTTCCTATCGAGAAGAAACTGTTTGAGTATAGCCGCGTCGAAATGATGTGTTTGATCGGCTTAGGCTTGCCAGCACCCATTTTATTAGTTGTGCCACATGACTTCCCGAACTTTGATAAAGAACGTTACGCCCGCACCACACGCAAGGTTGTCGCTCGCATGAACCAAGAACTTGAATCGCACGAGCAAATCAAAGGGGTATTGATGATCCAAGACCCGTGGAGTATTGAAAACGGCATTCTAACACCGACCTTGAAGATCAAACGCCACGTTCTTGAGCAGAAATATCATGAAATCGGACACAACTGGCCAAAAGGCGAACTGGTTGTATGGGAAGAAGATTTATAATCTCTTACTCACACTCCGAGAACCAACAATTCAAACGCTCCCATAAAGGGAGCGTTTTTCATTTTCGACGATGATCAATCACGCCAAAATGGTTTCTGAATTTCCTTTTGGACTTCAGTTTCGTTGTAGCCGATATCATCCAAAAGGTGGTGAGGTAACTCAGACAAATGACGGCGTGTACGGTAGTTTTTTCTCCATACGGCTAATTTAGAAAAGATATACTGAACTAAGCTCTTGCGTGGCTTCGATGCTAAGTGACCACAGGTTTGCGTTGCATTGTTCATATACCCTCCTTGATTCATTCACATTGACCACTTAATAATCAGTGACTACCCTGTTATTCTCAAACGATAGAATCTGACATTGAGTTAAGGAAAACTAATGTGAAAGAACGCATGCCTCCGCTACAAGGGCTGTATTATTTCTACATCGCGGCAAAGGAAGGCAGTTTTAAAGCGGCTGCCAAATACTTATTTGTCACACCAGCAGCGATTAGCCAACAGATACGTCAATTGGAAGAATTTCTGGGTACCGACTTGTTTGTGCGCCAACATCGAAAGATACTGCTCACCGCAGAAGGCGACTTGCTGTTTGCCCAAGCCGAACGAGGTTTCAATCACCTCCAACAGGGTGTGCGATTAATTAACCAAGATCCCAACCCAAATCATCTCTCCATCTCAACACTGCCTTCTTTTGCTCATCATTGGTTAGTACCAAGGATTGCTGCATTTCGACAACGACATCCAGATATCTCGCTACTCATGGAGCCAACGAATGAACTGGTTTCATTTCAAGATAGCCAGATAGATCTCTGTGTCCGTTATGGTCATGGATACTACCCGAATCTGGAATCACAATGGCTGATGGATGAAGTCTTCTACCCTGCCTGCCATCCCATCTACCAAAAAGAACATGGTATCTACAGCGTCCAAGATTTAAATAAAGCAGAGTTGATCGAAGATTTATGGCCGGACTTAGACTGGAATATGTGGCTCAACACATTAGGTCATAAAGCGGCAAAACCAACGCTCAAGTACAGTGGCTCGCATTTGGTTTTAGAAGGTGCTCTGTCGTTACAAGGCGTAGCGTTGGTCAAGCACAGCTTGGCTTATCGATACATCCAAGAAGGAAAACTGGTAAGAATTGGTGACATAGGCATTCAGCCTAAGTATGCCTATTACCTTTGCGCGCCGACAGGATATTTGAAGCGTCAAAAAACACAGTTATTTAGTCAATGGATAAAAGAAGAGATTGCTGAATTTGAACGCAGTACCGTTCGAGACTTTGAAACGATTCAATTAAAAGAAGAATGAAGTAAGCAATAAATTTTGGAAAACACCAGCTCCGTTCAGATAGACAAGTAAACAGATGCTAGATAGTAAAAAGCCCCGCACTAGGCGGGGCTTTGATGTCTTACAGAGTTAACTTAAGAATTACTTCTTAGCGTTACGCTCTTTAACGTCAGCAATTACTTGCTCAGCAACGTTGTTTGGACATGGCGAGTAGTGTGAGAACTCCATAGAGAACTGACCACGGCCAGAAGTCATAGTACGTAGAGTACCGATGTAACCGAACATTTCTGATAGAGGTACATCACCCTTGATACGTACGCCAGTAGTACCAGCTTGTTGGTCTTTGATCATACCACGACGACGGTTAAGGTCACCGATTACGTCACCAACGTGATCTTCTGGAGTGAACACGTCAACTTTCATGATTGGCTCAAGAAGTTGCGCGCCAGCTTTAGGCATAGACTGACGGAATGCGCCTTTAGCAGCGATTTCGTAAGCGATAGCTGAAGAGTCAACTGCGTGGAAGCCACCGTCGAATAGTTCAACTTCTACGTCTAGAGTTGGGAAGCCAGCTAGAACACCGTGTTCCATCATGCTAGCGAAGCCTTTCTCTACTGCAGGCCAGAATTCTTTAGGTACGTTACCACCAACAACTGTTGATTTGAACGTGAAGCCTGAACCAGTTTCGCCTGGTTTGATACGGTAGTCGATCTTACCGAACTGACCAGAACCACCAGACTGCTTCTTGTGCGTGTAGCTGTCTTCGATTGCTTGAGTGATAGTTTCACGGTAAGCAACCTGTGGAGCACCTACTTCTAGCTCAACGCCGTAAGTACGCTTAAGGATATCTACCTTGATGTCTAGGTGAAGTTCACCCATACCTTTCAGGATAGTTTCGCCTGAATCTTCATCAGTCTCAACTTGGAATGATGGATCTTCTGCAACCATTTTACCGATCGCGATACCCATCTTCTCGCTGCCGCCTTTATCTTTAGGCTTAACTGCGATAGAGATTACTGGATCTGGGAAGATCATTGGCTCAAGAGTACATTCGTGCTTAGGATCACATAGAGTGTGACCAGTTTGAACGTTCTTCATACCAACTACAGCGATGATGTCACCAGCTTGTGCTGAATCGATCTCGTTACGCTCGTCTGCGTGCATCTCAACCATACGGCCGATACGCTCTGTTTTACCAGTTGCAGAGTTAAGTACTGTGTCACCTTTCTTCATCTTACCAGAGTAGATGCGGATAAAGGTTAGAGCACCAAAACGGTCGTCCATGATCTTGAACGCAAGCGCTTTTAGTGGCTCGTCTGCAGATACTTTTGCTACTTCGCCAGTTGGCTCACCAGTTTCTGAATCTGTTAGAGGTTGTGGATCAACTTCTGTTGGTGATGGTAGGTAATCTACTACCGCGTCAAGAATAAGTTGGATACCTTTGTTCTTGTACGCTGAACCACAGTAAGTTGGGAAGAATGCTAGGTCACGTGTACCTTTACGGATACAACGTTTGATGTCTTCTAGAGATGGCTCTTCGCCTTCTTCTAGGTAAGCCATCATTAGATCTTCGTCTTGCTCTAGAGCAGTTTCGATTAGCATTTCACGGTATTCAGCCGCTTTCTCAACTAGATCAGCAGGGATGTCTTGAACTTCGTAGTTCTCTGGCTGGCCAGACTCGTCCCATACGTAAGCTTGTTGGCTTAGTACGTCAACAACACCTACGAAATCTTCTTCGATACCGATAGGTAGAGTCATTACTAGTGGAGTAGCACCTAGAACGTTTTGTACTTGGTCAACAACTTTGTAGAAGTCTGCGCCCATACGGTCTAGTTTGTTAACGAAGATCAGACGAGATACGTGTGATTCGTCAGCGTAACGCCAGTTAGTTTCTGACTGAGGCTCAACACCACCAGAACCACAGAATACACCGATACCACCGTCAAGTACTTTTAGAGAACGGTAAACTTCGATAGTGAAGTCAACGTGTCCAGGAGTATCGATGATGTTTAGACGGTGATCGTTCCAGAAACAAGTTGTTGCTGCAGACTGGATTGTAATACCACGCTCAGCTTCCTGCTCCATGAAGTCAGTAGTAGTTGAACCGTCGTGAGTGTCACCGATCTTATGGATCTTACCAGTTAGCTTTAGGATACGCTCTGTAGAGGTAGTTTTACCCGCGTCTACGTGAGCAAAAATACCAATGTTTCTGTATTTTGATAAATCAGTCATTGTCTTACTCTGTTAATAAGGTATAAAGTGCGCGCAGAGTATATCACATTCTGTCAATACTGATACCCTTGCGTGCGGATGGAAGAAAAAAAATTTTAACGTCGATTTTCCATCCTCAAATAATAGTCAAACTTCGCAATATGTGTGCTTAATTCGACAATAATGAGGACAGATTCAACATTATTGTTACCCCTAGAATTGGGGCACAAGATAGCGTTTACAACTCATCAAATGCTTCGATAGCTTCCGATAGTTTTTTCACGCCGTGGATTTGCATACCAGGAATACCGCCCTTGGGCATATTCGCTGCAGGAACGATTGCTTTCTTAAAGCCGTGCTTAAACGCTTCATTCAAACGCTCTTGCCCACTTGGTACAGGTCGAATCTCACCCGCCAAGCCCACTTCCCCAAACACCACCACATCTTTTGGTAGTGGACGGTCGCGGAAACTCGATAAAAGCGCCATAACTAACGCAAGGTCAGCACTGGTCTCTGTGACTTTAACGCCACCAACGACATTCACAAATACATCTTGGTCTGCCATTTGTAGACCACCATGCTTATGCAGTACCGCTAGTAATAAAGAGAGACGGTTTTGTTCTAAGCCAACCGCGACACGACGTGGGTTTGCCAGTTGTGAATAGTCTACTAGCGCTTGAATCTCTACTAGTAGAGGGCGCGTACCTTCCCAAACAACCATCACGGAGGAACCCGACGTCTCCTCTTCACCACGAGAAAGGAAGATCGCCGATGGGTTGTTCACTTCTTTTAACCCTTGCCCTGTCATGGCAAAAACACCGAGCTCGTTCACTGCACCAAAACGGTTTTTGTGGCTACGAAGCGTACGGAAACGGCTATCAGTCCCACCATCTAGCAACACGGAGCAGTCAATAATGTGCTCAAGTACTTTAGGTCCCGCAAGGGTACCATCTTTTGTTACGTGACCAACAATAAAGACAGCAACATTGTTTTGCTTTGCGTAACGCGTCAAGGCGGTTGCCGATTCACGTACTTGAGCGACACTCCCCGGTGAGGATTGAACATCAGAAACGTGCATAACCTGTATCGAGTCGATAACCATAATGCGTGGTTGCTCTTTCTCTGCAATTTGACAGATCTTATCGACATTCGTTTCTGACAGCATCTTTAAATGCTCTTTTGGCAAACCAAGACGGGAAGCACGCATCGCAACTTGCTGAAGTGATTCCTCACCCGTTACGTACAGCGTAGGCATTTGCGCCGACAACAAACACATGGTTTGTAGAAGTAACGTTGACTTACCTGCCCCTGGGTTACCACCAATCAAAATCGCCGCACCAGGAACCACACCACCGCCAAGTACACGATCGAGTTCTTTAAACCCACTGGTGAAACGCGGCACTTCTTGCAGATCAATCTCGGAAAGCGTCTGAACTTTTGATTCCGTCGCTGAGCCTGCATAACCAGATAAGCGTTCATTGCGCGCTACCGTTGGCGATGCAGCAATACGAACTTCAGTAATCGTGTTCCATGCACCACACGCATTACACTGCCCCTGCCAACGTGGGAAATCTGCGCCACAATCATTACAAACATACGCTCGTTTTGCTTTCGCCATGATGCCTCGATCTTTTCAACACTCGGTTTTTTCAACAAATGTGACCAAGCACTGCCATGTCTGACCTTATTGGACATGAACTCTTGATATACTCAAGTTTTGCTTTGCTTAGCCGATATAATTCGAATAACGACATACTTTAACAGAAATAATGCAGCAATCTGAAATTCTCTCGCTCGCAGAACGACTCATCCCAGTTTATGGCTCTGATGACTTTGACTTCGTCCTTGGTCAATTGACCGAGGGGGAACCGCCATCGGCCAAAATTCTTGTAAAGATGGAACTCAACCGTGTCATGGCACCTTGCAAGAAAAGCATTGATTTGCGAGGTCGAGTGAAAGGTGAATGTCGTGAATACTTATTAGATGGCATCCCTCATTGGTTGGATGACGTCGCTTTCAACGCTTACCACAAAAACTTAAAAAAATTCGGAGCTTACACTGAAGGCATGTGGGAAGCCTTGGTCAATACACGTAACAACTTTCGTGTAATGAGTAAAAACAACGGTAAGAATGAAGAACAATCGCTGACCGACCCTAAAAGTCCATTCCTTGCCGAACCGGTTCATCTTGGTTACGACTTAAAGCGCCAAGAAAAGCGCTTAAAAGTACAGTCTCAGGTAGAAATCATTCGCTCAAAAAGCCAAGTGATCCACGGTCTGAGTATTGACCTTTCTAGCTCTGGAGCAAAATTCAAAGTCCCAAGTGCATTCAAATACAGCTTGGGCGAAGTCATTCAAGTTACCTTTACCGAGTTTGCCAGCAAATCTCAGGTTGCCGGCGTTGAAAAACCAATCACTTATCGTGTGCTCGCAGTGGATGATTGCTACGAGAACGATGCTGTTCGTTATCTAAGAACCATTCGTTTGACCGAGACCAATGTCGTTGCTCGCTTGATTGATGAAGCTCTCAACAGCGCTGCAAAACGTGCTCGCCATGATAACCAAGATAAAATCATTCGCGCTCGCACGCGTGGTTACGAACATATTGCCCTGAAGCACACCAGCAACCTCCCTCTGTTTTTTGAAGGCAGCGAACTCAAGCTCGCAATGCTGACACCAAATAACCAAAAGATGTGGCAATACTGGCATGATGAGCGTAACCAGCAAGTATTTGGTTCGTTGTTCAATCCGAAAAGGATGGCTTCGTTAATTGCGCCGGGGGTCAAAGGGGCAACCAACGTGCTCTATTCCTTTACTCATGAGCATGACAACAAAACGTACTTCTATTCAATGCTGCGCCCAGAAGCGACCAGAGAGCAGCGTCAATTGTTCTGGCACCTGGGAGCCAAACGCGCCAGTTGGCGTGCTTTCCGCATTTCGATTTTTGAACTGTCTCAACAAGAAAAAGAAGACCTTGCTGCGTTTTCTTCTGAGTTAGCCGAAAGTTCGCAAAAACTGACCCACGTAGGCATTTTGCAAGAAATTGCCGATGAGAAGTCTGGACAGGATTATTTGCTTACTGAAAAACCTCGCGTGCCCGCGAATACACTTAATGCTTTTCGCCATCCACGTAAGATCATCGGCAATCCAAAAGGTATTTACTTTGACGCCCAATCTCGTCGAAAAGAGCCCCGTTATCGCTTCAAAACCCCTTTAGTGCTTAATACCGGAAGTGCGAAAGCTGCAGGCTTTACCATGGATATCTCTAAGCGAGGCTTGGGCTTACGCTTGGATGAGCCGACGGAATTACGCTCAGGGCAAGAAGTACGCATCAACTTCCGAGAGCTACAGTTATACGATAAGAAATTGCCTCTTTCAGAAGTCCCTTATCGGATTATTCGGGTGAGTCCCGATGGTCGTAGCGTGCAACTGGTCATAGATGAAGACAGCAAAACCATGCGTGTTATTGCTTTCTTCAATAGCATTATCGAGCACAACCAAGACAAACTCATCCCACAAAAAGAGATGCTGCCAAGTAACGCATTGTTGGAAAGGCTGCACAGTGTCCTACTCTCACGTATTTTGAGTACGCCAATCTTTATTAGTAAAAGCGCAGCCTCTTCGGTGAAAACTCCCGTTATTGGTGTCAACTTCCCATTAGCGAAGCACATCGAGTTATACGCACGCCTTGGTCACAATCAGCAGTTCTCTCTCGAACCATTATTTAAGGGACGATCTAGCACTCTGATCGCCGAACCAATTAAACGTATTGATGGCGCTCAGGCGAGACATCAAGATGTTTACATCAGCGTGGCGAAAGTTGGTAGCAAAATCACTGGGCTAGAGTCGAAGCTGCAACAAGATTTTACCAGTGTCAAAGAACGTATTCAGTTCATAAAGAAAGCCCGCATGATGGGTGAGTTTTACGCAACCCGTATTTCTACCGCGCCAATCTTTGATCCGATGACTTCTTTGCTGCGCCAGGACTTGAGTGATTTAACCCAATTTGGGGTTCATCAAGCCAGTAAACTAGAAAAAGAGCTGACCGCACTAGTTGGCTACAGCGAATTTGAAGACATTACTGAAGAAGTGATCGTGCGATTAGAACTGACTGAATAACAAAACACCGCCAAACTGGCGGTGTTTTTCTATCGTGTTTCGTCGTGAAAACCCAGATTATGGTTTCGCTTTCCAACTGATTTTCTGCTGCTTAACTAAAGCGCCAGAAAGAATACACAGCACACCACCTAGACCTGCGAATCGAACGGCAGTTTGCGCTTGCTCTTCAACTTTAGGTTTAGCGTGATAAGCCACACCCAGCCCTGCAGCAGACATCATCACCAGATCATTTGCACCGTCACCGACTGCGACGGTATTGTGTTGCTCAATCTCGTACTCTTCTGCAAGCTCTACCAAAATGTCAGCTTTGGTTTGGGCAGATACAACATCGCCAAGCACTTCACCCGTCAATTTGCCATCAACAATTTCTAGTTGGTTGGATTGCGCAAAATCCAATCCCACTTTGTCTTTAATAAAGTCGGAGAAGTAAGTGAATCCACCAGAGGCAATCGCAGTCTTCCAACCCAATGCATTGAAGGTTGTAATCAACGCTTCGAAGTCTGGCATGAATGGCAGTTGGCTTCGTACCCGCTCAAGAATGGCTTCATCAGCCCCTTTCAGCTTACCAACGCGCTGACGTAAACTTTGTTCAAAGTCCAGCTCACCTTGCATGGCTCGTTCGGTGACTTCGGCGACTTCTTCGCCTACACCGGCAAGTTTAGCAATCTCGTCGATACACTCGATTTGAATCGCAGTTGAATCCATATCAAACACAACCAAACCCGGCACAGAAAGATCCGGTACTTCGTTTAAAGAAGCGTAATCCAGATTTAAGCTTTTCAGAATGGTTTCGTGCTCTGGCGTAAGGTTACCCGCCATCAATGCCACTTCATACTGACCTACCTTCCAAGTATCTAAAATTGGGTTATAGAAGCCGGTAAAAAAATCGATGTCTTCAAAATTGCGAGGCTCAAGGTGCTCACCAAATACAATCCAGTTAGCCTTGGCTTTATCGAGCTGAGTAGCAAAGCGAGTTTCGGGTAGTCGTTTTAAAAGAGTCGTATGCCTTCTGATAGGCAAGCTTTTTGACGCGTCCATGTATATAATCCCTTGTGACTTTGCTAAAACGTTACCTCAACAAGCTAAAAAGGCAAGTCTTTGTTTTGTTTTGAATGGACGAGTAAAGAGCATGAGTGAATCCTTATTCTCAGTAAGGAATGCCCTACGAATTCTGGCGCTGATACTGCTGTGTGTGATGCTATTTGTCACCATCAAAAACAGTGTCGTCATCAGTAAGGGTAATGAGAAGATACAAGCGCAGCAGCTTGAAACCCTGACAAAAGTTTTGATTTCACAGGCGTCGTTATCTGCCAGTGAAATGATCATAAATAAAGACCAAGAACGTCTGCTTAAACTGACGAATCAGTTAGCACAAGACCGTCTGGTATTCGATGCGACCATCTATGACGCGCAAGGTGTGCGTCTTGCATCCAGCAAAGAAGCGCTGTCTGTACGAGAGGTACTTGGATTAGATACGCCACTTGCGACAGCGTCGATTGGACGTCAGCAGCTCGTTGAACCGGTACTGGCAGATGGCGCAGTGATTGGCTTTGTACGAGTGACTTTTGAAACCGGTCGTGTAACGGCAATCTCTGATCATCACTACCGTAAAAGTGATCGTTACATGTACATGATGGTACTGATGAGCTTTGCATGTGGCATGCTGTTCATCATGATTTTACGCAGACAGCCGATCCGCCGTAAAAAAGGTGAAAACCTATTGCTAACCAAGTAGTTCAAAAACCAATTTATCAAAATAAAACAGCCCGCATGATGCGGGCTGTTTTTTTATGCTGATAAGCAAAAGAATAGAAGGCTGTTCGCCCTTACTCTTCATCACCTAGCAATACTGAATCAAGTGCGATTAGCATCATGTCGTTGAACGTAGTTTGACGTTCGTCTGATGTGGTTTGCTCGCCAGTTTTGATGTGGTCAGAAACAGTACAGATAGTCAGAGCTTTCGCGCCGTACTCAGCAGCAACGCCGTAGATACCAGCCGCTTCCATTTCAACACCTACGATACCGTACTTGTCCATTACGTCGAACATTTCTGGATCTGGCGTGTAGAACAGTTCTGCTGAGAACAGGTTACCTACTTTTACGTCTACGCCGCGAGCTTTCGCTGCTTCTTCTGCTGCGCGAACCATTTTGTAGTCAGCAATAGCGGCAAAGTCATGACCTTTAAAGCGGATGCGGTTAACTTTAGAATCAGTACAAGCGCCCATGCCGATAACAACATCACGTACTTTGATATCTTCGTTCACTGCGCCACAGCTACCTACACGAATCACTTTCTTCACACCGAAGTCTTTGATTAGCTCAGTCACGTAGATTGAACATGATGGAATACCCATACCGTGACCCATTACTGAGATCTTACGACCTTTGTAAGTGCCGGTGTAACCGAACATATTACGAACGTCACATACTTGAACTACATCTTCAAGGAAAGTCTCTGCAATGTATTTAGCACGTAGCGGGTCACCCGGCATTAGAACGACGTCTGCGAATGCACCCATTTCTGCGTTGATATGTGGAGTTGCCATGTTTCTTTTCCTTAACCTGTCTCTAGCGATCCGCACTGCTACTGGCGGTTTTGGCTAGAATATTCTCATTTCCGACAAGCAACATTTTCATGCTGCCAACATAAAACTAGGAGCAATCAAGCTCCTAGTTTTCAAAACCTACCTAATTATAGGAAGTTCTTACCGTAATCCATTGGTGATGTACCGAAGTAACTTGCCAATGTTTGACCGATATCTGCAAAGCTATCACGACGACCTAGTGAGCCCGCTGGTACTTTCTTACCATAAACAATTACTGGAATGTGCTCACGAGTATGGTCAGTACCAGGCCATGTTGGATCACAACCGTGGTCTGCCGTTAGGATAAGAACATCGTCTTCTTCCATTAGCTCTAGCACTTCGTTGATGCGACCATCGAAATACTCAAGTGCCGCAGCATAACCCGCTACGTCACGACGGTGACCGTACGCTGAGTCGAAGTCTACAAAGTTAGTGAATACGATAGTGTTGTCACCCGCTTCTTTGATTTGCTCTAGTGTTGCTTCGAACAGTGCAGGGATACCTGTCGCTTTCACTTTCTTAGTGATGCCGCAGTTCGCGTAAATATCAGCGATCTTACCGATAGAAACCACATCACCTTGCTTCTCATCAACTAGCTTCTGAAGAACAGTTGCTGATGGTGGCTCAACAGAAAGGTCACGACGGTTACCTGTACGTTCAAATTGACCTTTACCAGGACCAATGAAAGGACGCGCAATAACACGACCGATGTTGTAATCTTCTAGCTCTTCACGTGCAATTTGGCAAAGCTCTAGTAGACGGTCTAGACCGAAAGTCTCTTCGTGACATGCAATTTGGAATACAGAGTCAGCAGACGTGTAAAAAATTGGCTGACCTGTCTTCATGTGCTCTTCACCAAGGTCATCCAATACTTGAGTACCTGATGCATGGCAGTTACCTAGGAAGCCGTCTAAACCCGCACGCTCAAGGATGCGATCAGTCAGCTCTTTCGGGAAGCTGTTCGCTTTATCTGTGAAGTAGCCCCAATCAAACAGAACAGGCACACCAGCGATTTCCCAGTGACCAGATGGAGTATCTTTACCTGAAGAAAGCTCTGCTGCGTGACCGTACGCACCAATGATTTCTGCATCTGCGTCTAGGCCAGGTGCGAAGCGACCTGTTGACTCTTTATGTGCCATTGCCAAACCTAACTTAGATAGGTTTGGAAGACGAAGTGCACCTTTACGTTGATCGTTATCTGCTAAGCCTTGCTCACACTGGTCTGCAATATGACCTAATGTGTCTGAACCTACATCACCAAATTGTTCTGCATCTGCAGCTGCGCCGATGCCGAATGAGTCTAGTACTAAAATAAATGCTCTTTTCATTGCTCGTTCCTTAGGCCCACTCGGCTTCTTATTATGGTTGAGTAGGCCTTGTGTAATTACTTATTCGATTAAAGATCTTCTGCACGGATTTGACGGTAAACCTCTGGAGTTGGTGTGTACTCACCACCTACAGTGATTGCACTGCGAAGTGCTTTAGCGGCTTCTTCCCATTGCTCTTCAGTGCGAGCATGAATAACCGCAAGAGGTTTATCACTATCTGCTACTTCACCTAGACGGATGAAGTTATCGAAACCAACTGCGTAGTCGATTTCATCTGTCGCAACGCGACGACCGCCGCCCATTGAAACAACAGCCATGCCGATAGCACGAGTGTCCATCGCAGATACAACGCCAGTTTCTGTTGCGTATACAGGTTTAATAATTTCTGCTTTTTCTAGGTAGTTATCGTAGTTTTCTACGAAGTCCGCAGGACCACCTAGACCAGCAACCATCTTACCGAAGCACTCAGCAGCTTTGCCGTTGTCTAGCGCTTCCATCAGTTTTGCACGTGCGTCTTCTGTGTTCTCAGCAAGTTTGCCAAGTACCAGCATTTCTGCACATGACGCCATTGTTACTTCAAGTAGACGTGGGTTACGGTATTCACCTGTTAGGAAGCGAACCGCTTCACGTACTTCCACTGCGTTACCCGCAGAAGACGCCAAGACTTGGTTCATGTCCGTGAGGATAGCGGTTGTCTTAGTGCCTGCACCGTTTGCTACCGCAACGATTGATTTTGCTAGCTCTTCAGACGCTTCATAAGTTGGCATGAATGCACCAGAGCCAACTTTTACGTCCATCACTAGAGATTCAAGACCAGCAGCAAGCTTCTTCGATAAAATCGACGCCGTGATTAGTGAAATGTTGTCTACAGTAGCCGTGATATCGCGAGTCGCGTAAACACGCTTATCCGCAGGAGCAAGATCACCCGTTTGACCGATGATAGCCACACCAGCATCTTTGGTCACTTGACCGAATACATCGTTTGTTGGCGTGATGTTGTAGCCAGGGATAGACTCAAGCTTATCCAGCGTACCGCCAGTATGGCCAAGACCACGACCAGAGATCATTGGTACGAAACCACCACATGCAGCCACCATTGGACCAAGCATTAGAGAAGTTACGTCACCCACACCACCAGTAGAGTGCTTATCGACAATTGGACCACCAAAGTTCATGTGGCTCCAATCGATAACCATACCTGAATCACGCATTGCACACGTTAGTGCGATACGTTCTGGCATCGTCATTTCATTGAAGAAGATTGTCATAGCAAATGCAGCGATCTGACCTTCAGATACACTGTTGTTCGCTACGCCTTGAATGAAGAAGTTGATTTCGTCGGCTGTTAGAACTTCGCCGTCACGTTTTTTACGGATAATTTCTTGTGGTAAATACATTAGTGCCTCCCAAGCTCATTTTGAGCCATGGTATAAGTAGGATAGAAGAGGTTTGGTAGCACCAAAGTTGGTGCTACCGTTCAGACGTATTGTTGGAATTAGTACGCTGTTGGATCAGCGACTTCGTCCGATACTTCTAATGTATTTAGTAGGTTTGTAAGCAGGCTAGACGCACCGAAACGGTAATGACGAGCATCAACCCAGTTATCACCTAGGATTTCGTCAGCCATTGCCAGGTATGCCGCTGCATCTTCAGCAGTACGCACACCACCTGCTGGTTTGAAACCAACAGTTTCTGCAACACCCATGTCACGAATAACTTCAAGCATCATGCGAGCGTATTCAGGCGTTGCGTTTACTGGCACTTTACCAGTTGAAGTTTTAATGAAGTCAGCACCTGCTTCAATACAGATTTGAGATGCTTTCTTGATTAGCGCTTCTTCTTTAAGTTCACCAGTTTCGATGATCACTTTAAGAAGGATGTCACCACAAGCTTCTTTACATTGCTTAACTAGCTCGAAGCCCACTTTCTCATCACCCGCCATTAGAGCGCGGTATGGGAAAACTACGTCAACTTCGTCTGCACCGTAAGCGACAGCCGCTTTTGTTTCAGCAACAGCGATTTCAATATCGTCGTTACCGTGTGGGAAGTTCGTTACTGTTGCGATACGAACTTCTGGCGTGCCTTGCTCACGAAGTGTCTTCTTAGCAATAGGAATAAAGCGAGGGTAAATACAAATTGCAGCTGTGTTGCCTACTGCAGATTTCGCGTCATGACATAGTGAGATCACTTTTGCATCAGTGTCATCATCATTTAGCGTAGTAAGGTCCATAAGTTTCAGTGCACGTAGCGCTGCTGCTTTTAAATCGCTCATTTCTATCTCCGATCAATATTCAAAAAATTCACTACTCAGCCTCACATCACTTCTCTAACTATAATCAACAAGTCGAGACAGTGTGAGAAATTGGCTAAACAGTCTATTTATGAACGGACTTGGTTCCCTGAAGACTCGGCATATACTGCGAAAAAGTCATATGCCAATTGCTATCCTTGTCACCGCACAGTACCAGTTTGGCCTATGGCACAACAATCTATGATTGCGGTGTCTTTAATATCACATCAAACAATAAAACGCTTGTTTGATTTGATATTGAGGGCAATTCATTTGCCCATCGAGTATGTAATATTCACTCTATGATTAAGTGGTTATCATAACCACGATCTCGTGATTACTACATTATAGATATTCACCGCAAAACTGTAGCACCAAATAGAGCGCAAACGGTTTGTATCTCAAAATTTTCCAGCCCCTATTCCACCGACTGCGTAAGCCACTCACGTAGACCTACGTGCGGTTAAGTTTTCAGGTCCAAAAAACGAAAAATGCCCCGCAGCAATCTCTTGCTACAGGGCATGGTTTAAAACGGCGTCTATATATTAAGAACCGATTCTAATTAAAATGCTGCAAGGCTAAGGCAGAAGCCTGCAATAGTCGCTGCCATTAGGTTAGACAACGTACCAGCAAGAACTGCTTTAATACCCATGCGAGCGATATCTGAACGACGGTTTGGTGCAAGGCTACCTAGACCACCAAGTAGGATCGCGATAGAAGAAAGGTTCGCGAAGCCACATAGTGCGAATGAGATGATAGCTGTAGTCTTCTCAGACATTACTTCACCAGTTGCCGCAACTACTTGAGCGCTGTCACCTAGGTAAGGTGTGAAGTTCAAGTATGCAACGAATTCGTTAATAACTAGTTTCTGACCGATGAATGAACCAGCAACAACTGCTTCGTCCCAAGGAACACCGATTAGGAATGCTAGTGGAGAGAACGCGTAACCTAGGATTAGTTCTAGAGTCAGTTCAGGCATACCGAACCAACCGCCGATGCCACCTAGCATACCGTTAACAAGCGCAATCAGACCTACGAACGCGATTAGCATTGCACCAACGTTTAGTGCTAGTTGTAGACCAGAAGCCGCACCGCCCGCTGCTGCGTCGATTACGTTAGCTGGTTTGTCGTCGCCACCGTCCATTGCTTCTTCGATGTCTTCGTGAGGCTGATCAGTCTCTGGGTGAAGAATCTTAGCGAATAGTAGACCACCTGGTGCTGCCATGAATGATGCTGCTACTAGGTACTCTAGAGGTACACCCATTGAAGCGTAACCTGCTAGTACACCACCAGCTACAGATGCTAGACCACCACACATTACCGCAAATAGCTCAGATTGAGTCATTTTTGGAACGAAAGGACGAACAACAAGAGGTGCTTCAGTTTGACCTACGAAAATGTTAGCTGCTGCAGACATTGATTCCGCACGAGAAGTGCCAAGCGCTTTTTGTAGTGCACCACCAAGAATCTTGATAACCCACTGCATTACGCCAATGTAGTAAAGAACTGAAATCAGTGCTGAGAAGAAGATCAGTGTAGGAAGAACGCGGAATGCGAAGATGAAGCCGCCGCCGCCGAATACTTCGAACATCTTGTCAGAAACAAGACCACCGAATAGGAATGATGAACCGTTGTTACCGTAGTTGATAACGTTAGAAACACCAGTAGAGAAACCGTTTAGTAGATCACGGCCCCAAGGTACGTAAAGAACGAATGCACCTAGGATGAATTGGATAGCAAATGCGCCACCCACAGTTCTTAGATTGATAGCTTTACGGTTATTGGAAAATGCAAATGCGATAGCAAGAAGCACTACCATACCGACTAGGCTCATAAACAGGCTCATAGTTTATGACTTCCTTATAAGTTATTTATTGGCGTGTTACAAAATGGAGCTATAAAGCGGGGGCAATTATACTCATGCAGAATCAATTAAAGTAATGCCACCCTCACACTTTCTTATAAGATTCATCATTGATTCACTCTCGTTTGTGAGTCAACTCACAATAAGCAGGAAAACGTTTTCGCTTTTAAACAGCTTCTTTAGATTTTATTCACATATAAAGAAAGCAGAATTGCTATTTTCCCACAGCTGAGAAGCAATCGATTGCTTGCTTTTGCTATGTAAAGAAGTCAATTCATTGAGAACATGAATAAGTTGTGAGGGATGATTCGGCTCACCCTGATAGCCAAGTATAGGCATATCTGGGGCATCCGTTTCTAAGACGAGATGTTCAAGGGGTAATCTTTGAATTGCGTCGCGAGTTTTGTTAGCTCTCGGATACGTAATGGTGCCTCCGACGCCAATCGAAAAGCCTAATCGAACCCATTCCATCGCCTGTTGGTAGCTGCCTGAGAACGCATGCAACACCCCACCTTTTGGTAAATGTGCCGCTTTAACCATCTGAATAAGTCGATTGTGCGCTTTGCGGCTGTGCAGGATCACCGGTAAATCAAACCGCTTTGCTAACTCAAATTGCAACTCAAGCGCGCGCTCTTGTCGCTCAACTGGCACTTCAATAGTGAAATCCAAACCGCACTCTCCTATTGCAACGCATTGCCGGTTGGAAGAAGAAAGCAATGATTCCAACTCTGGAGCAAATTGCTCAAACTCTTGTTGGAGAAAATAGGGATGAAAACCCAGTGCATAATAGAGATGAGAATATTGATTGGCGAGGTCTTGAATGCGAGTCCAATTACTTGGCCCGACAGACGGAATAAGGATACGCTCTACTCCTTGCTCACGCGCAAGCTCAACTTGATATGCAAAGTCATCTTGGAAGACATCGAAGTCAAAGTGGCAATGAGTATCAAATAGTTTCATTACTTGGCTTCTCTTGCTCTTCTTTCTTTGTTGAAGGTGGCTCATTAGCTGGGTCTTGTTTGTACGGCACACAACTGCGCTTTTGATCGGGTGTTAGTCCCATCTCTTTGCACCAATCATCGTAGCGTTTAAGTCCTTTTTTAAACCAGTTCATTGCCCACCCTTTTTTTAGCTCATAGAGTTCTTTGTAAACCAAATAAAAAACCGCCGTTAACTAAGTGTATAGCTAACGGCGGCTTATAATCTAGTATGCGATGTAAAGCGAGTTAGATTCGATTAGTGCTCACGTGTCGCACGGAAATCGATATCAGGGAAACGCTCTTGCGCTAGGTTTAGGTTAACCATGGTCGGTGCGATGTAAGTTAGGTTATCGCCACCGTCCAATGCTAGGTTCGTTTGGTTCTTACGCTGGAACTCATCCAGTTTCTTCGCATCGCCACACTCAACCCAACGAGCAGTTGCCACGTTCACGCCTTCATAGATCGCTTCAACGTTGTATTCTGACTTCAAACGAGCTACAACCACGTCAAACTGAAGTACACCAACCGCACCTACGATAAGGTCGTTGTTTTGCAATGGACGGAATACCTGTACCGCACCTTCTTCAGACAGCTGAACCAGACCTTTTAGTAGCTGCTTCTGCTTCAATGGATCTTTTAGACGAATACGACGGAACAATTCCGGAGCAAAGTTTGGAATACCAGAGAACTTCAGCGCTTCACCTTGAGTGAAAGTGTCACCAATTTGGATAGTGCCGTGGTTGTGTAGACCAATAATGTCACCCGCGTAAGCGTGCTCTGCACGAGAACGGTCACCCGCCATAAAGGTTACCGCATCTGAAATACTCACTTGCTTGCCAAGACGAACGTGGTTCATCTTCATGCCTTGCGTGTAAGTGCCCGATACGATACGCATGAAGGCAATACGGTCACGGTGTTTTGGATCCATGTTTGCTTGGATCTTAAATACGAAACCAGAGAACTTGTCTTCTGTTGCTTCAACATCACGCTCAACTGCTTGACGCGTTTTCGGTGCAGGAGCCCACTCCGTCAGACCGTCTAGCATGTGGTCAACACCAAAGTTACCCAGTGCCGTACCAAAGTAAACTGGCGTTAGTTCACCCGTTAGGAATAGCTCTAAGTCAAACTCAGGGCATGCGCCCATGACAAGCTCAAGCTCTTCACGAACGCTTTCTGCTAGGCTTTCACCTACTTTTTCGTCTAGCTCTGGATTGTCTAGACCTTTGATGATGCGAACTTCTTGGATCTCATGACCATGACCTGATTCGTACAGAATCGTTTCGTCACGGTGAATGTGGTAAACACCTTTAAACTCTTTACCACAGCCGATTGGCCATGTGATTGGCGCACACATCATGCCCAATTCGTTTTCTACTTCATCCAATACTTCCATTGGATCACGAACGTCACGGTCAAGTTTGTTCATGAAGGTTACGATTGGCGTGTCACGTAGACGTGTAACTTCCATTAGTTTACGAGTACGGTCCTCAACACCTTTCGCTGCATCGATAACCATCAGACATGAGTCAACTGCCGTTAGAGTACGGTAAGTATCTTCCGAGAAGTCTTCGTGTCCAGGAGTATCAAGTAGGTTTACCAGACAATCGTTGTAAGGGAACTGCATTACAGAAGTAGTAACCGAGATACCACGTTCCTTTTCCATTTCCATCCAGTCTGATTTTGCGTGCTGTGCGTTACCACGACCTTTAACCGTACCTGCTTTTTGGATCGCGTTTCCGAATAACAGTACTTTTTCAGTAATGGTGGTTTTACCCGCATCCGGGTGAGAAATAATAGCGAACGTTCTACGCTTAGAAACTTCGCCTAGAAAAGGTGTATTTGACATGAAACTGGTCTTCTTTGATGTCTGATGACTTGCTCGAAATTCAAACAAGCTTTATTCGATTCAATATTGCGCGGTATTCTCGCTTATTATTGCTTTAGGGGCAACTTTCCTCGTGAGTTTGTCCTCGCGAGTTTATAGATAACTACGTTGCTGAGCTTCGTCCTGCCAGTCCAGCAATTCGACTTCAGCAGCAATGGTAGAAGCCACTACAATTTGGTCCCGCCCATTTTGCTTTGCATCGTACAAAGCAATGTCAGCACGCTTTAGCCAAAGATCTGGTGTGTCATCATCGAGCAAGCACTCAGAAATGCCCACACTCAAAGACACTTTTGCATGGCGAGGATAATGTTTGGCGCGCACCTTATCGCTGATGCTACTCATCATAAATTGCGCGGTTTGATCGGAAAGTCCTTCAAACAAGATCAAGAACTCATCTCCCCCCAATCGAAACAGCAAATCGTACTCTCTTGAATAGTCATTGAGCGTTGTAACGATCTGACTGATCACCTCATCCCCAACATCATGACCGTACAAATCATTTACCTGTTTAAAATGGTCAATATCAATGACTGCTATTGAAGAGGTGGTACCGCTTCTTTTTTCATCTAAGGCTCGTAGAAGAAAAGCTTCTAACTGCCCTCGATTAAGAGCACCTGTCATCGAGTCTCTAGTAGAAAGAAACTTCAACCTATCCTGCAACTCAACAATTTTATGCACTGCCACATGCGCAACTATGGCGCAGCAAATTACCGCAACAACAAAACGTAAAGTGATGCTCCATTCAAGTTGATACCAAGCAGAGAATGTACAGCCAGCTATGATCCACCCGTTGGTAACCAACGCATCTTTACTCGGGATGATAAATACCAAAGCCACAATGACCGGAAATACCCAATACGTCGCGATGATGCCAAAGATATGCACACTTAAAACCACTGATAACCAAAGCAAAAACAGTGGAATACGATATCCAATTTTACTTTCACCAAGGATAAACAATGCAGCAAACTCAATAATGAAACTCAGTTGGAAAGCCAGTAAAACACACCCAAGGAATGTCTCCCCAATCAGGAGATTTTTAATACCAAGTGGCACAAATGTCGCCAAGGTCACCAACATTAAGACAGTTAGAACAGTTCCCCTACTCTGCTCATCAAACAACTGAGCAACAGGAGTATCGAATTTTTGCGGATACGGCATCGTAAATTCTTCCTCCCGACAAGATCTTGTTTCATATAATTTATAAACTTATAACCTACATGGTAATAAAGCGAACAAAAATAAGCTTGGCAAATCGGTCAAAAGGATGAAGTAAAATGCCAGAAAGTAAAAAGCCTCGGGAATTCCGAGGCTTATTAATGTGACGATGAACTTAAGGTGTGTGCAATTTATTTGCTATCTACAGACCTTACTCATTAAAAAACAGGTAGCTCATGATGATGGCATCTTCTTTCCCATTACCCGTTTTAGCTGGGTAATAGTTATAACGACGATCCACTTCATTAAAACCCGCTTGCTCATAAATATGGATTGCCGGGTGGTTGCTTTCACGTACCTCCAACCAAGCGCTTTCTGCTTTGGCTTGCTCGCAGTATTCGATAAACGCATCCAGTAATTTTTGCCCAAGCCCTTTGCCTTGATGAGATGGCGCTACGGCAATATTCAATAACGTCACTTCCCCAACAATATTCTGCCCATAGAAGTAACCCACCACCTGAGTACCTTCCAGCATCACATGATGACAAGCACCGCGACTGGATAAATCACGAACCAAAGATTCTGCCCAAGGGTGAGAATGCGCTTGCTGTTCGATTTGCCAAACTTGGTCAAGGTGCTCCGCACCCATCGGCGTAATTTCAATTGTCACGCGTTAGCTCCGTTAAGAGTACGAACAGATTTGTTGCCACAATGCACGGCGTTGTTCGTTGTTGCCATCAATATCTTGTAATAGCGGTGAAGTCAGTTGCTTGGCATTGATGCTGGCATCTGCCTCACAGCCTGCGAACCACACCCACTCTAGTTGATGCTCACCCAGCATGGATAAGCGTTCAGGCTCTAGGTGCAGCGCGTCGTCAAGCGTGAGCTTAATGCTTTTTAAAACACGCTCAAACATCAAAGCTGTCTCGTTTTCTGGACACGTTGGCGATACCAATAGGAGTTTACAAGAACTTTGCAAATCCAATAATGGCGATTGATAGCCTTCCAGCCTTTCTGGGTGACTCAGCTCCCAAGTGCTGATCCCCATTTCATGTAAATATTGTTTCTCGTTAATTGACATCTTTTGTCACCTATTTGAACGAGGCAATCCTATCAAAATTTCGCATTTAAAGTCAGAGGTGTTATGAAGCTTTTCCAATCAATCGCTATTACGTTACTTATCGCCACCACCAGCTTTACCGCATTCGCTAAGGATAGCAACGATGGTTGGGAGCTGATCGCAGAGAAAACCGTGAACTTCCAAACAGAAACCGACACAGTAGAGCCAAACGGTCTGTTTCAAAACCGTAAATTCAGCAAGATCAAAATTAAGTGCACTCAAGGCACCATGAGTATTAAGAACATGAAAGTGACCATGACCGATGGCAGCGAGAAAAAACTCAAAACCATGGTTGGTACTCTGACCAAAGGCATGTCGACGCGCGCTTGGACACTGCCGGGTTCTGAAGATGCGAAATTCAAACGTTTAGAGATGGAATACAAAAGCTGGGGTAACATGACATTGAATGCTGCTGGCATGAGTAAAAAGGCAAAAATCGAAGTTTGGGGTAAAAAACGCGTCCAAGAACAGGATTAAACCACTTTTACTCTGTACGACTCACTAAGAGTTCAAAAACAAAGCCCGCTTTTTACAGCGGGCTTTGTCATTCAATGTTGGCAATTATAGCTCAGAGAATTCTGGAGAATAATCGATGCGACCAGAACGTCCGTCACACTGACCTTCGACCAATTCTGCTACACGGAACGCACCTTGCGGTACTTCCCACGCACAGTCGAAGCCCATCTCTTCGCTGGCTGTAAAGCCTTGGCGCGCATAGTAACCCGGCTCGCCCAATACCACACACACTGGGTAACCAAAATCACGCAGTGAATCAAAGCCTTCTTTGATTAACTCAGCGGCAATGCCTTGGCGGCGGTAATCTTCATGTACAGCCAAAGGCGCAAGACCTTGCCATGACAAATCTTCACCATTCAACGTCACAGGGCTAAACAACGCGTGACCAACCACTTCACCTTCATCGGTACATGCCACCAAAGACAGAGTGAGCTTACCGTTTTCACGTAAACGCATCACTAGGTTGGCTTCCGCATCCGTTGGGAAAGCGTGTTTTAATAAGCGGTCAATGGTGAGAATGTCCGCAGGGGCTTCAGTTCGAATAAGCATTCGCTACTCCGGTTTCTTGTGCAGGTGCTTGAACCCCTTTCTGAACAAAGTCAGCCAATTGGTTCAGTGCTACTTGCATCGCTTTTGGTAACTGCTCTAAGTCGACACTGTCCATCAGGTTTTTCACTTCTAAGCCAAGCTCAGTGTCGCCCTCGATAGAAAGACGACGTTGGAAGAACAGCGTATCAGGGTCTTCTTTGCGACCAGCAATAAGTACTAGGTCGTTAAGGTTACCACTAAAGCTTACATCTTCCTGAACCGGTTTCTCTGCTACCACTAATTTTTCATCTTGGTAGCTGATGTACCATGCTAAGTTCAAGTCTTTAATCGCAACTTTTAACCACTTGTCTTCAAGGAACTCAAAATCGCCATCTTCTAGGGCTTCTTTGAACACCATTTTCAAACCTTCCAATAAGGCTTTTTTCTGAACAGTTTGTGGCAATAACTGGACTGGAGATCGCAAAATTGATGCTGCGTTCTTTACTAGTTGACTGCGAATCTTGTTTAACACGCTAATTATCCGTTACTTTGTCATAAGGTTGTCTATCTTACGCAATAGAGTAATACCAGTACCTGTTATGTATCAATAAATCTGTTTGTTTTAGAAATAGGCAGTTTTACTCACCCAAGCGTCGTTTTTTTGACCTTACGTGTATTATTGACGCGAAGACGTGGATAAACGCTTTAATAACGGTATGTTCAAAGTTATAGTTATCAAAATAGCGTTTTTATTACACGGACGAATAATCAGGCTCATTGGAGATCGGTAACACCTTAATGCCTTCCCAGCAATTACAACATTGGTTTGCAACGCTTACCTCAAATAGCCCATTCTTTTTTGCCATTCTTGATAAGAAACACAATTATCGAATGGTAAGTGATCGCTATTGTGACATTGCAGGCTTAGGACACGACGACATCGTTGGTCTGAACGACAGCCAAGTACTGGGAGAGCAGTTCTATAAGAAGCTCGCGCCCTACTACCAACGCGCGTTCAAAGGCGATCATGTTGAAGCGGAAATCACGCTTGACGAAACGGACCTTGAAACCAGCCTCCACTTTAGCCTTTCTCCAGTTCATGAAGAAAATGAAATCCGCTTCGTGGTCTTCCACGCCATCGATACGTCTGAGAAACAAATTCTGGTTCGTTCTTTAGAAGAGTCAGAAAGTAAGTTCGCCAAATTAACCCAATTACTGCCTGACGGTTTGTTATTGGTAGAAGATGACATCATCATCTCTGCCAACCCAGCCTCCGCACGTTTACTCGGGTTGAACTCGCCTCATGAGCTACTTGGTGAAGAGCTGACTCGCTTGTTTATCGATGAAAACAGCAAAAAAGTCTTCACCCATCGCATCAGCACATTACTTTCTGAAAAACCTTTTGTGTGTCTGACCAGCGCCCGCTGTGGCTTCGAACGGAAAGTTCAGTTGCATGCTGATACCACAGCAATTCTTGGGAGTGAATCTCAAATCATTTTGATCCAAGATGCCGATGACGCGCCCAAGCTGCTCTCTTCTAATTCCAATGAAGACGCACACATCGATTCACTGACCAAGCTGTATAACCGCTTTGGCTTTACGAAACGATTAGAGCAACTGATTAAGAGCCAGACACCGTTGCTGGTTTTCTACCTCGACATCGATAACTTTAAGAACATTAACGACTCACTTGGTCACCACATCGGTGACAAAGTGATTCAAGAAGTCTCCGCCCGCTTAAAACGATCTTTACCTAATCAAGCCATCATTGGGCACTTGGGCGGCGATGAGTTTGGTATCATTCTGCCTGAGCCAGAAAACACTCGCATGGCGGAGATTCTCTCTGAGCGCATTATTTCTCTGATTAACCAACCTTTCGATCTGCATCACTTCAGTAAACGCCTTGCATGCTCTATCGGTAGTGTGCGTTACCCCGAAGATGGGCAAGATGCACGCATTCTGCTGCAAAATGCTGACACTGCAATGTATGAAGCGAAAGATCGCGGTCGGAACCGTCTGATTAAATTCAACGATCAGATGAACAAAGAAGCGCGCATGCGTTTATGGCTAGAAATTGAACTGCAGAAAGCCTTGCAGCAAAACGGGTTGGAAGTCTGGTACCAACCGAAGGTTAACGCGCGTGACTTCAGCATTAACGGCGCCGAAGCGCTTGTACGTTGGAAGCACCCAGTCGAAGGCTACATCAGCCCGGGCGCATTTATCCCTGTCGCCGAGCGTGCAGGCTTAATTGAACACCTTGGTCGCGTGGTCATGCGCGATGTGTTTAACACAGTAAAACGTTGGAAACTGCAAGGCATTCTACCGGGACGCGTGGCGATCAACCTTTCTCCAGAGCAGTTCGGTAACCCACAACTGATCGACTATATGGAGAAGTTACTGCGCACTACTGAACTTGACCCAAGCTGCATTACCTTTGAGCTCACCGAAAGTGCGGTAATGAGCGATAGCGAACACACTTTGCAAATGCTTAATGCGATCAAGAAGCTTGGTTTTGCGCTGTCTATCGATGATTTCGGTACTGGTTACTCTTCCCTTTCCTACTTAGCACGCTTCCCTATCGATGAATTAAAAATCGACCGTGCGTTTATCAACGACATCGATACACTACCGAAACAGGTGACGGTGATTGAGAACATCATCAATCTTGGTAAATCATTAGATTTGACCGTTGTTGCCGAAGGTGTAGAAACCCACCAGCAAGCAACACTGCTATCGAACCTGCAATGTAACTCGATTCAGGGCTTCCATTTCTACCGTCCTCAACCTAAACACGAAGTGGAAGAGTTGTTTGCGCAAAACCGCCGTCATAAGAACTGATCTCAACTGCAACAAAATCTGAGTGTTACCCCTTACTCTCAAGGGGTAAATCTCAACTTTATTGAGCTAAACCTAACTTAGGTCAATTTCGCTATTCATAATTCTTCATAAAATGCGGGCACCTTTTTATTCTCTATGATTGTGAGCATATGGAACTCTTGTGTCCTGCGGGTAACCTGCCTGCGTTAAAAACTGCGATTGATTGCGGTGCAGATGCCGTATACATCGGCTTTAAAGACGATACCAACGCGCGTCACTTTGCTGGTCTGAACTTCAACGGCAAGAAGCTAGAAAAAGCGGTGCAATACGTTCATGACCGCAACAAAAAGATCCACGTTGCACTCAACACCTTTGCCCATCCAAATGGTTTCGAACGTTGGACAAACGCTGTCGACAATGCAGCAGCACTGGGTGTCGATGCACTGATCGTGGCTGACATTGCGGTACTTGAGTACGCTGCTCGCAAATACCCAGAGCTCGAGCTGCACCTTTCTGTGCAAGCTTCAGCAACCAACGTTGCAGCCGTTGATTTCTACAAACAAAACTTCAACGTAAAACGCGTAGTACTGCCTCGCGTACTGTCTATCCATCAGGTAAAACAGCTTTCTCGCAATATCACCAGTGATGTCGAGCTAGAAGTCTTTGCTTTTGGTAGCCTGTGTATCATGTCAGAAGGTCGTTGCTACCTATCGTCATACATGACAGGTGAATCACCAAACACCGTTGGTGCATGTTCTCCAGCAAAATACGTCCGCTGGCAAGAGACTGAGAATGGTCTGGAGTCTCGTCTTAACGACATTCTGATCGATCGCTACAGCGCAGGTGAAAACGCGGGCTACCCAACCTTATGTAAAGGTCGTTTTGAAGCTGAAATTGAAGGCGAGAAAAAACGTTATCACGCACTGGAAGAACCAACCAGTTTGAACACCCTGTCGATGCTGCCAGAGCTATTTGCCGCTAATGTCGCTTCAGTAAAAATTGAAGGTCGCCAACGGAGTCCTGCGTACGTAGAACAAGTAACGCGCACATGGCGTGCAGCGATTGATCGCTACCAAGCAAACCCAGAAGCTTACCAAGTAGAAGCGGCTTGGGATGCAGCGTTGGCAAACGTGTCTGAAGGCACGCAAACCACTCTTGGTGCTTACCACCGTAAATGGCAGTAGAGGTTAAGATGGATAACTCAATGAAATACGCACTTGGTCCACTGTTGTACTTCTGGCCAAAGCAAGATGTTGAAGCGTTTTATGAACAAGCAAAATCAAGCTCTGCGGACATCATCTACCTTGGTGAAACCGTATGTTCGAAACGTCGTGAAATGAAGCCTGCACATTGGTTCGATATCGCGAAAGAACTCTCTGCATCTGGCAAACAAGTCGTGCTATCAACGATGGCACTATTAGAAGCGCCAAGTGAAGTGAACATCATGAAGAAGTACATCGACAACGGTGACTTCGCGATTGAAGCCAATGACGTGTCCGCGGTTCAACTGGCTTCTGAGCATAAAGTGCCTTTCGTCGTTGGTCCTGCGGTTAATACTTACAACGCTCACACGCTTAACTTGTTTCTAAAACAAGGCATGATCCGCTGGTGCATGCCAGTAGAACTATCACGCGAATGGCTCAGCAACACTCTGGTTCAATGTGATGAACTTGGTATTCGTAATAAGTTTGAAGTAGAAGTCTTCAGCCATGGTTATCTGCCTCTGGCTTACTCGGCGCGCTGCTTTACAGCTCGTGCAGAAAACAAAGCCAAAGATGACTGCGAAACCTGCTGTATTAAGTACCCAACGGGCATTAAAGTAAGCAGCCAAGAGGGTCAGGAAGTATTTAACCTAAACGGTATCCAAACTCAGTCTGGTTACTGCTACAACCTGATCAACGATCTGCCAAGCATGGAAGGTCTAGTTGACGTGGTACGTTTGAGCCCACTTGGTCTTAGCACCTTCTCTGAACTGGATCAGTTCCGTTCCAATGAGAAAGGTACTAACCCTGGCAAGATCCAAGACCGCCAATGTAACGGTTATTGGCATCAACTTGCGGGTCTGGAAGTGAAGAACATCTAACTCTTTCTCACGGGCTTCAAAGCAATAAAAAAGCGAGGTTATAACCTCGCTTTTTTATTTTTGTTCGTCGTTAAGACGCTTGAATACTTGCCTCTACAGAGCTCTCGTTCATTAGCTTCTTAATATCGCGCCACAGCATTGTCATCACCACTAAGCTCAAAGCTATGTTAGATAATGGGAACGCAATCCAGATACCAGTAACACCAAATAGCTTTGGCATAATGAATAAGAACGGCAATTGAATCACCATATTACCAATGGTCACGAACATCGCTTTGCTGCCTTTGTTCACCGATTGGTAGTACGCTGCGGCAACCACCAAGAAGCCATCTAAGAACAGCGCAAACATATGGAGACGAATCCCCACTACCGTCGCATCAATAAGATGTTGGTCGGCGTTGTTAAACACGGACACAAACTCGTATGGGAAAATGTTCATCAGAATAACAAACACAACCCCACCTAGCACCGAAGTCCCCATTGCGACCTTCAACAGCTTACGAATATTGTCTTGATTACGCGCACCATGGTTGTAGCTCACTAGAGGTTGCATACCATTGGCAATGCCTTCCGCAATCAAATAGTAAACCGTCACTATGTAGCCCAAGATAGCGTAAGCGCCAATAAGCAATGCACTGCCGTATTGGGCAAATAGCGCATTGTGCAGTGCGACCATCATTGAGCCATAGGCATACATAAAGAAGCTCGATGTGCCGATCATGACAATCTTAGGGATGACATCAAACTGCATTTTCAGATCGCCAGTCGACAGGCGCATCTTCGCTCTTGCAGTAAAGAAGTAACCAACACCAAGAATCGTCACCACCATCTGCGCTAACGCAGTTGCGATTGCCGCTCCTTTAAGCTCCCAGCCAAGCCAAGCAATAAAGATATAATCGAGCACGATATTGATGACGGCACCAATCACCATCAAGATGGTGGCTAAATTCGGGCTATCGTCATTGCGCAATAAGAACGGCACCGCAATTGACCCAAGCGAGAACACACACGCGACGCTTAAGATGTGCAGATACTGCAAACCAAGTTCATAAACACGACCTTCCGCGCCTTGCCAGCGAATAAAATCATCGGCGAAGAAGAACAATGTTGTTGCTACAACTGGCATCAAAGCGACTAAAAGCAATAAACCAGTAGAAAGGATGCGTTTCGCGCCCTCACGGTCTTTTTCCCCCTGCTTGATAGAGGCTAGAGCGCCCGTACCCACGCCCACCATCATACCGATACCGAGTATCGAGCCAATGATCGGCCACGCAACGTTGATCCCCGCTAATCCATCAGCACCTACATAACGACCAATAAAGATACCATCAACGACTTGGTATAAACCGTTGACCAGCATGGCTGCGACGGTCGGAATTGTGTATTTCCAAAACTGTTTATAAATAGAGTTTTGCATGACTACCACCAATAGTTAGCAAGGCTAACTAAATAGATAAAAGAATAAAAAATAGGTTTAGTTTCCGAGCGCTTTATCTAATAGCGCTTTCAATTGCTGTGCTTCTTTCGCATCCAACTTACACATAAGCTGCTGTGAAATGTCTTTATATACCACCTGTTCCAATGACATTTCTTCGATCACTTCTTCTGTTAGCAGCACGCGCTTAGAACGAGCATCTTCATTACAAGCAATACGCTTCACCAAGCCCTTTCTCTCCAAACGAACCACCATGTTTGAAGCCGAAGGCTTGGTAACTTGAAGCTCTTCCGCCAAGTCAGTAATGCGTATACCTTCTGGATGAAGCTGGATCACTCGCAAGTAATCAAACTCATTAAAGCTTAGATGCGAAAGCGGATCTTCTTTGGCATACACTCGCCACGCCTTTGCACAAAAGCGTTCTAAATCGATCAGGCTTTTTTCTAATGCCATTACGTTCCGCCCATTTAGTTAGCAAGGCTAACTATTTTAGAGAAGCTCACCAAATTCTTCAAGCACAAAAAAGCCGCTCTAGTTGAGCGGCTAATGGCTATTTTTCTTCTTGCTTCTGTTGCTCAGCTTTGAGCTTAGCAAGTTGTTCTTGCTGCAACTGATCGTAGATTTGCGCCAGTTCCAAGAAGGAGTAACGGTGTTCTACGTATTCATAAACGTTGAAAGAGATTGCTAACTTGTACAGTGAAATCGCATCAGCAATATCACCTTCTAGTTGGTAACGCTTACCAAGGTAGAAGTAAGTTTCTGTTAGACGCTCAGCAAGACGGTAGTTTTCACGCGTACCATCCATGATGGCTTTTAACGCTGCGTCATCAGATACATCACGCAACATGATGGCAACTAGAACCCAGCCCCACTCTTCACTGCGATCGCGTTGGTAACGCTTTTCTAGGTTCGCTTTCGCTTGCTCTGGATTTTGTTCTGCTTCGATGATGTACAACCATAACGCGCGGAATGGGTCGCTCGGCATTTCTTGGTAATGCTTGGTCATGTCTTCTAAAGCCAGATCGATACGACCACCATAGTAAAGCGCAATCGCGCGGTTACGCTCTGCGTATGAATTCTCTGGTGCAAGCTCTAATGTCGAATCAAATGCTTCGTAAGCCGCATCAAACTCACCAACTTGAGTGAAATACACCCCTAGTAGGTTAAAGATATCTGGTTGAGCAGGGTTAAGTTGCAAAGACTGATTAAAATCCAAACGGGCAAGATCACGCAAACCAACGCTGTCGTAGTAGTTACCGCGCTCGTAATGCATCTTAGCGCGAACTTCGTCACTCAAATCTGGACGTTGTAATAACTGAGAAAGACGAGCAATCTGGACTTCTTGTTGCACGCTTGGTTGTAGCGGTACCGCCATCGGAGGATAGATCCACTTTTGTGCCGATTGTTGAGAGGTGTTAGCACAACCGGTCAGCGCGATAGCGACACATAAACTTGCGGTTTGAAACCATTTCACTAATTGGTACTCCTGTTTGGACCGCTCTGGGTCTGTTTCTCTTTATGCACTATAGGATATTTAACTTCGCTTGAGGCTAAACTTGACGAAACAGGCCAAAAAAAAGGGGAGCGAAAATGCTCCCCTTTTATAGCATGCTTTCAGGCTCTTAAGCTAATAAAAGACCAAAAGTCGAATCTTAGATTACTCGCCTTTAGCTTCAGATGCGTCAGACGCTTCTTCTGCTGGCTTCTCTACTGCTTCTTTCATGCTTAGGCGTACGCGACCTTGACGGTCGATTTCAAGAACTTTAACTTGAACTTCTTGACCTTCAGTTAGGTAGTCAGACACTTTCTCAACGCGTTTTTCAGCGATTTGAGAGATGTGTACTAGACCATCTTTACCAGGAAGAACCGTTACGAATGCACCAAAGTCAGCTAGACGTGCAACTTTACCAGTGTAGATACGGCCTACTTCAACTTCAGCAGTGATCTCTTCGATGCGGCGGATAGCTTCTTTCGCTGCAGCACCTTCAGTTGCTGCAATCTTGATCGTACCGTCGTCTTCGATTTCGATAGTAGTACCAGTCTCTTCAGTTAGAGCACGGATAACTGCACCACCTTTACCGATAACGTCTTTGATCTTCTCTGCGCTGATCTTCATTGTGTGAATGCGAGGAGCGAATTCAGAGATGTCTTCACGAGCACCAGAGATAGCTTCATCCATTACAGATAGGATGTGCTTACGTGCGCCTTGAGCTTGGTTAAGCGCAATTTGCATGATCTCTTTAGTGATACCTTCGATCTTGATGTCCATTTGAAGTGCAGTGATACCAGTGTTAGTACCCGCTACTTTAAAGTCCATGTCACCTAGGTGGTCTTCGTCACCAAGGATGTCTGAAAGAACAACGAAGTCGTCGCCTTCTTTAACAAGACCCATTGCGATACCCGCAACAGAAGACTTGATTGGCACACCTGCATCCATAAGAGCAAGAGAGGTACCACATACAGAAGCCATTGATGATGAACCGTTAGATTCAGTGATTTCCGATACAACACGTACTGTGTATGGGAACTCATCAACAGAAGGCATTACTGCTGCGATACCGCGTTTAGCCAGTTTACCGTGACCGATTTCACGACGCTTAGGAGAACCTACAAAACCAGTTTCGCCTACACAGTACGGAGGGAAGTTGTAGTGTAGTAGGAAGTGATCTTTACGCTCACCCGTTAGTTCGTCGATGATTTGAGCATCACGCTGCGTGCCTAGAGTCGCAGTTACTAGCGCCTGAGTTTCACCACGAGTAAATAGTGAAGAACCGTGTGTACGTGGAAGAACACCAGTACGTACGTCTAGCGCACGAACCATGTCTTTTTCACGACCATCAATACGTGGGTTACCAGCGATGATGCTACGACGTACAACTGTCTTCTCTAGATCGTGGAAGATAGTGTGGATTTCTTTTGTGTTTGCTTCTGGATCTTCAGCAAGAAGAACTTCGTTAACTTCACCAGCAATCTCGTGGATGCGGTCGTAACGAGCCATTTTCTCAGTGATTTGGTAAGCTTCAACCAGTTTAGCTTCAGCAAGTTCAGCAATCTTAGTTACAAGCGCTGTGTTTTCTTCTGGTGCAACCCAATCCCAAGCAGGAGTAGCGACTTCAGCTTTGAATTCGTTGATTGCTTTGATTACCGCTTGTTGTTGATCGTGACCGAATACAACAGCAGATAGCATTTCTTCTTCAGTTAGGTTGTCAGCTTCTGATTCAACCATTAGTACTGCAGATTCAGTACCCGCAACAACTAGGTCTAGCTTAGATGCTTCTAGCTCAGTGTTGCTTGGGTTAAGTACTAGCTGACCGTCGATGTGACCAACACGTGCAGCACCGATAGGACCGTTGAACGGGATACCAGAGATAGCTAGCGCAGCAGACGTACCAATCATCGTTGGGATGTCTGGTTGAACGTCTGGGTTCACAGATACTACTGTCGCGATAACTTGAACTTCGTTTTTGAATGCATCTGGGAATAGAGGACGGATTGGACGGTCGATTAGACGAGCCGTTAGCGTTTCGCCTTCAGAAGGACGACCTTCACGCTTGAAGAAACCACCAGGGATTTTACCTGCTGCGTAAGTACGCTCTTGGTAGTTAACTGTTAGAGGGAAGAAGTCTTGACCTTCAACCGCTTCTTTTTTACCAACTACAGAAACGAATACTGCTGTATCGTCCATAGTAACCATTACTGCAGCCGTAGCTTGACGTGCGATAACGCCAGTTTCTAGAGTAACTGTGTGGTTACCGTACTGGAACGTTTTAACAACTGGTTTTTCGAACATTGTTATTCCTTGTTTCCAAGCGCATCGATTGATTTGCTTAGAGAGTATTGATTGATACCCAAGGCATTACGAATCGCGACTAGTAAAAACAAACTAACTTAGTATTCAGTTCACTTTTAATAGTCGCGACCTTTTGGTCGACGAGGTTGACTGTAATGCAATGAGCTTAGTGAAAATCTCTAAACGAGATTAAGCCGCGTGTAGTATAACGGCATAAGTCTGATTTGGCTAAGCTATAGCAGTCAAAATAAGTAACAGGCAACAAAAAAGGGGCATAAAGCCCCTTTTAGACAAACTGCTATGCAGTCGCTTATTAGCGACGTAGGCCTAGACGCTTGATTAGGTCTTGGTAGCGAGCTAGATCTTTACCTTTTAGGTAATCTAGAAGCTTACGACGACGAGAAACCATACGTAGAAGACCACGACGGCTGTGGTGATCGCCTTTGTGTGCTTTGAAGTGACCTTGTAGGTGGTTGATAGAAGCTGTAAGTAGAGCTACTTGAACTTCTGGTGAACCAGTGTCGCCTTCGCCTTGTGCGTATTCTGCAACGATTGCTGCTTTAGTTTCTGCATTCAGAGACATAATTCTCTCCTAATAAGAGTAGGTTAATATTTGTGTCAGCCAATCTCTGATTCAGCCGACACGAGGAGCGCGAATTATAAGGAAGTTTCCTCACTCGCGCAATATAAAAATACCGGCAATGATGCCGGTATTTTTTAAGCTTTGCGAAGTTACTCTTCGTCGCGGAAAACCACTAAACGTTTTGGTGCTACTTTTCCATCGTCGTTGACTTCTGCTACACCGATAAACAGCTTCTCTTCACCAGAAGTCATACGAATTGGCGTACCCTCTGGCGCACCCAACACCTGCACGGGCATACCGTGTTGTACTAGGTTAGTCAGCTCTGCGTTTAGGTTTACCTCGGGTAAATCTTCAACGGCAGTATCCATTGGCAGTAGCAGGGGATCAAGCAACTCTTTTGGTGCCACTTCATCACGATGCGCTTGCTCAAGCAGCTCATTAAGTTGCTCTAGCGTCACCATTTTTTCGTACGGGTATTTAGCAACACCAGTACGACGAAGCATAGTCACGTGTGCACCACAACCAAGCATCTCACCTAGGTCATCAACAATTGTACGGATGTAAGTACCTTTTGAGCAGTGCACTTCCATCTCAACTTCATCACCTTCAAAACGGTGAAGTACGATTTCATATACCGTGATCTTGCGAGATTCACGTGGTACTTCAATGCCTTTGCGAGCGTACTCGTACAACGGCTTGCCTTGGTATTTCAATGCTGAGAACATTGAAGGTACTTGGTCTGATTCACCACGGAACGTATCAATGCACGCTTCTAGCTTCTCCAGATTCACATCAATAGGACGTGTCTCTACCACTTCGCCATCAGAGTCAGACGTATCAGTGCGCTCACCCAGTTTTGCGATTACACGGTAGCGCTTGTCTGAATCCAACAAGAACTGAGAAAACTTGGTTGCTTCGCCTAAGCAGATTGGCAACATGCCCGTCGCTAATGGGTCCAATGCCCCCGTATGACCCGCTTTCTCAGCAAAGTAGATACGCTTTACTTTTTGCAGTGCATCATTTGAAGAAATACCTGTTGGTTTATCCAACAAGATAACGCCATTAATTGGACGACCTTTACGACGACGAGCCATTACTCTTCCCCTGCCTGATCTTCTTCGCGACCAGAATCTTGTTGTTTGCGTTTATCTTCGCTCACAACTTCAGAAACTAGGTTCGACATGCGCATACCTTCTACTAGCGTGTTATCGTAGTAGAAACGGATTTCAGGCGTTAGACGTAGGCGAATACGCTTACCTAGCATCATTCGGATGTGCACTTCGTGCTCACGTAGCGCTGCTAGGCATGATTCTGGCGTCTGCTCACCCACGCATAGGAAAGTAACGAATACTTTTGCGTAAGCAAGATCTCGTGATACTTCTACATCTGAAATCGTAACCATGCCTAGGCGAGAGTCACGAACTTCGCGTTGAAGGATCATCGCTAGTTCTTTTTGCAGCTGCTGTGATACGCGCTGCGTGCGGCTAAATTCTTTTGACATATTCATTCTCTTAGATAGAAAGAATGGGGGGATGGTCAAGCCAGCCCCCCATGGTGTATTCAACAACCAATTACTATTTGTCTTTCAGACGGTTAGTAATTTTAGTCAATTAGTCTAGAGTACGTTTTACTTCAACGATTTCGAATACTTCGATCTGGTCGCCCACGCGAACGTCGTTGTAGTTCTTAACGCCGATACCACACTCGTAGCCATTCTTAACTTCTTGAACGTCATCTTTAAAGCGACGAAGTGATTCTAGCTCACCTTCGTAGATAACAACGTTGTCGCGTAGAACGCGGATTGGGTTGTTACGCTTAATTAGACCTTCAGTAACCATACAACCAGCGATTGCGCCCAGTTTCGGTGACTTAAATACGTCACGTACTTCAGCAAGACCAATGATTTCTTGCTTGAATTCTGGAGCAAGCATACCGCCCATTGCTTGTTTAACTTCGTCAATCAATTGGTAAATGATTGAGTAGTAACGTAGATCAACGCTTGCTGCTTCAATCGCACGACGAGCAGATGCGTCAGCACGTACGTTAAAGCCAAGGATGATTGCGTTAGAAGCTTCTGCAAGAACTGCATCAGTTTCTGTAATACCACCAACACCAGAACCAACGATGTTTACTTTCACTTCGTCAGTAGACAGTTTCAGTAGTGAGTCAGCAATCGCTTCCACAGAACCTTGTACGTCTGCTTTAAGAACTACGTTTAGCTCAGCAACTTCACCAGCAGTCATGTTAGAGAACATGTTCTCTAGTTTAGATTTCTGCTGACGAGCAAGTTTCACTTCACGGAACTTACCAGCACGGTAGTTCGCTACTTCACGTGCTTTACGCTCGTCACGTACTACTGTTGCTTCGTCACCTGAAGATGGTACGCCTGAAAGACCTAGGATCTCTACAGGGATAGATGGACCAGCTTCTGTGATTTCTTTACCTAGTTCGTCACGCATTGCACGAACACGGCCGTACTCTTGACCACAAAGAACGATGTCGCCTTTGTTTAGCGTACCTGATTGAACAAGTACAGTTGCTACTGGACCACGACCTTTATCTAGACGAGATTCAACAACAACACCAGACGCCATGCCTTCTGCTACAGCTGTAAGCTCTAGAACTTCAGACTGAAGAAGGATTGCTTCTAGAAGACCGTCGATATTTGTACCCTGTTTAGCAGAGATGTGAACAAACATGTTCTCACCACCCCATTCCTCAGGGATTACGTCGTATTGAGCTAGCTCATTCTTAACGTTGTCTGGGTTCGCGTCTTCTTTATCGATCTTGTTCACAGCAACAATCAGAGGAACGCCTGCCGCTTTCGCGTGCTGGATCGCTTCAACTGTTTGTGGCATCACGCCATCGTCTGCTGCTACTACAAGAACAACGATATCTGTCGCTTGAGCACCACGAGCACGCATAGCGGTAAACGCCGCGTGTCCAGGAGTATCAAGGAACGTGATCATGCCGTTGTCAGTTTCAACGTGGTACGCACCGATGTGCTGCGTGATACCGCCCGCTTCGCCTGAAGCAACGTGAGTACGACGGATGTAGTCAAGTGTTGACGTTTTACCGTGGTCAACGTGACCCATGATTGTTACAACTGGAGCGCGAGGCACTGCTTCTGCGTTTGTATCACGATCAGATAGTACTGCTTCTTCCAGTTCGTTCTCTTTACGAAGAACTACCTTGTGACCCATTTCTTCAGCAACAAGTTGTGCTGTTTCTTGGTCGATCACTTGGTTGATAGTCGCCATAGCGCCCATCTTCATCATTACTTTGATAACTTCTGTCGCTTTAACCGACATCTTGTTAGCAAGTTCAGAAAGAACGATTGTCTCACCAATTACTACATCTTGTTTCGCTACAGTCGCAGACTTGTCGAAACCGTGTTGCATAGAAGTTGGTTTAGCAAGTTTGCCTTTGTTACGGCCCTTGCCACCACGTTGGTTACGACCACCGCGTGATTGTTCTTCTTTGCCAGCTGGTTTCTTCTTCTTACGACGTGCACCGCCTTCTTGTTGACGGTCAGCTGCATCTTCAGCTTCACGTGCGTAACGAGAAGTAGTTACGTGGTAGTCAGAGTTCTCTAGCTCTTTCTTCTTAGTCTCTTCTTCAGACCAACGAGCTTCGTTCTCTTCTGCAAGCTTACGAGCTTCTTCAACGAGTTTTGCAGCTTCTTGCTCTGCTTTACGTTGAGCTTCTTGTTCCTGACGTGCTTTTAGCTCATCAGCTTCTTTCTTAGCTTGCGCATTAGCATCCGCATTTTTTGCATTCATTTCTTTCTTAGCCTTATCAGCTTGTGCGCGTTTTGCCTTTTCTTCAGCTTCACGTTTTGCATCCGCTTCACGTTTCGCTTTCTCATCGGCTTCGCGCTGTGCTTTCTCTGCAGCTTCACGTTTGGCTTGTTCTTCAGCCTCACGCTTCGCAAGCTCTTCAGCTTCACGTTTTGCTGCTTCCTCAGCCTCACGTTTTGCGTCGTCTTCGATAGTGCTGCGCTTCACATATGTGCGCTTCTTACGCACTTCTACTTGAACATCCTTACTTTTGCCGCCACCTGCTGCAACACTTAGCGTGCTACGAGTCTTACGTTGAAGCGTCAGTCTAGTAGGTTCAGATTCGCCCGACTTATCGCCGTGCTCTTTCTTCAGGTGAGAGAGAAGCTTCTGCTTCTCCTCATCCGATACATGGTCAGAACTCGCTTTGTTCATGCCAGCGTCAGCAAGTTGTTCCATTAAGCGGTCGACTGGAGTACCAATCTCTTCACTCAGAGCTTTAACTGTTAATTGTGTCATGCCGCTTCCTCCTTGCTGATATTATGCTTCTTCGCCGAACCAACAGATGTTACGTGCAGCCATGATAAGCTCGCCTGCACGCTCTTCTGTCAGGCCTTCAATACCTTCTAAATCGTCGATACCTTGGTCAGCTAGGTCTTCTAGTGTTGCCACGCCTTTAGCTGCCAGTTTAAACGCCATTTCGCGCTCTAGACCTTCAAGACCTAGCAGATCTTCAGCAGGCTCTAGACCTTCGAATGACTCTTCTTGTGCTAGAGCGATTGTCGTTAGTGCGTCTTTCGCACGGCTACGAAGCTCTTCTACAAGCTCTTCGTTCAGACCATCAACTTCTAGTAGTTCGTTAACAGGAACGTACGCAACTTCTTCTAGTGTTGAGAAACCTTCTTCAACAAGCAATTGAGCGAAGTCTTCTTCAATGTCTAGGTACTTCATGAAGTTTTCGATAGACGCTTGAGACTCTTCAGCGTGTTTCTTCTGAAGATCTGCCACAGTCATTACGTTCAGTTCCCAACCAGTTAGTTGAGACGCTAGACGTACGTTCTGACCGTTACGACCGATAGCTTGCGCTAGGTTGTCCGCTTCAACAGCGATGTCCATTGAGTGAGCATCTTCATCAACGATGATAGAAGCAACGTCAGCAGGAGCCATTGCGTTGATAACGAATTGAGCTGGGTTATCGTCCCAAAGAACGATATCAATACGCTCACCACCAAGTTCGCCAGATACTGCTTGAACACGAGCACCACGCATACCAACACACGCACCTACAGGGTCGATACGTTTGTCGTTTGTTTTAACAGCGATCTTAGCGCGAGAACCTGGATCACGTGCAGCGCCTTTCAGTTCGATGATTTCTTCAGCGATTTCTGGCACTTCTACGCGGAATAGCTCAGCCAACATTTCTGGCTTAGAGCGAGTGATGAACAGTTGGAAACCACGCGCTTCAGGAGCAACTTTGTACAGAAGACCACGAACACGGTCACCTGGACGGAAGTTTTCACGAGGAAGTTGGTCATCACGTAGGATTACCGCTTCAGCGTTGTTACCTAGATCAAGTACAACTGTATCGCGGTTCACTTTTTTAACAACACCAGTGATCAGATCACCTTCGTTGTCGATGAACTGTTCTACGATTTGTGCACGCTCTGCTTCACGTACTTTTTGTACGATAACTTGCTTAGCAGTTTGAGTCGTAATACGGTCGAATGTAACTGACGGGATATCGTCTTCTACGAAATCACCTAGTTGAATGTCTGCATCTTCGTATTGTGCAGCTTCTAGAGAGATTTCTTTTGTTGGGTTTTCAACGTCTTCTACAACCAACCAACGGCGGAATGTTTCAAACTCACCTGTTTTACGGTCGATAGCTACACGTACATCGATTTCGATTTCGTATTTTTTCTTTGTAGAAGTCGCTAGAGCAATCTCAAGAGCTTCAAAGATACGCTCACGAGGTACCGCTTTTTCGTTCGATACCGCTTCTGCTACCGCTAAAATTTCTTTACTCATTGTATTTAGCCTCTAAGCTTCAAATTTTTTAGGGAACTAAAATTTAGGGATCAGGTTAGCTTTTGAAATGTTACTTAGAGCAAACTCTTCTTGTTGCCCTTCACAAGTAACTGCGATTGTCTCACCATCTACGCTGTGGATAGTACCTTTCCACTTACGACGGTTTGCAACAGCCATTTTCAATACGATGCTGACCTCGTGACCAATAAATTGCTCGTAATGTGCTGCTTTGAAAAGTGGTCTTTCTAAGCCTGGAGAAGAAACTTCTAGGCTGTAAGCAACAGAAATTGGATCTTCAACGTCTAGTACTGCGCTAACCTGATGGCTTACTTCTGCACAAGCATCTACGTTGATACCATTTTCATGGTCGATGTAGATGCGTAACGTTGAGTGCGCACCCGCACGAATAAATTCTAATCCAACCAACTCGTAGCCTGATGCCTCTACTGGAGCTTCAAGCATTTCAGTAAGTTGTCTTTCTAAACCAGTCATTTGAACCACTCCAGAAACAAAAAAAGGGCTCAGAGCCCAATCAAAAAACCAAGCAGTATCTGAGTTCATTTACAAAAACTCAGATAACAAAAAACCCCGAAAGTCGGGGTTTTATGCTGCTGGACCCTGATACGTTAAGAATAGCCAAGAAATGCTTTTCTTAACTCACAGTGTGGTTAGCACTGTGCAAACTTGCCAATCGAATCATCCTTTCCAACTGAAAGAAGAGATTGGTTGCGGGGACCGGATTTGAACCGACGACCTTCGGGTTATGAGCCCGACGAGCTACCAAGCTGCTCCACCCCGCGTCCGACTTGATGAGCATTATACGCTCACACAAGTGATTTACAAGTTTGTAAATTCATGGTGCCGAGAGAGGGACTCGAACCCTCACACCTAAGGCACTAGCACCTCATGCTAGCGTGTCTACCAATTTCACCATCTCGGCTACATAAACCTTTACAGCTTATTGTGGAATCTCATCACCTGCTAGTGCTGGAACTTCACTTGCTGCATCTTTAACTTGTTCTACAACTGGTTGACCTAGTGTTGGGTCTACCCATTGTGACTCAGTCTTGTGCGTAGACATACGACCAAGTAGCAAGCTAACGATAAAAAATACGGTTGCTAAAATAGCAGTTGTTCGGGTTAAGAAATTACCTGAGCCGCTTGCACCAAACACTGTGTTTGAAGCACCTGCACCGAACGAGGCTCCCATATCTGCGCCTTTACCTTGTTGAATCAACACAAGGCCAATCACACCAAGCGCCGCCAACAGGTAAATCACAAGTAGAACTGAAAACATTTTTTTCCACCTATGTTCCAAATTGTTGAGCCAGCGCCGTTCAAAAACAATCGTGTTTATTTATGAACAAGGCTAGCGACCTCCTAACGGGAGGCGGAGCAATACTAGCGAAAGCCAGTAACGCTGACAAGGGAAAATTAGTAAAAAGTCACCACTAACGCATTAAGCGCTCAAAAAAAGGGCAAAAGATGCCCTTTTCTCTCGCAAAACAGGTTAAAGCAATGATTAACAACTTGCTTTTACAGCTTCTGCAATCTTAAGCGCAGAGCTTTGTACAAGTTCAGCATCTTCACCTTCTACCATGACTCGGATTAGAGGCTCAGTACCAGATTTACGTAGCAATACGCGACCTTTGTCACCAAGCTCAGCTTCCACTTCCGCTACTGAGTCTAGTACAACCTGCGCTTCAAGTGGGTTACTTTGACCTGCAAAACGCACGTTTTCTAGTACCTGAGGATAAAGCGTCATGCCTTGTGACAAGTCGTGTAGTGTCATATCACTGCCAACTACAGAAGCAAGAACTTGCAGTGCAGCAACAATTGCATCACCCGTAGTGACTTTGTCTAGTAAGATAACGTGACCTGAGTTTTCAGCGCCAATCTTCCAGCCTTTAGCAAGTAGTTGCTCCATCACGTAACGGTCACCAACTGCGGCACGAACAAATGGGATACCCAGTTGTTTTAGACCATTTTCCATACCTAGGTTGGTCATTAGCGTACCAACAACACCGCCTTTTAGTTCGCCACGACGCAGAGCATCACGAGCGATAATGTAGGCAATTTGGTCGCCGTCAATCTTGTTGCCCAAATGGTCAACCATCATGATGCGGTCGCCATCACCATCGAATGCAAGACCAAGGTGAGCTTGCTCTTCCACAACACGCTTTTGTAGGGCACGAACGTCTGTCGCACCGACTTCTGCATTGATGTTAGTGCCGTTTGGCTCAACACCCATAGCAATCACTTCTGCACCTAACTCTTTGAATACGTTAGGAGCGATGTGGTAAGTCGCACCATGTGCACAGTCAACAACGATCTTAAGGTTTGCTAGGCTAAGTTCTGACGGGAAGGTGCTCTTACAAAATTCAATATAACGACCCGCGGCGTCATTAAGGCGAGTTGCTTTACCAAGTTCAGCAGACTCTACACATTCGATATCTTTATCTAGCTCAGCTTCAATAGCCAGTTCGATGTCATCAGGAAGTTTAGTCCCCTCAGATGAGAAGAACTTAATGCCGTTATCGTAGTATGGGTTATGTGACGCTGAAATAACGATACCAGCTTCTGCTCGGAAAGTTTGTGTTAGGTATGCAACTGCTGGCGTTGGCATCGGACCAGTAAAGGTAGCCTTTAGACCTGCCGCAGCAAGACCAGCTTCAAGTGCAGACTCAAGCATGTAACCTGAAATACGGGTATCTTTACCGATGATAACTTTCTTAGTGCCTTGTTTTGCTAGTACACGACCAGCCGCCCAGCCAAGCTTTAGTACAAAGTCCGGAGTAATTGGGTATTGTCCTACTTTCCCGCGTACACCGTCAGTACCAAAATAACGTCTTTTATCAGACATAAAATTTCCTTAATTCTTTTAGATATTATTGTTCGTCATCTCAACAACTTTCATTGCCTCAATGGTTTCTTCAAAGTCATGTACTCGAATGATCTGCGCACCTTTCATCGCAGCAATTGTCGCGCAGACAACGCTAGCATTTGCGCATTCTGCTGCTGGTTTTTCCAACAATTTAAAGATCATTGATTTACGTGACATACCGGCCAAAATTGGCAGACCGAATTCATGAAACTTATCGAGGTGTGCCAGCATATGATAATTGTGTTCAATGGTTTTGCCAAAGCCAAAACCTGGATCAAGAATAAGTTGAGACTTATCGATGCCCACGGACTCACAGGCAGCAATGCGTTCTTGAAGAAATGCAGAGACATCATCCATCAGATCATCGTATTGAGGATTAGTCTGCATAGTGCGCGGTTGACCTTTCATATGCATCAAGCAAATAGGAAGGTTTGCTTTCGCGGCAACTTCTAACGCCCCCGGCTCTTGGAGAGCACGCACATCGTTAATCAAGTCTGCCCCAGCTTCAATAGCTTGACGCATGACTTCCGCTTTACTGGTATCAATAGAAATCCACACATCATGTTTTGCGCGAATCGCTTTGATTACAGGGACCACACGCTGCAACTCATCTTCTAATGCAACATCTGGAGCCCCTGGACGCGTAGACTCCCCGCCAACATCAATAATGCTAACGCCAGCAGCAATCATTTTTTCGACTTGAGCAAGTGCACGCTCTAACGAGTTGAATTTACCACCATCAGAAAACGAGTCTGGAGTGACATTGAGGATCGCCATAACATGCGGGTGGGAAAGGTCGAGAGATTTGTTGTTTGCTTTAATAATCATAGCTTTAATAATCACAGCTTTAATAATCACAACAGAAACAAAAACCCCGAGCCTAACTCGGGGTTTTTTATTAACGCTACTCTTTATTCAGAGTCTTTCTTTTCTGGAGCTTCACTTGAAGTCGCTTCTTGAGACGTTGGTTGTTCTACCGGTTTAGTCGGTTCAACTGGTTTCTCTTCCGCTTTCACTTCAGGTTTAGCCTGAGGCTTATCGTTATCTTCTGGTTTGTTTGCAGGCTTATCACCCCAACCAGCAGGTTCACGAATCTCAGTCTTACGCTCCATCAGGTCATCAATCTGGCCAGCATCAATGGTTTCATACTTCATTAGCGCATCTTTCATCGCATGCATGATGTCCATGTTGTCTTCCAGAATTTGCTTCGCACGGTCGTAGTTGCGGTCGATGATCTTGCGAACTTCATCATCGATTAGCTTCGCTGTGTCATCAGACATATGTTTAGTCTGTGTCACGCTACGTCCTAGGAACACTTCACCTTCTTCTTCCGCATATAGAAGCGGACCAAGTTTTTCAGAGAAGCCCCATTGCGTCACCATCTTACGAGCAATATCAGTTGCACGCTCGATATCGTTCGATGCACCCGTCGATACTTTATCAGCACCGTAGATTAGCTCTTCAGCAAGACGACCACCGTACAAACTAGAAACCATAGATTCTAGGTGTTGGCGAGACATGCTCACACGGTCTTGCTCTGGTAGGTACATAGTCACACCAAGCGCACGACCACGTGGAATGATAGAGACTTTATACACAGGGTCATGTTCTGGTACTAGGCGACCAACAATCGCGTGACCTGCTTCGTGGTAAGCTGTTGACTCTTTTACTTCTTCAGACATCACCATTGAACGGCGCTCTGCACCCATCATGATTTTGTCTTTCGCTAGTTCAAATTCAACCATAGAAACGTTGCGCTTGTTGCCACGCGCAGCAAATAGGGCAGCTTCGTTTACTAGGTTTGCTAAGTCAGCACCAGAGAAGCCAGGTGTACCACGTGCGATTAGAGAAGGCTCTACGTCACCTGCTAGAGGTACTTTGCGCATGTGTACTTTAAGAATCTGTTCACGACCACGTACGTCTGGAAGACCAACAACAACTTGACGGTCAAAACGACCAGGACGCAGTAGTGCTGGGTCCAACACGTCTGGACGGTTAGTCGCTGCGATAACAATGATACCTTCGTTACCTTCGAAACCATCCATTTCAACGAGCATTTGGTTTAGAGTTTGTTCACGTTCATCGTGACCACCACCTACACCAGCACCACGCTGACGACCTACTGCATCAATCTCATCGATAAAGATGATACAAGGTGCCGCTTTCTTCGCTTGTTCGAACATGTCACGCACACGAGACGCACCAACACCAACAAACATTTCTACGAAGTCAGAACCAGAGATAGTAAAGAAAGGCACTTTTGCTTCACCAGCAATGGCTTTCGCTAGAAGCGTTTTACCAGTACCTGGAGGACCAACCATAAGTACACCTGTCGGGATCTTACCGCCCAATTTTTGGAATCGGCTTGGATCGCGTAGGTAGTCAACCAGTTCTTTAACGTCTTCTTTTGCTTCATCACAACCTGCGACATCTGCAAAAGTCGTCTTGATCTGCTCTTCGCTCATCATACGAGCTTTGCTCTTACCGAAAGACATGGCGCCTTTACCGCCGCCGCCTTGCATTTGACGCATGAAGAAAATCCACACACCAATCAGTAAGATCATAGGGAACCAAGAAATGAAGATTGTGCCAAGTAGGCTTTGCTCTTCAGGAGGTGTACCTTGCACTTTCACGTTTTGGTTAATTAGGTCATCTAGAAGCTTTTGATCGTACACAGGCATGTAAGTGACCATTTTGGCACCGCCGCCACGACGAACAAAACTAATTTCACCGTCTTTAAAAGTTGCTTCTTGAATCTGGCCTTGGCCAACTTCCTGTACAAACGTGGTGTAATCCACGGTTCTGCCATTGCTCTCTCCAGGGCCAAAGCTCTGGAATACCGACATCAACACGACAGCGATAACAAGCCACAGAATTAAATTTTTTGCCATGTCACTCAAGGTGTCAGCCTCTCGATAACTAATTGTAATTAAAGGTAGGGTACTACAGTTTATTAGCTGTAGCTATAGTGTTAACCATGCTCTAAACGAGCGAAATAGTTAACCTTTGTAACCAGTGGCTACAACAAAGACTTCTCGTGAGCGAGCTCGCGATGAGTCTGGTTTTCTGATTTTTACGACTTTAAACATGTCTCGGACTTCTTTCACAAATTGATCGAAGCCTTCACCCTGGAAAACCTTTACGACAAAGCTACCATTAGGTGCTAGAACTTGTCGACACATATCTAAAGCCAATTCAACTAAATACATAGCTCGTGGCTGATCTACGGAATTGTTACCAGCGATGTTTGGAGCCATATCAGACATTACTACGTCCACCATCGACGGTTGGATTCTTTCCAATAGAGCGTCTAAAACCGCCTCGTCACGAAAGTCACCTTGCAAAAAGCTTACACCAGCGATTGGATCCATAGGTAATAAGTCACATGCGATGATTTGACCTTCTTCACCTATTATCTTAGCAGCATATTGAGACCATCCACCTGGAGCGGCGCCTAAATCGACGACTGTCATCCCAGATTTCAACAATTTATCTTTTGTTTGGATCTCTTCAATTTTGAAGTAAGCACGAGAACGATAGCCTTTTTTACGAGCTTCGTTCGCATATTTATCGTCAAAGTGTTCTTTCAACCAACGACCAGAACTAGCCGAATGTTTTTGTTTACTCATCTTAATCCCAACAAGGCGTAATTAGGAGCTATTGTTTTAATAGGCTCAACCTATTACTCAATAAATTATAGTCTTCAGCAATAGATGGCGTTAAAATAGCTTTTTTCAACCCTTATTTTAAAGAAAATTGGCCGCGTAATGAACCTAAGCACCAAACAAAAGCAGCACCTAAAAGGCCTGGCTCACAGTTTAAAACCTGTTGTGCTAATGGGCGCAAATGGACTTACAGAAGCCGTGCTAGCAGAAATTGAAATCGCTCTTGACCACCACGAACTGATCAAAATTAAAGTTGCATCAGAAGACCGTGAGACAAAACAGCTGATCATCGACGCTATCGTACGTGAGACGGGCGCTGAAAAAGTTCAGACAATCGGTAAGGTACTTGTGCTATACCGCCAGTCTGAAGAGCGTAAAATCGAAATCCCACGTAAGTAATATCTACTTGCGCAGCGGAAGAAGAAAAGGTCGCCATGGGCGACCTTTTTTGCATCTAGAGTTTATTTCAACTAGCCGTTAGAACACGAAGTTAGATGTACTCAACGCTGTCGATTTCGAAGTCTTTCGCTCCGCCAGGAGTTTGAATAACAACTTCGTCACCTTCCATTTTACCGATCAAGCCACGAGCAATTGGCGAGCTAATCGAAATACGACCCGCTTTAATATCTGCTTCGTCATCACCCACGATTTGGTAGGTTTTCTCTTCTTCTGTATCACAGTCAATCAGAGTAACGGTTGAACCAAAAATCACCTTACCAGTGTTGTCCATCGTTGTTACGTCAATGACTTGAGCAACAGATAGCTTGTATTCAATGTCACGAATTTGTGCTTCACAGATCCCCTGCTCTTCACGAGCGGCGTGGTATTCTGCGTTTTCCTTCAAGTCGCCTAGTTCACGCGCTTCTGCGATTGCTTCTGAAATTTGCGGGCGAAGCTTTAGTAGACGATCGAGTTCTGTACGTAGCAACTGTTCGCCACGTAGTGTCATTGGAACTTTTTCCATTATATAACCTCAAGGCCAAAGGTGTCTTTGGACAAAAAAATCCCACCCAATCATAGGGACTGGGTAGTACGTTCAAAGATTCTGTTTTGGTTAGTTTAAACAAACTAGGGTGTGAAATCACCTTAATTCGATTTCGCGACTCAGTTGTGTGGTTAATACCACGCCATCAATCGTTTTTAGATTTACGCATCATCGCAATTTATTGAAAAACAACACTGTTCATTACACTAAAAACATCAAAAAAGATAAAAACAAATCAATGTCAGACCAATGTTAGGCAAGATATAATCATTTAAAAACAACAATTTAGGATAAATTAACAATCAATTGAACAGTGTTCATTAGTTGGATTTATATCATTTTACTAACTCATAAGGAAACTTTAGCAGTAAAACATGTCCGGCAAGTTATTTCGTTATGGCTTTTTCGAGTGTGGGCATTTGCCGCGAATGAAACTATACGAACAACAATAGCTTGTGAGAGATAACCTCTCCCCCATAAAACAATGATTATGGACAGCTAACTAGGACAAATAAGATGAAAAAGACTCTAATTGCTCTTTCTGTATCTGCAGCAGCTATGGCAACTGGCGTTAACGCAGCTGAACTTTACAACCAAGACGGCACTTCTCTAGAAATGGGCGGTCGTGCTGAAGCACGTCTATCTATGAAAGATGGCGACGTAGCGGACAACTCTCGTATCCGTCTAAACTTCCTTGGCACACAAGCAATCAACGACAACCTATACGGTGTTGGTTTCTGGGAAGGTGAATTTACTACTGCTGAAGATGGCGGTGTAGACGGCAACAGCAACCTTGACACTCGTTACGCATACGCTGGTCTAGGCGGTGCATTCGGTGAAATTACTTACGGTAAAAACGACGGTGCGCTAGGCGTTATCACTGACTTCACAGATATCATGGCGTACGCTGGTAACTCTGCTGCTGACAAACTAGCTGCGGCTGACCGTTCAGACAACATGCTGTCTTACAAAGGTCAATTCGAAAACCTAGCAGTTAAAGCTAGCTACCGTTTTGCTGACCGTACAGAGCTTAAAAAAGATGGTTCTGTAGCAGGTGAAGGCGAACGCGTAGATCACTACGGTGACAATGGTCAAGATGGCTACTCTCTATCTGCTATCTACTCTCTAGCTGACACTGGTCTTGACCTAGGTGCTGGTTACGCAGACCAAGATGAAGCTAACGAATACATGCTAGCAGCTTCTTACACTATGGGCGATATGTACTTCGCTGGTGTATTCACAGACGGTGAAAAAGCGGCTAAAAACGGTGACTACACTGGTTACGAACTAGCAGGTGCTTACACTCTAGGTCAAACAGTGTTCACAACGACTTACAACAACGCAGAAACTAACGGCGAAACTTCAGCAAACAACTTCGCAGTTGACGCGTCTTACTACTTCAAGCCTAACTTCCGTGGTTACGTATCATACAACTTCAACCTAATCGACTCTGGCGACAAACTAGGTCAAGTTGGCATCAACACAACTGCAACTAAAGCTGACGCAGAAGACGAGCTAGCTCTAGGTCTACGTTACGACTTCTAATTCAGTCTTACGACTTGAAGATAAAATGCTCGCTTATGCGGGCATTTTTTATATCCAGAATTCTGCGATTTTTCGGTATATACTCAATTGCATAACTAACCTCACGAACTATTACTATGCGCTTACGTTGGTCATTGTTACTACTCTCTAGCCTTACTCCACTTCTCTCTTTTGCTTATCCCCACCAAGAGGTGCTGCCAGACGGAGCACGTATCAGTTTGGTTGCTGAAAAACTTAATGGGCAAAGTGAGCTAAAAGGCATTCATCCTACTGAGCAGTATTTCCCCCCAGCAAGTACATTAAAAGTTGTCACAGCCTTGGCTGCAAAGCTTGAGCTGGGCAATGGCTTTACTTTTCGTACAACGTTAGAAAGCTCCAACTCTGACGCCGTCTTTACTTTTTCCGGCGATCCTACGCTTGTAACGCAAGATCTTAAAACCATGCTGACACGAGCGAAAAAAAACGGTCTAAACCGAATCAATGGGGATCTTTGGTTAGATAACAGCGCTTTTACTGGCTACAACCGTGCCGTTGGATGGCCATGGGATATTCTAGGCGTTTGCTATAGCGCACCAGCATCTGCTGTGACACTGAATGAAAATTGCGTTCAAGCATCGATATACACACAAAAAAACGGTACAACTCGTGTTTATGTTCCTGAGCATCAACCAATTAATGTCGCCACCAGCGCTCAAACCGTGTCAAAAAGCGTCCAGAAGAGCCGTCATTGTGATTTGGAGCTCATCGCTAACCCAAACAACCAATATCAACTAACCGGCTGCTTAGTAGACCGTGGCGATAAACCACTCCCCCTCAAGTTTGCAGTGCAAGATCCTGAAGGCTACACAAGCCAAAAAGTAGAGAAATTGCTCAAGCAAGTCGGCATTTCATTAAAAGGAAAAATTCGAGTCGGCAAAGCACCTGAAAAGTCACGCAAGTTATTGGCAGTACACAAATCAAAACCATTACCACAGTTGCTTGATGAGATGTTAAAACGCTCAGATAACTTAATTGCCGATACTCTTACTAAAACACTTGGCGCTAAGTTCTTTGTGCAACCTGGCAGTTTTACTAACGGCACTGAAGCAATCAAACAAATCATTTTCTCCAATACGGGGATCGACATTCGCAATGCCCGATTAGAAGATGGGTCAGGTTTATCACGCAATAACCGCATTTCAGCGAAGTCGATGGCTGCTATCTTGCGCTACATTTGGCAACACGAACAAGAACTCAACTTGATAGCAATTATGCCAAAGTCCGGTGAATCAGGAACATTGCAGTACCGCCAGAGTATGCGTAAAGCTCCTATCAAAGGACAGTTGATTGCAAAAAGCGGGTCCTTGTACGGCACGTACAATATGGCGGGGTATGGGCTTGATAAAAACGGCAAACCAAACACGCTATTTGTTCAGTTTGTGTCGGACTATTTCCCAGAAAAAAGGGACGATAACAAGCCTGTCGTCGCCCCTATTACTCGTTTTGAGAAATTGTTCTACCAAGACATTGTGAGTTTTAGTCAGGCAATGCCTAAGAAGTAGTTCACCACGGTAAAGTAGATCCACATACCTGAGATATCGACGATCGATGCTAATACTGGGCTCACCAATACGGCGGGGTCCAGTTTACATGCACGCGCTATGATAGGAAGTAATCCGCCAAGTGTGGTTGAGATAGTCACCTGAATAAATAACGCAACCGCAATGGCTAATGCGATATCTTCCAGTGCAAAGCCCCCTGTTGATTGCCCACCACTAAATAGCATGATTCGACCAATCATCACGATCGCAATCGCCAAGGCAATAAACAGCGCTACGCGACTTTCTTTCCACAAAACTTCTAACCATTGGCGTTTCTTTAACTCTCCAGTGGCGAGTGCGCGAATGACTAAGGTCGCAGCCTGAGTTCCGGTATTACCACCAGCAGCAGCGATTACGGGCATATACACGGCAAGCAATACAAGTTGACTTAAAGTGTCCTCATACTGAGCAATGATCAAACCCGACACTATCCCTAAAAGGGCAAGAGCAATGATCCAACCAATACGCTGCTTCACATGTTCCAACACACTAGTCGATAAGTAGCCATCTGGTGTATCGACTTCCGACATATGCAAACCTAATTGGTGAGCATAGTGACGAGCACGTTTATCATATCCAGCTTGTTCAAGTTGAGCGATAAGGCTATTCACATAGCCAACCGAGCAGTGCTGCAAAATACCAACCGCCTCATCAATAGGCATGATCGTTAGTAGGTGCAATTGTTGCTCTTGTTCGTATTGCAAAAAGGCATTACGAGCGGCACCAATCTCCACTTCTGAGAAGTTTGGTGTTGTTTCAATAAAAGTGTTGTTCATTACCGTCATGGCGAATCTCCCGATTGGCATTGGTAACGACCATCGACAACGCACGCAAAAAGCTTTCTGCACACCCGACTTGTATAAATACAAATGCAGGACGCGCGAAAACATCAATGCCAAAGCACTGTCTATTCAGAATTTATGAAAGGAAATAATAAAAGGAAAACTAGAAGAAAAGATGCCTCACCACTAAGGTAAGGCGGAGATCGCCAATACCGAAGCGGGTTATTTCGCTCCCTTAATCTTACTCACCCAACAACTGGGAGGATGGTCGGTATTGTTCATGTAAATCTCCGATAAAGCTGCTCACGTAGCAGCGCGCGTATAGTAACAAAGTTCGACCATTTTTACAGTCAATCTCGCGTGTATTCACCAAATTTTAATACAAAAAAAGCGCCTATAAGGCGCTTTCATTTTGAACAGTTATTGATTACTTAATAGTAATACGTGCGAATTTACGTTTACCTACTTGGAATACGTAAGTGCCTGCTTCAGGAACAAACTTCGCATCAGCAACTTTCTCGCCTTCGATCTTAGCTGCGCCTTGCTTAACCATGCGCATAGCTTCAGAAGTTGAAGCACATAGACCCGCTTCTTTCAATAGATTTGCTACTGGCGTGCCAGTCTCAAAATCAAACTCTGGCATTTCGTCAGGAATTTGATTTTTCGCGAAACGGTTAACGAACTCTTGCTCTGCCGCATCTGCATCTGCTTCACTGTGGAAGCGTGCAATGATTTCTTTTGCTAGCAGTACTTTGATATCACGAGGGTTCTTGCCTGCTTCTACATCCGCTTTAAATTGTGCAATTTCTTCTAGAGGACGGAAAGACAACAGCTCGTAGTAGCTCCACATTAGATCATCAGAGATTGACATGATCTTACCAAACATTTCGCTTGGTGCTTCGCTGATACCAATGTAGTTACCAGAAGATTTAGACATCTTCTTCTCACCATCTAGACCGACTAGAAGTGGCATCATAAGAACAACTTGTGGTTTTTGACCGTGAGATTTTTGCAACTCGCGACCCATCAGTAGGTTGAACTTCTGGTCAGTGCCACCCAGTTCAACGTCAGTTTCCATTGCTACTGAGTCCCAACCTTGAAGTAGTGGGTACATGAACTCATGGATAGCAATTGGCTGACCACCAGCGTAACGCTTTTTAAAATCATCACGCTCTAGCATACGAGCAACAGTTTGGTTTGCAGCAAGACGGATCATGCCTTCTGCACCAAGCTCAGATAGCCACTCAGAGTTGAACTGAATTTTTGTCTTAGCTGGGTCTAGGATTTTGAACACCTGTTCTTTGTACGTTTCTGCGTTACGTAGCACGTCTTCACGGCTTAGCGGTGGACGAGTTGTGTTCTTACCTGTTGGGTCACCAACCATTGCAGTGAAATCACCGATAAGGAATGTCACTTCATGACCTAGTTCTTGGAACAAGCGAAGCTTATTGAAAATAACCGTATGGCCTAGGTGAATGTCAGGTGCTGTTGGATCGGCGCCCAATTTAATACGTAGAGGACGACCTTCTTTAAGTTTTGCGATCAGCTCTTCTTCTGGAATCAGCTCTTCAACACCGCGCTTAATCTCGGCTAGTGCAGCTTCAATGCTCGCCATTCTTGTTCACTCCCACAGATTTGGCAAAAATATAATAGCTGAACATCTTACTTGAATAGCGATGCATTTTGAAACACGTTAGACTAGGTAGTTGTCAATTTTTACGTTTAATTTAGTAATCAAGTACCTCATGCATTCGATTTTTGTCCGACTCCCACTCTTGCACAAAGTACTGATCGGCTTTTTTAGTGCGCTTATCATCGTCGCGCTATTTTTCTTACCCGATCCGCAAGACCTCGATCCGCAGCAAAGCCGCCTTAAAGTTGGCGAGCATTATCCAGTGTCGATATATGTCGAATCACCAGAGCGCAGCGCTTCTTCTAATCTTCCTTCTGTCTTGCGTTGGGAAACATATAAGGTCAAAAATGGGGAAAGTGCAGCGGTACTTTTTAACCGCGTCGGCTTATCCCCTCGTCTTTTGCATGAACTGATCACTTCAGATAAAGAAATCAAACAGCAGCTCTCTCGTCTTCGTCCAGGAGATAAGCTGAAATTTGGGTTTGATGAAAACAACGACTTTGTTCAACTTCAACGCACGCTGAATGCGTTTGAAACTTTTCGCATTAAGCTGCAAGGCAACAAATACGTCTCAGAGATCGATAAAAAAGAAGTCGATTATCAGTACAACTACGCTGAAGCGACGATTAAATCTAACTTCTGGAATGCCGGTATTTCATCTGGGTTGAATGCAAACCAAATTATGGAGCTGGCAGGCATTTTTGGTTGGGACATCGACTTTGCATTGGATATTCGTAAAAACGATACTTTCCGTGTGCTTTACCAAGAAGAAGTCGTCGAAGGTGAAGTCATTGGGCGAGGAAAAATTATTGCTGCAGTGTTTAAGAACCAAGGTGATACCTTTACTGCAATTTTGGATGAAAAGAGCGGCAAGTATTACGATGAAAATGGTCGAGCTATGAAGAAAGCCTTTTTGCGTGCGCCATTGGACTTCCGTCGCGTAACGTCTAATTTCAACCCTCGTCGTTTACACCCTGTCACTGGTAAGGTTCGTCCTCACCGAGGCACCGACTACGCTGCGCCTGTTGGCACACCGATCTGGGCTGCTGGTGATGGTGTGGTACAAAAGTCTGCCTACAATAAGTTTAACGGCAACTATGTGTTCATCAAACACAGCAACACTTACATTACCAAATACCTGCATTTAACTAAACGCATGGTTAAGACAGGACAGCGAGTGAAACAAGGACAAACCATTGGTACGCTCGGCGGCACTGGGCGGGTTACGGGACCTCACTTGCACTACGAATTCTTGGTAAACGGCGTACACAAGAACGCTAGAACAGTTAAGCTTCCGCAGTCAAAATCTTTAACGGGTAAAGCAAAACAAACCTTCATGGCGAACGCAAAAGTGAGCATGGCAAAACTAGAACGCTACAGTAAGTTGCTCGCAATGAAATAAATAAGTCGTGATTCACGACAATACCTAAGAGGCAGCTTACGCTGCCTCTTTTGTTTCAGGTTCAGGTTCAGGTTCAGGTTCAGGTTCATCAATATTGTGCTCTCTACCTAGCATCAATAAACATGGAGTAAGCACTAGAGTTAACACGGTTGCAAATGCGAGCCCACCAGCAACTGCAGTTGCTAATTGAGACCACCACTGCGTACTCGGCGCACCAAATTCAATCTTCTGGTTAACTAAGTCGATGTTCATCTCTAGCACCATTGGCAGCAAGCCAAGTATCGTCGTTACTGTGGTCAACAATACAGGTCGCAGACGCTGTACTCCGGTACGCAAAATTGCCTCTGACTTTTCTAGCCCTCGTTTACGCATCTGATTGTAAGTATCTATCAATACAATATTGTTGTTCACAACAATCCCGGCCAGTGCGATCACCCCAATGCCCGACATAATAATGCCGAATGGTTTTTGGAAAATCAGCAATCCAGCAAACACACCGACCGTAGAGAAAAGCACTGCACTTAGGATCAAAAAGGCTTGATAGAAGCTATTAAACTGAGTAATCAAAATAAGCGCCATCACACCAAGAGCAACCATAAAAGCATTTTGCAAGAAAGCGGAAGAGTTCTCTTGTTCTTCGTTTTGCCCACGAATTTTAAACTCAATCCCAGCAGGTAAACCCAATTGCGCCACTTCCGCCGTTATCTTTGGTAGCTCCAGTGCGAGGTTATACCCCTCAACCATATCCGCTTTGATATTTACCACTCGGCGCCCATCAACTCGGCGAATCGTATCCTGCTTATGATCCGGTTTAATTTGAGCAAAGTTAGTAATCGGTACTAAGCCCGCAGCCGTTTTCACTCTTAGCTGATCAAAACGCCCAATATCACGCTTATCTTGCGGATAACGTACTAAGATATCGACTTCTTCATCGGCATCATCCGGAAGATAATCACCAATCTTCAAACCGTTGGTAACAAACTGAACGGTGTTTCCAACCAAAGTTGCATCGGCCGCAAAGCGAGAAGCATCGTCTCTGCGGATATCAATCTGCCAATCAATTCCTTCTTTATTCGTTGTATCACTTAAGTTAGTTAACGCAGGGTTACGATCAGCCCAGTAACGAACCATTTTGGCGGCACTGTCCAATTGATCGATACTTGAGTTTTGCGCCGACATTTCAATCACGAGATCATGCTCAACTGGTGGTCCTGCATCGGGGAATTTGTATTCCAACTCAACACCGGAGAATTGATTGGTGGTTTGCTTAAGTTCCTCAATAATATCTTTGACTTTACGGCGATATTGCCAATCCACCGGCGTGATCTGAATTTGACCAATCTCATCACCGTCATTTGAATCGGAACCAGTACGTGTGTAGACGCTTTCAAACTCATCATGCCCTAACATTACTTTTTCAATCTCTTTCATTACGATGTCTTTCTCATTGATCGACAAATCACCATAAGAACGAACTTTGACAGTAAAGAAGGCGGGATCCACTTCAGGAAAGAACTCCGCACCTAAGCCGGCTTTGTTGTAAGTAAAGCCAACACCACCCGCGAGAAAAATTGCGCTGAGTAACACTTTCAATGGATGTCGGATCGCGATAGACAGGGTTTTGTAATAAAGCTTGGTAATGCCTGTCGCTTTATCAAATTCACCATTATGCAGGTCAACCATCTCTTGCTGACGCTGTGCATCGATGACTTGAGGCTTACCAATGATTCCACCAATCACAGGGACGAAAAGTAATGCCATCATTAGCGAAGCACTGAGGGTTGCAATGAGAGTTAATGGTAAGTATTTCATGAACTCACCAGTAATATCCGGCCAAAATAGCAATGGTGCAAACGCTGCCAAAGTGGTTGCTGTAGAAGCGGTAATCGGCCATGCCATACGTTTTGCTGCATCCCTATATGCTTCTTTACGTGGTGTGCCCTCTTGCATCCGCCTATCAGCAAATTCCGTAACAACAATGGCACCATCGACTAACATGCCTACAGCCATAATCAGTGCGAATAGCACCACGATGTTGACGGTCAAACCAAAAACCGACAACACCAATAAGCCAGTTAAGAAAGAGCCCGGAATAGAAATACCAACTAACAGTGCCGTTCGAACACCCAGAATGGCAATGATGACAATAACGACCAGAATAATTGCAGACAGAATGTTGTTTTGCAGATCGCTAAGCATCAGCTTAACGTCATCAGACTGATCCCAAGTGTATTTAACTTGCAGGTTATTCGGCCAACCAGTCTGCTTTTGCGCTTCAATCAGAACTTGTTTAACAAGCTCAACCGTTTCTATGATGTTTTCACCGGCACGCTTTTTCACATTGAGCACCACCGCTGGTTCACCATCTAAACGAGCAAAACTTTCAGGGTCACGGAAGGCTCGGCGCACTGTCGCGACATCACCAAAAGTGATCACCTCTTTGCCATTTACCTTGATCGGCAGCTCTAATACATCTTTTAACGAATCGAATACGGAAGGGACTTTAACCGAGAAGCGACCATAACCAGTATCGACAAAGCCAGCAGCAACCACTCGGTTGTTTAAAGCAATCAAATTGTAGATATCGGCTTGATCCAAACCGTAACTTTCCATCAATAACGGATCGACCACGATCTCAACGATATCTTCGCGATCCCCCGCAATATCGACTTCCAATACCTGACGATAGCTTTCTAACTTATCACGTAAAGCTCGTGCGATTTGTACTGTTGTACGCTCAGGGACTGTGCCATACAGAACCAGAGTGAGGACAGGCTCTTCAGATGCGAATGTTACTTCGTTAACTGTTGGCTCATCACTGTCTTCAGGCAATTTAGGTTTAGCAAGATCCACCGCATCACGAACATCAGCCATAGCTTCAGCTAAGTCAACGCCGACACTGAACTCTAGAGTAACCGACGCATGTCCCTCTGAAGCAATCGCGGTCATCTCCTTAACGCCTTCTATTGAACGAAGCTCTTGCTCTATCGGACGAACCAATAAGCGCTCCGCATCGGTCGGGGAAATACCTTGGTGACTAACCGAAACATAGATAATAGGGATGGTAATGTCGGGGCTCGACTCTTTCGGAATCGTAATGTAGGTGATCACTCCGGCAATCAAAATCATCACCAACAATGTAAGCATGGTACGTGCACGCGATAACGCAGCATCAATCAAAGCAAACATATTGCCTCCTTATTGCTGGTTCGCAGCTTCAATGGCATCGTCGACTTTTGTCGCCATCACTAAATCACCATCACGTGCAAAGCCTTGTCCAAGCACAATGATGTCAACTTGACCTCCTAAGCCGGATAACCAGACACCGTCTTTCTCAGCTTTGACCAGTTGGATAGGCACAAAGTGAACATGCTGATCACGAAGCGTTTTGATACCAAGATTGCCTTCTTCATCTAACGCCAACATGGCTGCGGTTACTTTCACTGCCAGAACTTCACTTAGCGACAGTACCACTTCAGCACTGACACCCGCAGGCATTGCACTCTCTCGATTATCAATCTCGATTTCTATAGGGAATGTGTTGGTCGAAGTTGAAGATACGCGCCCAATATAACGAATGGTGCCTTGATGATGGATGTTATCAATGGTTCTAACATCGGCTTGCTGACCTTGTTTTAAATACTGAATATGACGTTCACTCACATCCGCTTCAATGACTAACTTCTCTAAGTCAATTACAGTGGCTATTGGGTCGCCGACGCCAACGAAATCTCCCACTTCAACGAATCGATGGTCCAGAATGCCGTCAAAAGGGGCTCTTACTTTGGTATTTTTAAGTGCAGTTTCAACATTGCTTAAGTTTGCTCGGGCATCGACAAGTGCCGCTTGAGCAGTGGCAAAAGCAACTTCACCTTGCAACCCTCTATTCTTCAAAGATTCTGCGGCTTTAAATTCTTTTTCTTTTACACGCAGCATTGCTTTGGCGCGTTTAAGTTGAATATCTAGATCGCGCTCATCAATGTTGGCAATCACCTGCCCTTGTTTAACACTTTGTCCTTTTTGCACGTTCAAGCTCACAATCTTACCTGCGACTTCTGCCCCTAAACGAGCTTGCCGGTTCGGCGCAGTTCGACCGTAAAGTTCAATCGTTTTACTGGTTGGTTGTGCTTCAAAAGAGTTGAACATCACCTTTGCGACAGGCGTATCATCTGATTGAGAGGATGGAGAAGAGACCGATTCGTCTTGTGCATTGAGTTGACCCATTGCGAGCCAAGCAGCCAAAGCGATAACAAGCGTTAGAGAGACTAGCCATGGACGTTCGACAAAACGACGTCCGAAAGAAGTTCCAGACATATAAAGTCCTTTTTATTTTACCCCCACTTCATCATGAAAGCGAGGGGGCGTTTACGTGACTTCCTGCTACGTAAAACTCAGGCAGCCGATTGGCTGCCTGTTGTCGTATTAATTACACACTGAATGATGCACCACAACCACAGGTTGTCGTCGCATTTGGGTTATTAACGAAGAAGCGAGCTCCTTCTAAACCTTCTGTGTAATCAACCACGCCACCGATTAAGTATTGCAGGCTCATTGGGTCTACAACCAGTGTTACGCCACTGTTTTCGATCGTAGTATCACCTTCATTTACGCTCTCATCAAATGTGAAGCCATATTGGAAACCGCTACAGCCGCCGCCAGTAATGTATACGCGTAACTTCAGTGCTGGGTTTTCTTCTTCCGCAATCAGCGCTTTAACGCGTGATGCTGCTGCATCAGAAAAAGACAATGGTACGTTTACTTCGCTCACGAAGACCTCTCTCACTCGTGTAATGCGTCAAGCCTGTAGCGAGACGTCAAATTTGTGCTAATTAGAGCGATTATCCAATACCTGACCAACTCGTTCAAGTATTCACCTACGATTCTTTAGATCAGATGCTGATATGTAAGATTACACCGCCAGACAACACATAAATTACCCAAAACGTTTCTAACTTGAGATTAGCTAGGTACAATGCGCTCCACTTGGTCCGAGCAATCAAAAGAGGATAACCCCATGACCAAATCATCAGAGCTATATCAAAAGGCTCAGCAAACCATTCCTGGCGGTGTGAACTCACCAGTTCGTGCATTCAACGGCGTTGGCGGTTCTCCGCTATTTATCGAACGAGCAGACGGTGCCCTGATTTTTGATGCCGATGGTAAAGCGTACATTGATTACGTTGGCTCTTGGGGTCCTATGATTTTAGGTCACAACCACGCAGTTATCCGTGAAGCAGTTATCGATGCTGCACAACGCGGTCTAAGTTTCGGTGCGCCAACTGAAATGGAAATTGCCATGGCCGAGCTTGTATCTGAGCTAGTGCCATCTATGGAACAAATCCGTATGGTAAGTTCTGGTACGGAAGCAACAATGAGTGCTATCCGTCTTGCTCGTGGCTTTACTGGTCGTGACAAGATCATGAAGTTCGAAGGCTGTTACCATGGTCACGCAGACAGCTTGCTAGTAAAAGCAGGTTCAGGTGCACTAACTCTAGGTCAACCAAGTTCTCCTGGCGTTCCTGCCGATTTTGCGAAGCACACACTAACGGCAACATTCAACGACTTAGATTCAGTACGTGAACTATTCGCCGCAAACAAAGGCGAAATCGCATGTATCATCGTTGAGCCAGTAGCGGGCAACATGAACTGTATCCCTCCAGTAGAAGGCTTCCACGAAGGTCTACGCGAAATCTGTGACCAAGAAGGCGCTCTACTGATTTTTGATGAAGTAATGACAGGCTTCCGTGTAGCTCTAGGTGGCGCGCAAGCACACTACAACATCAAACCAGATCTAACGACACTAGGTAAAGTGATCGGTGGCGGTATGCCAGTGGGTGCTTTTGGTGGTCGTAAAGAAGTCATGCAATATGTTGCGCCAACAGGTCCTGTATACCAAGCGGGCACACTTTCCGGTAACCCAGTAGCAATGGCGGCAGGCTTTGCATGTTTGAACCTGCTAAAAGAAGAAGGTAACGAGAAACGTCTTGCTGCAAAAACCAAACAACTTGCTGAAGGCTTCAAAGCTCTTGCTGAAAAACACGGCATCCCAATGGTAGTAAACCAAGTGGGTGGCATGTTTGGTTTCTTCTTCACTGACCAAGAAACCGTAACGTGCTACGAAGACGTGACTAAGTGCGATGTCGAGCGCTTTAAGCGTTTCTTCCACCTAATGCTAAAACACGGTGTATACCTTGCACCATCAGCATTCGAAGCAAGCTTTACTTCTCTTGCTCACGGTTCAAAAGAAATCGACGCAACACTAGAAGCTGCGGATCGTTGTTTCGCAATTCTGGCAGAAGAATCAAAATAAGCGTTCCTTCCCAGAACATAAATTCCCAAAAAAGGACCTTCGAGGTCCTTTTTTATTATTTGAATTATGCTTGCCAATTAAAGATGACTAAGATGGCAAGAATCCCAAGAACAATCCCAAACCAAGGAATGCGTCTGGTCTTCTTTTCGCTCTGGCATTTCTTATCGCTGTTACAACAACCCATTTTTCCATCTCTTGATTGATAACCACCTGATTTGTGGTCATTATAACAAGGTCAACTGCACCTTCCCAATTCAGCTATGTCATAAGCTTGAAAGAATCGTCGGTGCAAAGTAATAAAGATTTTGCGCTGTGGTATAAGGCGTAAACGTAAATATTCCGTAATTTGGATTAATCACATGCCGAATAATGTAAAAATCACGTCGAGTCATCGGGTGCTAGTTGTTGCGCTGCTCGCCGCTGCTTTTGCCTGCTATTTGTTGGTCGAACCTTACATCAACTCGATCGTCATGGCGTTTATCATTTCACTGCTCATGTTCCCAATACATGAATGGTTTGAACGAAAACTACCTAATCACAAAAACTTGGTCTCACTGCTCTCTTGTGTGGTTTTAACCTTTATTATCGTGATTCCATTACTATTTGTTTTTGCCGCTATCGTGCAGCAAGGTTCGGTATTTTCGCAAAATACCTACAAGTGGGTAACCAATGGTGGCATCCAAGATATTTTCCAACATCCTTGGGTAGTCAAAGGTTTAGCGTTGGTTAATGAGTACTTACCTTTCGACAAAATCGAACCACAAGCCATCGCAGAAAAGATCGGGCAATTCGCAACATCATTTGGTTCAAACCTTGTAGCTATAAGCGCAAAAATCCTGGGTGATGCAACGAACTTCCTAATGGATTTTTTCCTAATGTTGTTCGTTTTGTTCTTCCTGTTACGTGACCACGACAAGATCATTTCAGCAATGCGTCATATTCTGCCCCTCTCACGCAGCCAAGAAGACAAAATTCTGACCGAGATTGAACAAGTCTCGAAATCCGCTGTAATGGGGTCATTCTTAACCGCGATTGCTCAAGGCTTTGCTGGTGGTATCGGTATGTGGCTTGCAGGCTTCCCTGGTTTATTCTGGGGAACCATGATGGGCTTTGCATCATTTATCCCTGTAGTTGGCACGGCACTAATTTGGATTCCAGCCGCAGCGTACTTGTTCTTAACCGGTGACACCACTTGGGCAATCTTCTTGACGGTATGGAGTGTCGTGGTAGTCGGCTCTATCGACAACCTATTACGCCCTCTGCTAATGCAAGGCAGCGCGGGTATGAACACGCTAATGATATTTTTCTCTCTATTGGGTGGTTTGCATCTATTTGGTTTGATCGGTCTTATCTACGGTCCACTGATTTTTGCCGTCACCATGGTGTTGTTTAACATCTACGAAGAAGAGTTTAAGGATTTCCTCAACCAACAAGACAACAGTTAGTCGCTGCTTAATCACTTCAAGCTTGGGGCAGATTGTGCGAAAATCTGCCCCTAATTATTTCTGATGAACCAAATTTATGTCTGCTTATATTGCTCCTAGCCAAATAGCTCAGCGCCAACTTGAGTACTTTAACGGAAAACACGTTTTAGTCGCTGGTGAAGTTGAAGATCTATTTCCTCTCGAGTTAGTGGCTCATTGTGAGTCAGTGGAGGTTTTTACTTCTAACTACAGCTACTACCGTCAAATTCGCACATCGAACAAGGTGAAGAGCCACTTTGGCTCAGAGTTTGATATTGAGACACAAGCAGACATGGTGCTTCTGTACTGGCCAAAAGCTAAATCTGAGGCAGAGTACTTGCTGGCAATGTTGATGGCGAAACTTGGCATCAATACAGAAATCGTCGTCGTTGGTGAGAACCGTTCAGGTATCAAGAGCATTGAGAAAATGTTCAAAGAGTACGGTCCAGTGAACAAGTACGACTCAGCTCGCCGTTGCTCATTCTACTGGGGTACTTGCCTTAACCAGCCAAAGCCTTTCAATCAAGCAGATTGGTTTAAATCCTACACCGTCACTTTGGGTGAGCAATCACTTACAGTTAAGAGCCTTCCTGGTGTATTTAGCCATGGTGAGTTTGATTTAGGCAGTCAATTACTGCTTGAGACTTTACCTAAACTATCTGGCAAGGTGCTCGATTTTGGCTGTGGTGCAGGAGTGCTGGGTGCATTCATGGCAAAAGCCAACCCAGATATCGCGATTGAGATGTGTGATATTAACGCTTATGCCATCACATCAAGCCAAGCAACATTAGAAGCGAATGGCATAACTGGACGTGTTTTTGCTTCAGACATCTATTCCGATACGGCAAAAGATTATCGCTTTATCGTCAGTAATCCGCCGTTTCACAGTGGTCTAGATACAAACTACAACGCTGCGGAAACACTCTTGGGTCAAGCACCACAATACATGACTAAACAGGGTGAAATGGTGATTGTGGCAAACAGCTTCTTAAAATACCCACCAATTATTGAGCAAGCATTCAATAATTGCGAGACGCTAAATAAGACCAATAAATTCTCGATATACTACGCGAAAAAATCCTAATCTCTCTTTGCGCAGGTGAAATCCTGCGCAAACCTTTGCCAAAATTCATTCAACTCAACGAAAAACTGCGTCTCTCCCCACGCTTTCCAATCAACTTTCTTGTCAAAGAAAAAAAACTCGTTAATTTTGTTAATTCTATCGAATTTAACTTCTTGTCCGTTTTTAACGAGAACCTTGGCAAGCCCCAGTAAATTGGTCGCTGCCCTTTTATGAGTTGTAATCTTATCCATGTTTAAATTCTACAAAAAGCAGAAATTTAAGCGCCTGCAAAGCACGCTAATGACCGCGTTTTTGGTTCTTAGTATCACGCCACTGACGATAACTGCGATTTTCTTCCTGCAATCACACAGTAAAGATCTTCAAGAACAAAGCACATCGCACCTTCTTTCAGTTCGTGATACCAAACAACAACAAATCATCGACTACTTTGCAGCTCAAGAGACTGAAGTCATGGGCTTCGTACGCTCCGAACTTGCTTACGCCAGCGGCGGACGATTCTACGGTTTGGTCAATGCGTTTAGTCGCTTGGGTCACGATATTGATGAAGCCAGAGAAAACGCACAGCAGCGCTATATCAAAGGCAGTGGCGATCAAATCAAAACCTCGATTTTACCGGAATCATCTAACTACGTTGGCAGCGAACGTTACCGCCTATTGCACAAACGTTACCACTGGGCATACCTAGAGCTGTTAAAGCGATCTGATTTTAATGACATTTTATTGGTTGATATCGATGGTAATGTAACTTACTCAATCAATAAAGACGACAACTATGGCACTAACCTACTGACAGGACGCTACAAAGATACGGCGCTAGGGCACACCTTTAAACGTTTGTCTGAAGATGTGAGTGCACGTCGTAAGGTTAATGAAGATTACACGCCAGTTGTCGTGTCTGACTTTGATATCGAAAACGGTAAACAAGTCGCTTGGCTCGGCGCACCGATTGTCCAACAAGGCTACCTGCACAGCTATGCGATGTTCCGCTTACCAAACAACGGCATTACTAAGCTTATTGCTGAAATCAACCGCGATTCCTCGATTGAAACCTTACTAGTGGGCAGCGATCATAAACCTCGAACCATTAACACCAAACAGGAAGAAATCCAAAACAGCTTAGAGATTGTCGATAAAGCACTCGCAGGCGACACAGAAGTAGGTACTTACAGCAACCGCTTGGGTGAAGAGATGATTGCGGCATTTGCGCCAATTGAAACTCGCGGTCTAACTTGGGCGATTGTCGTACAACTTCCAGAAAAAGAAGCCTTTGCTCGAGTCCACCAGCTCGAGAAGCTGTTTGTTATTGCGATGCTGATTGCGATCATCTTGGTTGTGATCGCCTCACACTACTTATCTAATTTCATCACCTCCCCGCTTCTTAAGCTGACTTGGGCGGCAGAGAAAGTATCTGCTGGTGATCTGGACGAAACGACCTTTAATACAGAGCGTAAAGATGAAATCGGTCGACTCGCGATCAGCTTTGAGCGCATGCAACGCTCAATTCGAGAAAAGATCCAAACCATTAAGCAGCAAAACGAAGAGCTAGAAAGCAACATCAAATTGATCCAAAAGCAAAACGAAGAATTGCAGTTGGCAGATAAGCTGAAAGATGAATTCCTAGCGACAACCTCTCACGAGTTACGTACACCATTACACGGTATGGTCGGCATTGCAGAGACTTTAGTATCTGGTGCTAATGGTGCAATTCCTGCGAGTCAAAAATACCAATTGGATATCATCATCAAAAGTGGTCAACGTTTGGCAAATCTTGTTGACGATTTATTGGATTACCACAAGATGCGCTATGGCAGCATGGATATCCAAAAATCGGCAGTGAGCCTAGCAAGTGCGACTCGCTTGGTGCTTGAGCTTTCAAGTCATCTACTAGGTAACAAGACGATTCGTATCATTAACCAGGTCCCTGCCGATCTAAAAGCGGTGTCTGCCGATCCACAACGCTTGGAACAAGTACTGTACAACCTAATTGGTAATGCAATTAAATATACTTCTGAAGGTAAGATCGTAATTTCTGCCACCGTCGTGGACGATCAAGTCCGCGTACAAGTGGTTGATACTGGTCAGGGGATCCCGGCTGAACATCTTGAGCATATCTTTGAACCTTTAATTCAAGCCGGTCAAGACGCTAGTCGCTACCGTCAAGGCGCTGGTTTGGGTTTATCAATCAGCCGTCAACTTATCGAATTGATGGGTGGCTCGTTGTATGTAAGTAGTCAACCAATGGTCGGCACTACATTTAGCTTTACTCTGCCACTTGCTAATGAAGAAGAGATTCAAGCAACACAGAGCCTTGCGGCGCGTGGACACTTCCAAATTCCAGAAGCGAACTTTGAAAACAACGACGACTTATCATTACCAGAGAACCCTGATGGTCCGCTGTTGTATGTTGCTGATGACGAACCGGTTAACTTACGCGTTCTCGAAAGCTTCCTAAGGCTTGAAGGCTACCGCGTACGCACTATTTCTGATGGTCCTGAAACACTTGCTTTAATCGAGCAAGAAAAACCAGAGTTGCTTCTACTCGATATCATGATGCCAGGCATGAGCGGCTACCAAGTATGTAGTGAGCTTAGAGAGACCTATGATCACGCAGAGCTTCCAATCATTATGTTGACAGCATTAAGTCAGACAGAAGATCGAGTAAGAGGCTTCGAAGCAGGTGCGAATGACTACTTAACCAAGCCATTCAATAAGCAGGAACTCGCCGCACGTATTCAAGCGCACTTAACCGCAAGTAAAGCAGAAATGCGCCACATCGAGAACAAGTTACTGGAATCGGAGCTGCGCCAGCGTGCTGAAGTAGAAGCTAGCTTGCTTGAGACTCAAGGTCGATTATTAGAACAACTAGAATCAGCACCTGAAGCCATTATTTGCCTTCGCGAGGATCAACGTATTCGCTTTGCGAACGAAGCGGCATGCAAGCTATTTAAACGCAGCTTAGAGCAGTTAAAACGCTCTTCGGCAGATGAACTTATTGCACCTAAATTCCTGACAGTTAAACAACCACATTACTGTGGCAAGATTGATATTTACATCGAAGATATTCGTCAAAACATTGAAGCAGACATTCTCAAATTACCTGAAGGCTCTGGTCTAGATGTTATGTACATCTTTAACGTAGGTGGGGGTGCAAACGCAGCTCGTATCCATAATCTAGAAACCGCGGTTGAAGTTCTATCAAGTTATGCGTTTGATGGTGATAAAGACCAATTGCAGAAGCTGAAAGAACTTGGCGGTGAGTTTACTCGCCTTGCAGATAAAGCATTGGGGAACAAGAAAGATAAACAAGAGCTGATGCGCGAAGTATTAGTCGATACGATGACTCATGCATTGGAATACTGGGAATCAGTGACTGGAGAAACTAAGTTTGCTTTTGCGGAGCAAAGTGGTTTATGGCGTGTCTACCTCGACCGCAGTACGTTGCAAACTCGGACACTCGATAAATACATGCGCATTGAGACATTACCAAAAACACCGCGCTGGAGAACAGTTCTAAGCTCAATCGAGTTCATTCTTGAGCACTGTAAAGAACAAAGCCCTGAACGAGCTTACATTGAAGCGCAACGCGATAAAATGCAAAGGCTCCTTACAAGTTAATACCAAACAGCAAATACTAGCCCCGCCACTTAGGCGGGGCTTTTTTATCCCTGCCATTATCCATTGCGCAGTAATGCTTCTCCATACTCACAGTAAGAAGCAAGCAATGGAGCTTACAGAGCAGCGATGGGACTGAGCAATTAACGTATAAGAAGCTGGAAGCAAGCTATCAAAACCAAAAGCAACGGCATTTGTAGAAACAATTCAAGTCGTGTTATTCCTTGCTCATTCCTTACCGTAAATTTTCTTAAAAAGTACCTTTAAAACACTTCCTTTCCTGAATAAAAAAAGCATAATCAGCAGCCCATTTTTGCTGTTAAAACGCACTTATTTTTCCTCAACAAGGGAAAATTGAGCAACATTTGATACAGATTGCGAAGTCAATCACAACAGAACGGCAGATTAAATTTCACCTAGTTAATTAACAAAAATTTCAGGTGTGAGCCAGATCCCCAATGCAATACAACCACAGAAAAGCCGCTATATGACTACATAATTAAGTAAGTGAACACTAACACACAATATTAAAGCGGATATAAACTGCGACGCATATCAACGTTTATTTTTTAGCCTTGGGTGACTTAAAAACGAGCAAAATGACGTTTATGACGGAGTTGGTATGGTTTTTAACGTTTTTAACGGGAATCGAGTTTGATTATTTTGTGGATAAGGTGTTTTCTTACTCCTGCCTAAGGCCTACAGGCCACTCTTAGAGCGACGCAAATTACAGTGAAGCGAAGAGGTGGGCCTTGGAGAGTGTTTATCAATTGATGACATTCAATTCCATTAGTGAAATGAAAGCAAATAGTAAGGAACAGCTATGCTTGCCAATATTAAAAAAACAGCACTAGCAACAGCAATTATTGCAACGGCTACTACAGGTTTCGCATCAGTAGCTACAGCCGCTGAGCGCAGTGAACTGACTATCCACCCTAAAGAGTTTACAACTTTTGTTCGTAACTTTAACCCTTTCTTGGGTGCAACAAACCTGCACACAACTACTGACTTTATCTACGAGCCACTAGTTGTTTTCAACGAAATGCACGGCAACACGCCAGTATTCCGTCTAGCAGAAAACTTCCAAATGTCTGACGACCTAATGAGCGTAACTTTCGACATTCGTAAAGGCGTGAAATGGTCTGACGGTCAAGCGTTTACCGCTGATGACGTTGTTTACTCTTTCAACCTAGTAAAAGAGAAGCCAGAACTAGACCAATCTGGTATCAACTCTTGGGTTACTGGCGTAGAGAAAGTTAACGATTACAAAGTTAAGTTCCGTCTAAGCGAAGCAAACTCAAACGTTCCTTACGAAATTGCTAAAGTACCAGTCGTACCTAAGCACGTATGGAGCAAAGTAAAAGATCCTTCAACGTTCACGAACGAGAACCCAGTAGGTACTGGTCCGTTTACAGAGATCGACACTTTCACTCCGCAACTATACATCCAGTGTGAAAACCCGAACTACTGGGATGCAGCTAACCTAGACGTTGACTGTCTGCGTGTTCCTCAAATCGCGAACAACGACCAGTTCCTAGGTAAGATTGTTAACGGCGAAATGGACTGGACTTCTTCATTCGTTCCAGACATCGACCGCACTTACGCAGCAGCAAGTCCTAAACACCACTACTGGTACCCGCCAGCAGGTACTCAAGCGTTCGTAGTTAACTTCAAGAACCCAGATGCAGCGAAGCACGAAGCACTAACTAACGTTGACTTCCGTCGCGCATTCTCTATGGCTCTTGATCGTCAAACTATCATTGATATCGCATTCTACGGCGGCGGTACAGTGAACGACTTCGCATCAGGTCTTGGCTATGCATTCGAAGCTTGGTCTGACGAGAAGACTCACGACAAGTACAAAGGTTACAACTCGTACAACGCTGAAGGTGCTAAGAAGCTTCTAGCGAAAGCTGGCTTTAAAGATGTAAACAAAGACGGTTTCGTTGATACGCCATCTGGTAAGTCTTTCGAGCTACTGATCCAATCTCCAAACGGTTGGACTGACTTCAACAACACTGTACAGCTTGCTGTTGAGCAACTTGCAGAAGTAGGCATCAAAGCACGTGCTCGTACGCCAGACTTCTCTGTGTACAACCAAGCAATGCTTGAAGGTACTTACGACGTTGCATACACCAACTACTTCCACGGTGCAGACCCATATACTTACTGGAACAGTGCTTACAACTCAGCACTACAATCTGGTGACGGTATGCCTCGCTTCGCGATGCACTTCTACAAGAACGACAAGCTAGATGGTCTCCTAAACAGCTTCTACAAGACAGCTGACAAGCAAGAGCAGCTAGAAATCGCTCACGGTATTCAGCAAATCATCGCTCAAGACCAAGTTACTATCCCTGTGATGTCTGGTGCTTACATGTACCAATACAACACAACTCGCTTCACTGGTTGGTGGAACGAAGAAAATCCTAAGGGCCGTCCAAACATTTGGGCTGGTATCCCAGAGCGTCTACTTCACGTACTGGACCTAAAACCAGTTAAATAAGTAGAAGTTCATTTCTAGCGGCACACATCCCGTGTGCCGCCTATAAAAATCCCCTTGTGACCAAACCAACATATGGCGCTCGTCGTCAGGGGATTTTTCGCTCTAAATTTCGCTAGGAGCGACCTGAAACCAGAAACAGGGAAAAAATCTGGGTGAGTAAGGTGTGAGTTATGGGTTATTTTTTAAGACGTTTGTCGTTCTATCTTGTCGCGCTCTTGGTTGCAGCGACGTTAAACTTCATTATTCCGCGAGCAATGCCTGGTGACCCAGTTACCATGATGTTTGCTAACGCATCAGTACAGGTAACGCCAGAGCGAATCGCAGCAATGAAAGAGCTGCTAGGTTTCGTAGATGGTCCAATTTACATTCAGTACCTGTCATACATCAAAAACATTCTAAGCTGGGAGCTAGGTACTTCTATCCAGTTCTACCCGCTTTCAGTTAACTCTCTACTAGGTGGTGCATTCGGTTGGTCATTGTTCCTAGCAGGTACTGCAGTAGTGCTATCGTTCTCGATTGCTTCTGTACTAGGTATCTTCGCAGCTTGGAAACGTGGTAGCCGATACGACGCATTCGTAACACCGGGCACACTTATTGTTCAGGCGATTCCACAAATGGTAATCGCGATGCTAGCACTGTTCATCTTTGCCATCGGTCTTAAGTGGTTCCCATCAGGCTACGCATACACCCCGGGTACTGTGCCAGATTGGACAAGCTGGGAGTTCCTAAAAGACGTTGGTTACCACGCTATTCTTCCATTGTTCTGTGCGACGATTGTTCAGATCGGTGGCTTCCTAGTAAACATGCGTAACAACATGATCAACCTTCTTGCTGAAGACTACATCACGATGGCAAAAGGTAAGGGTCTGAGTGAAAACCGTGTGGTATTCAACTACGCAGCTCGTAACGCACTACTACCAAGTGTAACCGCACTTTCAATGTCTCTAGGTATGGCAATCGGTGGTCAGCTAATCATCGAAATGATCTTCAACTACCCAGGTCTAGGTACGGTTCTTCTTAACGCAATTCACGCACGTGACTACCAAGTACTTCAAGGTCAGCTAATCATCATGACGATGTTCATGCTTTGCTTCAACCTAATGGCTGACATGCTGTACATGATTCTAGACCCTCGCCTACGTAAGGGAGGCAAATAATCATGAAAGAACTATTTAAACTGATTTTAGGTAACACGTTCGCACGTGTTGGTTTGGCAATTATCTCGGTATTCATCTTTGTAGCAGTAGCTGCACCTTTGATTACTCAACATGCGCCAGATAAGCGCACTGGTAACCCACATGAATACCCTGGTTTTGTTGTAAAACAAGCACAAAATAACCCTGATGGCTGGGTTGCAAAAAACCTAGCAGATGATCGTCGCACGCTGCTGATGTCGAAAAAAGCAGACCACGTTCTAGGTACATCTCGTATGGGGCGTGATATCTGGTCTCAAGTTGCTTACGGCGCTCGAGTATCGCTGGGTGTTGGTTTCGGCGCGGGTATTATCGTGTGTTTCTTAGCAACAGTTATTGGTATCTCAGCGGGTTACTTTGGCGGTCGTGTCGATGACGTATTGAGTGCTGCAATGAACATTATGCTGGTAATTCCACAATTACCATTGCTCTTTGTACTCGCAGCCTTCATCGGAGAGGCTGGACCGCTCACCATTGCATTGATTATCGCCGGTACCTCCTGGGCTTGGGGTGCACGTGTTGTGCGAGCTCAAACCATGGCACTACGCGAGAAAGAATTCGTTAAAGCAGCAGAGGTTCTTGGTGAATCATCCATTCGCATCATCTTCGTTGAGATTTTGCCAAACCTTATCCCAATCGTAGGCGCAAGCTTCATCGGTTCGGTAATGCTAGCAATCAACACAGAAGCCGTCATCTCGTTCCTAGGTCTAGGCGATGCCAATACCATCAGTTGGGGCATCATGCTGTACAACGTACAAACTTCATCAGCAATGCTTATCGGAGCATGGTGGGAAGTGCTAGCTCCTTGTATTGCACTGACTCTATTGGTTACTGGTCTTGCTCTACTGAACTTTGCAGTAGATGAAATTGCTAACCCACAACTTCGTTCTCACAAAGGCATGAAGCGCTGGAAGAAAATGGCAGCACAAGACAAGAAAGAGCGTGAGCCAGAATTGGCACCACAAAATGCACTATGGAGCGGAGATAAATAATCATGACTGCACCACTAATTTCTATCCGTAACCTATGCGTAGACTACATTACAGACGCGGGCGATGTCCGCGCATGTAACAACGTTAGCTTCGACATTGCACCAGGCGAAGTATTCGGTCTGGCTGGTGAATCTGGCTGTGGTAAATCCACTGTTGCTTTCTCGCTAATGCGCCTTCATAAGCCGCCAGCGTTTATCACAGGTGGTGAGGTTATTTTCAATGGTGAAGATATCCTCAAATACAGCGATGAACGCATGCAAGCGTTCCGCTGGAGCGAAATGTCGATGGTATTCCAAAGTGCGATGAACGCTTTGAACCCAGTACTAACGATGGAAGAGCAGTTCTGTGACGTCATTATGCGCCACACCAACATGACTCGCGCTCAAGCAAAAGTACGTGCAGAAGGTCTGTTGGAAATCGTAGATATCCACCCTAGTCGTCTGAGCGATTACCCGCACCAGTTCTCTGGTGGTATGCGTCAGCGTCTGGTTATCGCTATCGCTTTGGCTCTGAATCCAAAAATGATCATCATGGATGAACCAACAACAGCGCTAGACGTTGTGGTTCAACGCGAAATCCTGCAAAAGATTTACGCTCTTAAAGAAGAATTTGGCTTCTCGATTCTGTTCATCACCCATGACTTGTCATTGATGGTCGAGTTCTCTGACCGCATCGGCATCATGTACTCGGGTGAGTTGATTGAAGTCGCGCCTTCTAAGCAAATTTTGGAAAGTCCTTACCACCCTTACACCAAAGGTTTGGGTAGCTCTTTCCCTCCACTAACTGGTCCTAAGACCAAATTAACTGGTATTCCGGGCAACCCTCTGAACTTATTAGAAGTTCCACAAGGCTGCCGTTTCCAAGCTCGCTGTGACCGCGTCCATGAAGCTTGTACAAGAGTACCAACTCAGCTACGTCAAATAGAACCTGGTCGTCTCTCAAACTGCCACTTGTACGGCGACACCATTGCTCAAGCTAAGGTTTAACAACAAAAAATAACGCTAGCTAAGAAGAAAATTACACTGGAGAGAATTATGAGCAAACAATTCGGCGAACTGCTGATTGAAGGTAAAAATGTCGTTAAAGACTTCCCTTTAAACAGTAACTCAATCAAACAATCTAAGATGCGTGCAATCAACGACGTATCTTTCAAAATGTACAAAAGCCGCGGTTTGTCAGTAGTAGGTGAATCTGGTTCAGGTAAATCTACTACCGCAAAAATGATTGCGAAAATGTATGCACCAACGGATGGCATCATCGAATACAAAGGGCGTGACATCCAAGACATCACCTCTCGACACGATTTGATGACCTACCGTGAAGGCGTACAAATGGTATGGCAAGACCCGTTTGGCTCGCTAAACCCAACACACAACATCTTCCACCATATTGCTCGCCCACTGCTGATCCACAAAAAGATCGCTCCGGGCAACAAGAAAGAGTTGGAAGAACGCGTGTATGATTTGTTGGAACAAGTTGGTCTGATTCCACCAAAAGAGACGGCACAAAAGTTCCCGCACCAGCTTTCTGGTGGTCAGCGTCAACGCGTGAACTTGGCTCGCAACATTGCGGTTGGTGCTGAAGTGGTATTGGCTGACGAACCAACATCAATGCTTGATGTATCGATCCGTGCTGGTGTTCTCAACCTAATGGAAGAGATGAAGTTTGAGAAGCAAATGTCTCTGCTTTATATCACTCACGATATCGCGACAGCACGTTACATTGCTGAAGATCTTGCAGTTATGTACGTGGGTCACATGGTTGAATGGGGAGACACTGAAGAAATCATCCACGATCCGCAACACCCATACACACAACTACTGGTTTCAGCGGTACCCGATCCATCGAAGTCAATTCACGAGAAGTTGAAAGGTAACAAAGGTGAAATCCCACTGTGGACACCAGAATCAGTCGGTTGCCCATTTGCAGGACGCTGCGTTCATGCCACAGAAAAATGTCGTGAGCGACTGCCAGGTGTGACTCAATTGTCCGATAACCATTTTGTTCGTTGTTACTTATTCGAAGATTAATCATAACGAGGGTCAGGTATCAATCTGACCCCTTTTTCCCTTTGTATTTTATTGTTTCCCGGAGAAATTGAATGCTGCTACTGACTAACCATATTGGTTACGAGCGTCTGGGTCCTAAGAAAGCGATCATCCAGACGAGTCAACCACGTCTGTCTTCTTATACTGCTTTATTGGTTTGTGCCGACAGCCACCAAACTGTTGCGACACTGACAGTAGAAAAGCAAGGCAAAGTGGCAAACTGGCATCAAGGTCATTTTTACCTTGTCGACTTTTCTTCATTTAACACTCCCGGTAACTACTACCTTCGCTTCGATCATTTGCGCTCATCTCACTTTGAGATTGGAGAGCATGTTCTTCTCGATCGTACGCTGTCTGATGTGATCCATTATTTTAAATCTCAACGCTGCGGCGGCATTTTCGATCAACAAGATCGCCAAGCACCGCTACTTAACTCTAGCGAAACCGCAGATATTCACGGCGGTTGGTATGACGCATCGGGCGACGTCAGTAAATATCTAAGCCATTTGTCATACGCAAACTACCTAAATCCACAACAGACACCGATGGTAGTTTGGAACATGTTGAAAGGGTTATCTCTGCTCGAAGGTAACGACAAACTGGCTAAGTTCACGGCCACTCGTCTTGTTGAAGAAGCGTTATTTGGCGCAGACTTCCTTGTTCGTATGCAAAATGAAAAAGGCTTCTTCTACATGACCGTGTTCGACAAGTGGAGTAAAGATACAGCGCAACGCGAGATTTGCGCGTACGAAACTCAACTTGGTCATAAGTTCGATGACTATCAAGCAGGCTATCGACAAGGTGCAGGCATCAGCATTGCAGCATTAGCTTCAGCAGCACGACTAGATGTTCATGGCGAATTCGACCAACAAAAATACCGTAATGCGGCAGAAAACGGTTACTGGCACCTAAAAGAACACAACACCCAATACTTGAACGATGCTGAAGAGAACATCATCGATGAATACTGTGCGCTTCTTGCCGCTGTAGAGCTATTTAAGACCACCAAAGAGGTACGCTACCTAGAAGAAAGCCGCGTATGGGCAAAACGTCTTTCAACTCGCCAAACAAGTGATGAGTACATTCAACACTTTTGGAGTGCTAATCAAGATGGCAGTCGACCTTACTTCCATGCAGCAGAAGCAGGACTTCCAGTGATCGCACTATGTGAATACTTAACCATCGAAGACGACTCTGAGCGCGCATCGGTAGCAAAGCAAATCATCACTCAAGCGTGTGAATTTGAAGTCTCTATCACCAACAAAGTTAAGAACCCATTTGGGTACCCACGCCAGTACGTTAAAGGCGTAGATGAAGCGAAACGTGATGCGTTCTTTGTCGCACACAACAACGAATCAGGTTACTGGTGGCAAGGTGAAAATGCTCGCTTAGGTTCACTGGCAACCATGGCTTATGGGGCACTCCCTTTCATTGAGTCAAAAGCACTAAAACAGCAGCTTTCTAAACTCGCACAAGATTCTATTAACTGGATTGTGGGGCTGAACCCATACGACATGTGTATGTTGGATGGTCATGGTCGTAACAATCCGGACTATCTTCCTCAATACGGTTTCTTCAATGCAAAAGGTGGCGTGTGTAATGGCATTACCGGCGGTTTCGAAGATGAGGAAGACATTGCATTTAATCCACCAGCGCAGAAAGACGACATGCTTCAGAACTGGCGCTGGGGTGAACAATGGATCCCACATGGTGCTTGGTTCCTACTCGCGGTGATGAGTCAGGCTCAGCACATCTCGACTTTAGCCAACTCTCAAGCCTTCAAGGAGCAATAAACATGGGGATGTATTTTGTAGGTATTGATGGAGGCGGTACGTCATGCCGCGCTCGAATCAAAGATGCACAAGGCAACTTCATTGGTGAAGCCAAAAGCGGCAGTGCAAACATCATGCTGGGCGCAGACATCGCGATGGCGTCGATTCTTGAATCTATTGCTTCAGCGGCAGCACAAGGCGGGCTAACTCAACAAGATTTCGCTTCTATGCACGTAGGTCTGGCTCTAGCAGGTGCGGAACATAAAACCTCTTGGCAAGCATTCATGGCTTTGGAACACCCATTTGCCAGTATGACACTCAATACCGATGCTTACGGAGCATGTATTGGTGCGCATAACGGTGAAGATGGCGCAATCATGATCGCAGGAACAGGTTCATGCGGCATTTTCCTCAAAGGTCTCGAGCAACATGTCGTTGGCGGTCGTGAGTTCCCAATCTCCGATCAAGGTGGCGGCGCAGTCATGGGGTTGCGTCTAATCCAACAAGTCTTGCTGGCAGAAGACGACATTCGCGAAAAAACACCTCTAGCAGCACACGTAATGGCACATTTTGAAAATGATATCGACAACGTAGTGGCATGGTCTAAGCAGGCTCTACCTCGCGATTACGGTCAATTCTCTCCAGCAATTTTCCAACATGCTGAACAAGGTGATGCACTGGCGATTGAAATGCTAAAGCAAACCGCAGCCGATATAGAAATGTTCTTAGTCGCGCTGAATAAGCGTGGGGCTACTCGTATCTGCCTAATGGGCAGTATCGCAGAGCGAATCCTGAACTGGTTATCTCCACCAGTTCAACAGTGGGTGGTTGAACCTCAGTTTGATGCGATTGAAGGGGCCATTATGTTTGCTGGTAAGCCAGAACATAACCTTTACTCGGTGAGTGTTGAGTAGGAGTGAACATGGAATATCGTGTTGATTTAGTGGTCCTTTCTGAACAAAAACAAAACTGTCGCTTTGGACTCACCTTTCATAATTTGAGCGACCAAGACCTAAACAGCTGGGGCTTAACTTTTGCTTTCGATCGTTACATTCTTCCAGATAGCGTTTCAAATGGTCAACTTACTCAGATTGGTAGTTTTTGCACACTCAAACCAGAAGGTATAGTGCTGGCTGCCAACCACCACTATTACTGTGAATTCAGCATTGGCTCTAACCCATTCCGTTATTATTCGGATGGCTTTAATGAAGCGATGATCGACTTTGTTGTTGATGGTCAACCTCAACGTGCTCAGGTCGATGTTACCCCTATTGTTTTGGCTTCACCATATCGGGAACGCAGCGATATTCCAGCAAGCTTAACGCACGCTCAACCGTTATTGCCAAAACCAAACCATATTGAAGTCAGCGACCACTCGTTCACTTTTGACGAACAAGCTGGCGTTGCAATTTATACCGACTTAGCTAACTCAGCAAAAGCGTGGTTACTAGAAGAGCTCCAGCGTATTCACCAATTTACACTTTCTTCTTCTAACAGCGGCAAAATCATTTTCAAAAGCAACCCAACACTGGATGAGGGGGCATATAAGCTCAAAGTATCAGAAGAGTCGATCAAGATTGAAGCAGGCTCTTCATCTGGCTTTACCCATGCTTGTGCAACTTTATTGCAGCTACTAAAACGAGATGAAGCAACCAAAACCATGGAAGCAGTGTGCTGTTCGATTATAGATAGCCCACGCTTTCGTTATCGCGGCATGATGTTGGACTGTGCTCGCCATTTCCATTCCGTAGAGCAAGTAAAACGCCTGATCAACTTGTTGGCGCATTACAAGTTCAACACGTTCCATTGGCATCTCACTGACGATGAAGGCTGGCGTGTCGAGATCAAATCACTGCCTCAGCTTACGGAAATTGGCGCATGGCGTGGTATCGATGAAACCATCGAGCCACAATACACCCATTTATCTCAACGCTACGGCGGCTTCTACACGCAAGAAGAAATCCAAGACGTTATCGCATTTGCAGAGCAACGTGGTATCACCATCATTCCTGAAATTGATGTACCTGGTCATTGCCGCGCCGCAATTAAGTCTCTGCCTCACCTGTTAATTGAAGCAGAAGACACCACTGAGTACCGCAGCATTCAGCATTACAACGATAATGTCATTAACCCAGCTCTTCCGGGCAGTTACGAGTTTATCGACAAAGTACTTGAAGAGATCGCTGCTCTATTCCCTGCTCCTTATGTTCACATTGGCGCGGACGAAGTGCCTAACGGCGTGTGGTCGAAAAGTCCTGCTTGCCAAGCCCTAATGGAGCAATTGGGTTACACCGATTACAAAGAGCTGCAAGGTCACTTCCTGCGTCATGCAGAAGACAAACTGCGCAAACTGGGTAAACGCATGCTGGGTTGGGAAGAAGCTCAACACGGCAACAAGGTCAGCAAAGATACCGTGATTTACTCATGGTTGAGCGAAGAAGCAGCATTGAACTGTGCTCGCCAAGGCTTTGATGTGGTGCTGCAACCTGCACAAACTACTTATTTGGATATGACCCAAGACTACGCACCAGAAGAGCCTGGAGTAGACTGGGCTAACCCGCTGCCATTAGAGAAAGCTTACAACTACGAGCCGTTAGCAGAAGTGCCTGCTGACGATCCAATCAGAAAACGCATTTGGGGCATTCAAACCGCTCTATGGTGCGAAATCATCAACAACCCATCGCGCATGGACTACATGATTTTCCCTCGCCTGACTGCCATGGCAGAAGCATGTTGGACAGAAAAACAACACCGCGATTGGACCGACTATTTATCACGGTTGAAAGGACACCTACCTCTGCTTGACTTGCAGGGAGTGAATTACCGTAAACCGTGGAAGTAATACCAAGCCAGATGCCAACGCATCACGCTTAAAGAGTTTTTAAATTTTTGGCTGCAGGCGCAGCTTAGTAAAAAGGAAATACACAAATGAAATACGGCTATTTCGATAACGAGAATCGCGAATACGTCATCACTCGCCCTGACGTACCAGCACCATGGACAAACTACCTAGGTACTGAGAAGTTCTGTACAGTTATCTCGCACAACGCGGGTGGCTACTCGTTCTACAACTCTCCAGAATACAACCGTGTTACTAAATTCCGTCCAAACGCGACATTCGATCGCCCAGGACACTACGTTTACCTGCGTGATGATGAGACAGGTGATTACTGGTCAATCTCTTGGCAACCTGTTGCGAAAAGCCTAGATGAAGCAAACTACGAAGTTCGTCACGGCTTGTCTTACTCTAAGTTCAAATGTGAATACAGCGGTATTACCGCGACGAAAACATTGTTCGTTCCAAAAGGTGAAGACGCTGAAATCTGGGATGTAGTGATTAAAAACACCTCTGACAAACCACGCACGATCAGCGCATTCTCATTTGTTGAGTTCTCATTCAGCCACATTCAATCTGATAACCAAAACCATCAGATGTCTCTTTACTCAGCAGGTACGGCTTACAACGAAGGCGTGATTGAGTACGACCTGTACTACAACACGAACGATTTCGAAGGTTTCTACTACCTAGCTTCAACATTTGACCCAGATTCATACGACGGTCAACGTGACAGCTTCCTTGGTCTATACCGTGACGAAGCAAATCCGTTAGCAGTGGAACAAGGTAAGTGTTTCAACACCGCACAAACTTGTTACAACCACTGTGGCTCTCTGCACAAGCAATTTACCATCCAACCAGGTGAGGAAGTTCGCTTTGCTTACATTCTAGGTATCGGTAAAGGCAACGGCGAGCGTCTGCGTGCTAAGTACCAAGATCTTGCAGAAGTTGACAACGCATTTGCTGGTATCAAAGCACACTGGGATGAGCGTTGTGGCAAGTTCCAAGTGAAATCACCAAACGAAGGTCTAGACACCATGATCAACGCTTGGACGCTATACCAAGCGGAAACTTGTGTCGTTTGGTCTCGCTTTGCTTCATTCATCGAAGTGGGTGGTCGTACTGGTCTGGGTTACCGCGATACAGCGCAAGATGCGATCTCAGTTCCTCATGCTAACCCTGCAATGACGCGTAAACGTATCGTTGACCTGCTACGCGGTCAGGTGAAAGCGGGTTATGGTCTACACCTATTTGATCCAGATTGGTTCGATCCAGAAAAAGCTGACGTTAAACCATCGAAATCACCGACAGTTGTTCCTACTCCGTCTGATGAAGACAAGATTCACGGTATCGAAGACACATGTTCGGATGACCATCTATGGTTAGTCCCAACCATCTGTAAGTACGTGATGGAAACGGGTGAACATAGCTTCTTCGACGAAGTGATCCCTTATGCTGACGGGGGTGATGCCACGGTTTATGACCACATGAAGGCAGCACTAGACTTCTCGGCTGAATACGTAGGTCAAACCGGTATCTGTAAAGGTCTGCGTGCAGACTGGAACGACTGTCTAAACCTCGGTGGTGGTGAATCTTCAATGGTGTCGTTCCTACACTTCTGGGCACTGCAAGAGTTCATCGACCTAGCGAAATACTTAGGTAAACAAGCTGACGTTGAAAAATACACGGAAATGGCAGCAAACGTTCGTGAAGCATGTGAAACACACCTTTGGGATGACGAAGGTGGTTGGTACATCCGTGGTCTAACGAAAAATGGTGACAAGATCGGTACAGCGCAACAAGCGGAAGGTCGAGTACACCTTGAGTCAAACACGCTTGCGGTACTTTCAGGTGCGGTATCTCAAGAGCGCGGTGAAAAAGCGATGGACGCAGTCGATGAGAACCTGTTCTCTGAATATGGCTTACACCTAAATTCACCATCATTCGCAACACCAAACGATGACATCGGCTTTGTGACTCGCGTTTATCAAGGCGTAAAAGAAAACGGGGCAATCTTCTCACATCCAAACCCATGGGCTTGGGTAGCTGAGGCTAAATTAGGTCGTGGTGACCGTGCAATGAAGTTCTACGATGCACTAAACCCATACAACCAGAACGACATCATCGAAAAACGTATTGCAGAACCTTACTCGTACGTACAGTTCATCATGGGTCGTGACCACCAAGACCACGGTCGTGCAAACCACCCATGGTTAACAGGTACATCTGGTTGGGCTTACTTCGCCGTAACCAACTTTATCCTCGGTGTGCGTACAGGCTTCGATGGCCTGACCATCGATCCTTGTATCCCAACGAACTGGCCAGGTTTCGAAGTGACTCGTCAATGGTTAGGTGCAACGTACAACATCAAAGTCGTTAACCCTGATTCAGTGAGCAAAGGTGTTAAGTCGATTACCGTAAACGGTGAGGCGGTAAGTGGTGCATCGGTGCCAGTTCAAGCACAAGGTTCAGTAAACGAAGTTATCGTTACTCTAGGTTAATCATCTTTTAGGGGAGTCCTTCTCCCCTTTTGGTTTATCCGGTGCACTTGAGTTTGATAAGCGCATCGGTTCGCTAGCAAAGATTTAAGAAGCGGTGGGATGCCGCTCTTATCGAGGATCGAATTATGATCAAATTTGGTACAGGTGGTTGGCGTGCATTTATCGGTGAGGAGTTCACCAAAGATAATGTACGTTTGGTTGCTCAAGCAGTCGCAAACATTACGAATAACGAATCCGTGGCTGATCGTGGTTTTGTCATTGGTTATGACCGCCGCTTTCTTTCTGATAAAGCTGGTCGTTGGTTCGCTGAAGTACTAGCAGCAAACGGCATTGTGGTTAGCTTTATCGACAAGTTTGTTCCAACGCCTATTGTGATGTTCAAAGCGAAGGAAATGGGTTGTGCTTACTCAGCATGTATTACCGCATCACACAACCCTGCCGATTACAACGGCATCAAAGTCTTCATTGAAGGCGGTCGCGACGCTGATGAAATCATCACACAAAAAATCGAATCACAAATATCAACGCTAACGACACAAGATGTAAAAAGCGTCGACTTTGAACAAGCGGTTGAAGATAAGCTGATTCAAATCATCAACCCGATGAACGAGTTTGTTGACTCAATCATTGACTTTATCGACATCGAGGCGATCAAAAAGGCAAATCTACGCGTATTGATCGACCCTATGTTTGGTGTTGCAAAAAACGCACTTCAAACGGTACTGATTAATGGTCGCTGTGAAGTCGACGTGATCAACGATGGCAAGAACCCAGACTTTGGTGGATTGATGCCATCGCCAAGTGCAGCAACGCTTTATCGCTTGATGCATCTTGTTGAGCAGGAAGGCTATGACATTGGTATCGGTACCGATGGCGATGCAGACCGTCTTGGCATTATCGACGAGAAAGGTAACTTCATTCATCCAAATGAAGTGTTACTGCTGCTTTACTACTACTTGCTTGAATACAAAGGCTGGACAGGCTCAGTAGTGCGTAATATCGCAACTACACACTTACTCGACAAAGTCGCGGAAGACCACGGAGAAAAGTGCTTTGAGGTTCCTGTAGGCTTTAAACATATCAGTTCTCAAATGGAAGCTGACGATTCACTGATTGGCGGTGAAAGTTCTGGCGGTCTAACCATTCGCGGTCACATCAAAGGTAAGGATGGCGTATTCGCATCAAGCCTATTGGTGGAAATGATTTCAGTAACCGGTAAAAAACTGTCTGAGTTACTCGATGAAATCTACGGTAAGTACGGCTATGCGTATATGGCTGAAGGCGATTGCAAATTCAAACCTGCGCAAAAAGACGCGTTGTTCAACAAGATTTATATTGAGAAGCAGTTACCTGAGTTTGAGTTTGAGATCGAAAAAGTCAGCTACGAAGATGGTGCGAAAGTTTACTTCAAAAACGGTGGTTGGATTATCGCTCGTTTCTCTGGTACCGAACCGTTGCTACGTATTTTTGCAGAGATGCAAGATAAGGACACTGCGGAACGTGTTCTTCAACAGTTTAAAGACTTCTTGTCTTTATAACTGACACCTTGTGCCCGCTTCGAGCACATAACCTATAGGTGAAGAACACTTGCCCGGCTTTAGCGCCGGGCTTTTTTATGGTGCTGAATTTGGGCTTAACTGATTACGCAAAAGCCAACACGCCTTGTGTTTCCACTTTCACTGCTACGCTATCACCGACATTCAACGCTTGCGTTGACGTCGCTAATAAACGGTCGCCGTTAACATCAATCACATAACGGCAGTGATCACCCATAAAGTGTTGCTCAAGCACTTTGACCGCACTTTCTTCATCAGCGGCAATCTGTACATGCTGAGGACGAAGTAACAGCGCACAGTCTCCATCCATCTTAATGTCTTGCTGAGCGTTCGCTTCCACCACGCCAAGGTGTGTATCAAATTCGCTCTCAGAGATTCGCTTTGCAGCAAGGTAGCTACCACCACCTAGGAAGTCAGCAACAAACTTACTCGACGGTTGGTAGTAAAGTTCAGAGGCAGTACCGTACTGTTCAATCACACCATGGTTCATCACTGCCATCTTATCGGCAAAAGCAAAAGCTTCTTCACGACTGTGAGTTACAAAGATCGCAGTAACTCCCTGCTCCTTAAAAATCTTGCGAATTTCACGGATCAGCTCGTGACGCACCTGAGTATCGATGTTAGAAAATGGTTCATCAAGCAACAGAAGATCCGGCTTATAAGCCAGTGAACGAGCAATCGCAACACGCTGTTGCTGACCACCCGACAGCTGATGCGGGTAACGGTCACCGTAACCTTTAAGATGAACCAAGCTGAGCATCTCTTCGACTTTAATCAGCTTTTGCTGCGCCGATTCGTTCTTTAAGCCAAAAGCAATGTTCTCAGCGACTGTTAGATGTGGGAACAAAGCGTAATCTTGGAAAATCATACCAATATTACGCTGCTCTGGTGGCAACCAGTTTTTTCCGTCATCAATAGTCAGGCAGTTCAAGCTCATTTGACCGGAACTCAGAGGAAGCAGCCCAGCAATGGCTTTCAAAAGTGTCGTCTTACCACAGCCACTCGCACCGAGTAGACAGACAATCTGTCCTTGTTCAACCTCTAGAGAAAGAGACTCAAGAACAGTCTGATCGTCATACTGACAAGTTAGGTTTTTAATCGATAATGCGCAGCTCATCAGTGACTTTGCTCCAGTGAACGGTTAACAACAACAAGCGGGATTAACCCAACAAGAACCAGTAATACGGCGGGTAATGCAGCAAGTTCTAAATGCTCATCCGAGGCAAAGTTATACACGTACGTCGCCAAGGTTTCGAAGTTAAATGGGCGCAGCAATAACGCGGCATTGAGTTCTTTCATCGACTCAATGAACACCAACAGACCAGCAATTAAGGCACCACGCTTAACCAATGGAAAATGCACACGCCACAACATAGTGTTTGGTGTACAACCCATCGTACGCGAAGCCATATCCAACGATGGCGAAATCTTATTTAGGTTACTCTCAACGCTACCGATCGCGACAGCAGAGAAACGAACAACCATCGCGAAAATCAGAGCAAACATAGATCCTGAGAAGATCAGTCCCGGTCTACCCCACTCCATCGCTTTAGCAATATCGTTCACGCGATGATCCATAAACAGCACCGCTACCATCACACCTATGGCGAGCACAGTACCAGGTACCGCATATCCCATTGAAGATAGGCGCATAAAGGCTAAACTTGAACGTCCACCATTGACTCGCTGACTAAAGTTTACCGTTAAAGCAATCGCAACACCGATGATTGCAGCCACGACTGACACCACCAAACTATTCCATGCATATTCACGAAACTCCGGTGTCCAGCTTTGCGCAAAGTAAGTAATAGCGTAATCAATCAACTGTAGCAGAGGAAAAATAAATGCGATCGCAACCAAGCCCCAACACCAAACTAATGCGCCCCACTTTTGCCAACCTTGAAGTTCATAGCGAAAATCTTCATGACTATTAAACTGGCTTTGGAACAGCTTCTGCTTGCGGCGACTGTAGCGCTCAGCACTTAACAGCAACACAACTATCACCAACATCATGGCTGAAATTTTCGCTGCGGCATTCAGGTTCGAATACCCAAGCCAAGTATCATAAACCGCAGTGGTAAGTGTGTTCACTGCAAAATAGCTGACAGTGCCGAAGTCACCAATGGTTTCCATCGCGACCAGAGACAAACCAACGGCGATAGAAGGTCTAACAAGCGGTAAAGAGATACGCCAAAAGCTCTCCCAAGGAGAACACTTCAGTAAGCGTGCACTTTGTAACAAAGAGACGTTCTGTTCCATAAATGCCGCTCGGCAGAGTAAGTAAACATATGGATAAAGAACCAGAGAAAGAACAAAGGTCGCACCACTCAAGGTACGAATATCAGGAAACCAGTACTCACCAGGTCCCCATCCGGTTATATCACGTAAGAAGATCTGGATCGGTCCGGCAAAATCAAACCAATCCGTAAAAATGTAACCAATGATATAACCCGGCATAGCAAGAGGCAGAACCAATGCCCATTGTAACCATTTCTCGGTTGGCAGTTTGCACATAGCCATAAACCAAGCGCTTGGGATACCGAGAATCAAAGAAAGAATCATCACACCAGAGGTCAGAGCAACGGTGTTATAGATGTAGGTTGGCATGACCGTCGACATCAAATGCGTAAACAAGTCATCCGTCTCGCCAATGGCGGTATAGAAGATCGCTAAGATCGGCAAAACCAGTAACAGGGTGATCACCCCACTACTGGTTTTCCATAGAGAATGTTTATTCTTCATTGCCTAAATACTGCAAGGCTTTATGAAATACAAATGCAGTTGCAAATACATCTCATATCCTTTAATCAAATGGGGGTATAGTTATACCTCCACATGGAATTAAAGGTCAAATTTCACTTCATCTAGTAGCTTAATTGCAGCTTCGTGGTGAGAAGCAATGTCATCTAGAGAGATAGTATCTGCTTTGAAGTCACCCCAAGATTCCACAAGTTCAGAACGCTTAACGCCTTCTTTTACTGGGTACTCGTAGTTTACTTCTGCATACATTTGCTGCGCTTTGTCACCCGTTAGGAATTCCATTAGCTTCACAGCGTTGTCTTTGTTTGGAGAGAACTTCGCCATTGCCATACCAGAGATATTTACGTGAGTACCTGTTGTCTCTTGGTTAGGGAAGTTGATGTATACCGCGTCAGCCCAAGCTTTTTGCTCTTTGTCGTTAACCATCTTACCTAGGTAGTAGCTGTTACCTAGAGAAACGTCACATAGACCTTCTTTGATTGCTTTAACTTGAGCGCGGTCGTTACCTTGAGGCTTACGAGCTAGGTTCGCTTTAACGCCTTCTAGCCACTCTTTTGTTTCAGCTTCACCGTGGTGCGCGATCATAGAAGACACTAGAGATACGTTGTAAGGGTGCTTACCGCTACGTGTACAGATTTTACCTTTGAATTCAGGCTTTGCTAGGTCTGCATAGTTGAAATCGTTACCTAGCTTACCAACACGGTCACGTGAAGAGTAAACGTTACGAGTACGTAGAGTGAGAGCAAACCACTCGTTTTCTTTATCTTGGTACTGTGCAGGTACGTTTTCTTCGATGATTTTGCTGTCTACCTTTTGAACCAGACCTTTGTTTGTCAGTTCAGCTAGACGGCTGATATCTGTAGTAAGGATTACGTCAGCAGGGCTGTATTCGCCTTCCTGAGCCAACTTCTCTGCTAGACCTTTTTTCGCAAACTTAACGTTTACTTTGATACCAGTTTCTTTAGTGAACTCGTTGAACATAGGTTCAACTAGGAAAGGTTGACGGTAAGAGTAGACGTTCACTTCTTCAGCAGCCATTGCTGTTGGAGCTAGAGTTGCGCAAGTAATCGCTGAAAGAGTTAGCAGTTTTTTCATTGTTTAATCCTTTACCATGCTAATGATAACGTTTATCAGTTGCGTTATTATATGCATGTTCAATAAGAAAACAATTAATCCATAAAAAAAACCTACTCGTCAGAGCAGGTTTTTGATGATTAACTTTGTAACGAATTGTGTCGTTATGACTGTTATTTCACAGTCACGAATTCTGGGTAAGCGCCAACACCACAGTCGTGCATATCCATACCTTCCAACTCTTCGTCTTCCGACACTCGGATACCAATTGTTGCCTTCAGAATTGCCCATACCACAAGGCTTGCACCGAATACCCAAGCGAAGATAACAGCAGCACCTAGAAGCTGTGCACCAAATGTGGCATCACCATTACTTAGCGGCACAACCATAAGACCAAAGAAGCCACACACACCATGAACTGAGATAGCACCTACAGGATCATCAATCTTCACTTTATCCAGACCAATGATACTGAACACAACTAGCGCACCAGACACCGCACCGATAGCCACAGCATAAAGTGGTGATGGTGATAGAGGATCGGCAGTGATTGCTACAAGACCTGCCAAGGCACCGTTCAGAATCATCGTTAGGTCAGCTTTACCCCAAGTGGTTTTACACACTAGTAGAGCTGCAATTGCGCCTGCCGCTGCCGCTGCGTTAGTGTTCAAGAAAATTTGACCTACCGCTGTCGCGTTCTCAAAGTCAGAGACCATTAGTTGAGAACCGCCGTTGAAACCGAACCAACCAAACCAAAGGATGAATGTACCTAATGTCGCTAGAGGCATGTTTGAACCTGGAATTGGGTAGATTTCACCATTTTTGCCATATTTACCTTTACGAGCACCCAGTAGTAATACGCCAGCTAACGCTGCTGCTGCACCCGCCATGTGTACAATGCCTGAACCAGCAAAGTCACTAAAGCCAGCTTCTGATAAGAAACCACCGCCCCAAGTCCAGTAACCTTCCATAGGGTAGATAAATGCCGTCAGTACCGCAGAGAAGATAAGGAAAGACCAAAGCTTCATGCGCTCAGCAACTGCACCAGATACGACTGACATTGCTGTAGCTACGAATACAACTTGGAAGAAGAAGTCCGACTCTAGAGAATGATCTGCCCCTTCACCTTGTGTGCCAATTAGCGTACCAAATGATGGTAGCCAGCCGCCTTCGCCATTATCAACATACATAATGTTGTAGCCGACCAATAAGAACATGGTACAGGCAATCGCATATAGACAGATATTTTTGGTTAGAATTTCGGTGGTGTTTTTAGAGCGAACTAAGCCCGCTTCCAGCATGGCAAAGCCTGCTGCCATCCACATTACCAACGCACCGGAAATGAGGAAGAAAAAGGTGTCGAGTGCGTAACGTAATTCCGTTACCGTTGTTGTTAATTCCATGATAGTTCTCCAATCCCTTGAATTCTTAAAGTGCTTCTGCGTCCATTTCACCAGTACGAATACGCACGGCTTGGTTTAGGTCGTAGACAAAAATCTTGCCGTCACCAATTTTTCCGGTTTGAGCCGCTTTAGTGATGGCTTCTACCACGCGTTCCACATTGTCTGCATGGGTCGCGATTTCTAGTTTTACTTTTGGTAGAAAGTCGACTTGGTATTCAGCACCACGATATAGTTCCGTGTGCCCTTTTTGGCGACCAAAACCTTTAACCTCTGATACTGTCATCCCTTCAATACCGACATCAGCCAATGCTTCGCGCACATCGTCTAATTTAAAAGGCTTTATAATGGCATTAATGATTTTCATTGAATCTTCTCCGCAGCTTTCATCCTGAAACACTTGTATTAATCCAAGCTGCGTGCCAACTTTTTATCTACTTGATTTATATGAACTTATTAAAAATAATAATCTTATAAACAAAAAGGGCGCACCACATCGGTGCGCCCTTTTCACAAATATAAGGCAACCCTAATTAGACTACCCAAAATTGTGCATTAAATGTTCAAAAAGTCTTTCCACTGCTCTATCAAGGCACAAAAGTCCTCAATACCACAACTCGCAGTACTCTCAGCATCATAGAAATCGAACTCACTTTCCATCTCGACTTCATAGTCGTGACCCAGTACGTTTTCTTGAACCAGAACTTCATCGCCGACGATCATTAAACTTATCTCAGATCCAGTTAATCTATGCTCTTGAGATGGCGAAGAAAATGCCTGTTCAACCAAGCTTTCAACTTGCGCAATCTTAGCCGGATCTTTGCCAATTTCTTCTTGTAGCCAGCGACCTACAATCTCATGCCCCATACTGCATTTGACATAATATTCGCCCATCAATGTATTGCGGATGAATTCAAACTCCATCGAGATCGCCTTTTCGTATCAATTTGGTGCGGAGTATACAGGGAGATATGGGATGGGAGAAGCGCGAGACGCAGAGCTCTCTCAATCGCTTGTTTAAAAGAGATTCCCGACAGCACTCTTTTGTCGTTTTCGGGAATGACATCGTTTTTACTCTTGGCTATTTAATCGTCATCCTCAAGAGCGAGGTACGAGCGAGCTGGGGATCTCTCGCAATGCGTTATCTAAAAAAACGCCCACCAAATGGTGGGCGCTTATCAAGTATTAGCAAAGCTCACTAAGAATTATGCAGGCTCTTGGAAAATCACTTCTGCCGCTTTCTTGGTGTACTGATCCATCTTGTGGAAGTTCAAGTAGCGGTATGTGTCTGCTGCTGTCGCATCAATTTGCTTCGCGTATTCTAAGTACTCTTCTTTGGTTGGAATCTTACCTAGAATTGCACCTACCGCTGCTAGCTCCGCAGACGCAAGGTAAACATTAGCACCCGTACCAAGACGGTTCGGGAAGTTACGCGTTGAAGTCGACATTACCGTCGCTTTATCTGCTACGCGTGCTTGGTTACCCATACATAGAGAACACCCTGGCGTTTCAATACGTACACCAGCACGACCATAGATACCGTAGTAACCTTCCTCTGTCAGTTGATCACGGTCCATCTTGGTTGGCGGTGCCACCCATAGACGAGTATCTAATTGACCACCGTATTGCTCTAGCAATTTACCTGCTGCACGGAAGTGACCAATGTTAGTCATACAAGAACCGATAAACACTTCATCAATCTGTGTACCTTGAACTTCAGATAGAAGACGAGCGTCATCTGGATCGTTCGGTGCACATAGGATTGGCTCGTGAATATCTGCTAGGTCGATTTCAATGATGTGCGCATATTCTGCATCCGTATCTGCTTCCATCAACTCTGGGTTTGCTAACCACTCTTCCATCGCTGTGATACGACGCTCGATAGTACGACGATCGCCGTAACCTTCCGAGATCATCCACTTAAGCATAGTGATGTTTGAGTTTAGGTATTCCTCGATAGACTCTTGAGATAGCTTAACTGTACAACCTGCCGCAGAACGCTCTGCTGATGCATCAGACAGCTCGAATGCCTGCTCTACAGTTAGGTGCTCAACGCCTTCAATTTCTAGTACACGACCAGAGAATTCGTTGATCTTACCTGCTTTCTCAACCGTCAGTAGACCTTGTTGGATTGCGTAGTAAGGGATGGCATGTACCAAGTCACGTAGCGTGATACCTGGCTGCATTTCACCTTTAAAGCGTACCAAGATTGACTCTGGCATATCCAGTGGCATAACACCTGTCGCAGCTGCGAATGCTACGAGACCTGAACCTGCTGGGAATGAAATACCAAGAGGGAAACGTGTATGTGAATCACCACCCGTACCAACGGTATCAGGTAGAAGCATACGGTTTAACCATGAGTGAATTACACCATCACCAGGACGAAGCGATACACCGCCACGGTTCATAATGAAGTCAGGTAGTGTATGGTGCGTATTTACATCGACTGGTTTTGGATAAGCAGACGTGTGACAAAATGACTGCATCACGAGATCAGCAGAGAAGCCTAGACACGCAAGGTCTTTTAGTTCGTCACGTGTCATTGGACCGGTAGTATCCTGAGAACCTACCGTTGTCATCTTCGGTTCACAGTATTGACCTGCACGTACACCTTCTACGCCACATGCTTTACCCACCATCTTCTGAGCCAAGGTGTAACCTTTATCAGAAGCTGAAGGGTCAACAGGCTTAGCAAAAAGATCGGTTTCTTCTAGACCAAGTGATGCACGAGCACGGCTTGTTAAGCCACGACCAATAATCAGTGGAATACGACCACCAGCACGAACTTCATCAAGCAACACTTTGCTCAGTTCAAAGCTAGAGATCTCTTCACCGTTTTTACGCACAACACCTTCGTATGGGAAGATATCAATCACATCACCCATGTTCATGTTTTGCACGTCTAGTTCAATTGGTAGTGCACCAGAATCTTCCATCGTGTTGTAGAAAATTGGGGCGATCTTACCACCTAGACAGATACCACCCGTGCGCTTATTTGGTACAAATGGGATATCTTCACCCATAAACCAAAGCACTGAGTTAGTTGCTGATTTACGCGAAGAACCGGTACCAACAACATCACCTACGTATGCTAGTGGAATGCCGTCTTTTTGCAGTTCTTCAATTTGATTGATAGGACCAACGCTGCCTGGTTGATCCGGTACAATGCCATCACGTTCCATTTTCAGCATCGCTTTTGCGTGTACAGGAATATCTGGACGAGACCAAGCATCTGGAGCTGGAGACAAGTCATCGGTGTTGGTTTCACCGGTTACTTTAAATACTTTAACAGTAATCTGATCCGCGACTTTCTTCTTCGATGTGAACCATTCAGCATCAGCCCACGATTGTAGAACTTGTTTCGCGAATGCATTACCTGCTTTAGCCTTCTCTTCAACATCATAGAAAGCGTCAAACATCAGTAGAGTATGAGACAGCGCTTTTACAGCAATAGGCGCTAGTAGGTCATCTTCTAGGAATTCAACTAGAGGAGCGATGTTGTAACCGCCTTGCATTGTACCTAGTAGCTCAGCTGCCTTTTCACGGCTCACAAGTGGTGATTCCACTTCACCTTTTGCTACCGCCGTCAGGAAACCCGCTTTTACATAAGCAGCTTCATCTACACCTGGTGGGATACGGTTCTCTAGTAGGTCAAGAATAAAAGCTTCTTCACCTTGCGGGGGATTTTTCAGAAGTTCAACAAGTCCAGCAACTTGTTCAGCGTCTAGCGGTTTAGGAACAACTCCTTCGGCAGCACGCTCTTCGACGTGTTTACGGTAGGCTTCAAGCACGACTTTTTTCCTCTCATTGCGGTTCCTCCTTTTTAATTACTATTTTTCAAAGTAAAGGAGTGAACATCCTTGGAAACTTGGCTCTCCATTGCCCTTGTTTTCATTCAATTCTGATTGAGAAACAGCGCCGTAGAGGCCAAACTGTGGGCGAAAGGATAGCAAATTTAACGTTAAATTAAAATCTCATCATTTTGACCAACATAGCAACTTACGACTAAAGTCCGGTAAATTTTGGCTAAATATGCGGAGATTTTGCTGTCCTATTCCCGGTTATTTAAATGATGTTCCAACGATCAAGTACACAGCATCTAAATTCTGCTCTGTACGACCGTATGCCAACATAACGGGTCCTATTGGCGAATCAACACCAAAGAAAATTGATGCGGCATTGTACAGCGGTGCCTCATTCAGCTTGAGATCGTTATCCGACCAAACACCACCATGTTCAAGGGATGCACCAAGGTAAACTGGCGCTTCAAACAGCCCAAAGTCGTTATCCATCCATTTATAACGATACACCAAACTGGTATAGAATAAGTTTTGTCCAATCAGACTGTTACGAGGGATACCGGACAAATTTAAGAAACCACCTAGCTCTCTAGGGTCCAAAGGTACAAAAGAGTTTTTACTCTCAACAAAGCTGTATTCCGCTTGACCGACTAAAGTATGACGACTGTGAGTCACCGCCCCCTTAAAACGAGCGGTAATTTCATAAACCGTATCTTCAATACTGTTTTTTGCGTTTTCACCTCGGAGATCTTCTGGGGTTTTGTCATGAGAAACAAGGTAGTCCAAGTCAATCAGCATGCCACGAGTCGGAAATGCAAAGTCATCCAGTGTATCTAAGCGATAGTTGGCAAATACCCCCAATCGCTCGTAGTCGAGCTCACCCGCAGACTGAATGGTGGAGGCCTCTATCGTCCCTTTGGTATAGCGACCACCAACTCGGAATTCTTGCCACAAGGTTGGTTGCACACCCGCTGCCAGCTCAGTGATAAACTCGGTATAAGAAACGGGTAAATAGTCATAAACGGAGCCGATATCGGGGTTTTCAAACTCGTCATCGATAGGTAAGTTCCGGTTCTCAGTGTTGTAATTGAGTTTTCCAGAAACAAACAATTCCTGACTCGAAAGTACTGGAGAGTACAACTCCGCTTCAATCAGTTTATCAGTGCCCATATCAACATTTAGAGTCAGTTCCGCACCGTGAGAGTTCAGATTGGTGAAGTTTGCTGACACGCCGATTCCGTACTGGCTGTCAGTGTTAAAGTCATCTTCTAGGAAGAAGCGAAAATTGAGGTAGTTCGGTCCCCATGACTTTTCGTTTACCTCAAAGACCAATAGATTAACGTCATCGATCTCTTCGAAGTGGTAAGTGATCAATTCAAAGCGATCCAGCGCATAAAGGTTTTCGACCGCTTTTTCGATTTCGTCTGTTTTTAATGGTCGCCCAGTATCAAGCTCTAGACGGTTAGTCAGCAACACATCGCTATAGTGCGTATTGTTCACCAATACAATCTGATCAACCACGCGCTGATCACCATATTCCAGATTTTTACGCGCATCTTGCTTGTGCTCAATGTACTTTTGGTACTCGGCATTCGACACACTCAAGCCTTTCAATTTGGACCCAAGACTCTTGGTGATCTCATAACCAGCCTGAAACGCATCGGGCATTTTATTGAACTCAACCGTCTCCATTTGCCCTACATTAGGACGAATATAAACATCATCTCCGCTTAGTGTTTCGGCTTGCTCTTGGGTACTACGACGAACAAGATAGTTAGAAAGCTGATCAGCAACGGTAAACAAACCGGTAAAGTCTTCTTTGCTTTTGTAGTCAGTACTGATATCCACCGCAATAACGATGTCGGCCCCCATAGCACGAGCGACATCTACGGGCATGTTATTGACCACACCGCCATCCACCAGCATATGACCATTTAGTTCATAAGGAGGGAGTGCGCCTGGAACAGACATACTTGCCATCATTGCATCAACAAGATAGCCGTTATCAAGCACCACTTCTTCCAATTCAACAATGTCAGTGGCGACTGAGCGGTATGGGATAGCAAGGTCATCGAAAGAGTCAAAACGACCAAGGTTACCTGTCGTTTCACGCAAAATACGAAGCATATTCTGCCCTTGAACGACACCAGTCGGTGAACGAACTTCACCAAACCTTAAGCCTAGATCTGTCGTGATTTGATAACGGTCTTCATATTCTTTGTCGCGGACGCGACGTTGGCTGCGGTCAACACGGTCTCGATAGCCGCTGTTCCAATCCACACTGTAGATAAAGCTTTCAATTTCATCCGCGCTCATGCCAGTTGCATATAAACCACCGACATAAGCGCCCATGCTAGTGCCGGTAATGATATCAACCGGAATATGCATCTCTTCAAGCGCCTTTAAAACCCCGATATGGGCGGCACCTTTTGCACCACCACCAGCAAGCACGACGGCAATTTTAGGGCGAGGATGATCATCACTGATGTGTTTGGCAAAGGAAGGAGTGGCAATCAAAAAGGAGCAGACCCACAGTGCAATAAAACGCAACCATGAGCTTGAGATCGACTTTTTGAACATTCACTTCTTCCTTTATTGAATATTTAACACCTACTTGTACTAAGAATTGAACAACTGCACAAGTCAGTGATGGTGTTTTTGATGGTCTTACCAATCAAATAAATTATTCAACCAGTTCGACTTTTTCTCGCATTGTTGTTTGATTTGCCCAGTTTTGTCCCACACTGGCAATTTGTACTCACTACGACAATTGATTTCTAACGCGCCGTTCGCTGCTTTTTGGAAGCCAAGTGTCGTCACCTCTTTTGGCCAAGGTAGCTCCAACCTTTCAGGAATACGCTGTTTCAAGTATTCCGCGTAAACACGCAATGCACCGCTTGAACCTGTCAACTTGGTAGACTTATTGTCATCGCGCCCAAGCCAAATCGTGGTAACTTCACGCCCATCAATCCCCACAAACCAACTGTCACGACTGTCGTTACTCGTACCCGTTTTTCCTGCTAGTGCTGCCCAAGCAAACTGACTTTGTAGGAATCGTCCTGTCCCTTGTGCGACACCTTGCTTCATAGCATAGGTCGTTAACCAAGCCGCTTGTTCATCTACTGCTGGGGCTGACCGAGGGAGAGATTGATAAAGCACATTGCCGTCCATATCGACAACCGAACGCAGCGCCGACAGCTTGGCACGCTTACCAGAGTTAGTCAGCGTTTGATACATTTGCGCTACTTCAAACGGTGTTAATGAAAATGAGCCCAAGAACATGGATGGCACAGGGCGAATTTCATTCTTATCAACACCAAGGCGTTCTAAGGTATTAGACACCTCTGGGATACCAAGCTGCATCCCCAAACGAACGGTTGGTACATTCAATGATTTTGCCAAGGCTAAATACAACGGAACATCACCACGAAACTTACGGTCAAAGTTGCGTGGCGACCAAACGGAGCCTTTGCTCCCCTTCAAACTCAGAGGCGTATCATGAAGCGTTGTCCCAAGGTTGTATTTTTCAGGTTGCTCCAATGCCGTCAGATAGATAGCAGGTTTAACCAATGACCCAATTGGACGACTGGCATTCAGTGCACGGTTAAAGCCTTCATACCCGACACGTTTACCGCCAACCATTGCGCGAATTTCACCGCTATGACGATCCACGGCAACAGCAGCCGCTTCAAGCTCCTTACCCGCACGTTTTGCCAGTTCAGGGACTTTCTTCGCAATGGCTTTTTCGAGTTTACTTTGCGATACAGGATCAAGAGAGGTAAATAAGCGTAATCCGGTTTCTGCTTTGAAGTTGTCACCCACCTTCTCTTTCAGTTCGATATTCAGTTGTTGGAAATACGCAGGCTGTCGACTAGCGATACGTGGCTTGCTTTGTGTATCAAGTGGACGACTCACCGCTTGTTCGTATTGCTGCGCAGTCAGCATGTCTTGTTGCATCAGTAGACGCAGTACTAAGTCACGACGCGTCTTAGTACGTTCTGGGTAGCGAATAGGGTTGTAGTAAGATGGTCCTTTTACCATTCCCACTAGCATTGCAAGCTGATCGATACGTAGCTCTTGGATAGGCTGACCGAAGTAATAGCGTGATGCCAAAGCGAAACCATGAATCGCATCACCACCGCTCTGACCCAAATATACCTCGTTGAGGTAAGCTTCCAGAATACGGTCTTTGCTGTAACGATAATCGAGAATTAAAGCGATATACGCTTCACGTACCTTACGCCACAAGGTTTTATCACGAGTCAGGAACAAGTTTTTCGCCAACTGTTGAGTTAGCGTACTGCCGCCTTGTACGGTACGACCCGCTTTGATGTTCGCCACTAAAGCACGTGCAATGGCAAGTGGTGATACACCATCGTGTTGATAAAAGTCGCGATCTTCCGTCGCTAATAATGCATCAACTAAGATCTCCGGGAATTGATCGCGGCGTAAGAACAAACGTTGCTCATTTTGGTCTTTTTCCAGCATTCCCAACATCTTAGGTTCAATGCGTAAGTAGCCAAGATCACCTTTCGACTCTAAAGATTGAATACGTTGTAAGCCGCTGCTTGAGAAATGCAACATCACATGACGATCAGGCTCTGGTCCGTCAGCAAATTCAAACGGACGACGAATCAGTTCAATACGCGTTGAAGAGGATGAATACTCACCTGGGTAACGAGGCTGGCTGACTTTACGGTAATTCAGCACATCGAGTTCATTACGCATCTCTTTAATCGTAATGTTCTGTCCCGGACTTAAATTGAGAATGCGGGCGTAAACCACCGTAGGCAGATCAAACAACTGACCATCAAAGCGATCTTTAACCACACTATCTAGGTAAATACCGACAAACAATAACACCGCAGCCAAGGCAACGCCGGCTTTCCAACTGAACGACCAAATGACTTTAAGCCAAGAACGTTTACCATTGTTTGTTTTTTTCGCTGGTGATTTTCTTGGGCGTTTTGCGCCACTTTTCTTAGTCGTCGTTTTACTTGACGCGGTCTTCTTGGCTGGCGCTCGCTTTGCACCGGGCTTTTTAGTATCAGTCATTGTTCAATTGTCTTTTTGTTTTGGTTGTCGCTACATGCGTCGCTGGATCGTCAGGCCAAACATGCTTAGGGTAACGACCTTTCATTTCTTTCTGTACTTCTTTGTAGCTTCCCACCCAGAATGCGGCGAGATCTGTCGTCACCTGAAGAGGGCGTTGTGCTGGAGAGAGTAATTCAAGCACCAGGCGCTTTCGTCCCTGTGCCACAGTTGGTGAAGTACTTTCACCAAACACCTCTTGCATACGGACAGAAAGCACAGGCTCATGACCACACTGATAACGAATTCGCTTTTTCGAACCAGTTGGCAGGCGGTACTCTTCAGGCAACCACTCATCAATATGCTGATTCAACGGCCATCCCAATCGAGCATTTAGTGCTTCCACTAAATTTACCTTTGCCAAGTCTTTCACTGAGGCAACCGTACTCATGTATGGCTCTAACCACTCTTCTAAGCTCGCCAGCAAATCAACGTCATCAAAACTTGGCCAAGCCTGCTCTGGTAACCATTCCACTGCGCAGCGAATACGTTCTAGTAAATTCTCCGCTGCTGGTGTCCAGTTTAGACTTTGTAAGCCCTGACGGCGGACATAGGTGAGTAAAGCTTGTGTCATTTTTTCTTTGCCTGGGCTTGGCAAGGCATCCCGCTTGATAATCAAACGCCCAAGCTTAACTTGACGCTCAGCCATCAATCGACCTTTTTTCTCATCCCAATCAACCACGTTATCTGTTGTAAAGAGATGAACAAACACTTCTTCTAACTCATTGATATCTAGTTCACAAGCCAGATTAATTTGACTAGAGTTGGAATGCGATCGCATTAAATCAATCGCGATTAAGTAATCACAATCGCCTAAAGTTTCTTCTGGTCGGCACTCAGCACCATGTCCGTTGGACAATGTAAAACGCCCATGTTGATTCGAGCGTTGCTGCGCGACACGATCAGGAAATGCAAGGCTTAATACTAACGGCAGTGCTCGCTCATCAACCTCTGATAGACTGAACAGCGTATCCAGTTTAAGGGCGACGGTTTGAGATCGCTTATGCAATATCGATTTTTTCGGATGTGTACCACTCACCCAACGATGTAAGCTGTGTGCGATATTCGTGATATTACGCTCTGGCTCTTCAATAAGAGCGACCGCAGCCAGTGCAGTGTTTAGCATTTTTACGTCATGTTGCTGTGCTTGAATTAGCATAGCTGCCGAGCGAGGTTCTACGCCAAGCTCATGAGCAATTTTGCCCTCAGGAGTCAGTTGACCTTGCTCAGAAACCAGCCCTAACGCAATTAACAACTGCTTAGCTTGAGCAAGAGATGCCGCCGAAGGAGTGTTGAGCCATTTGAGCTCGGAAATATCTCCCGCTCCCCAAAAGGCTAACTCCATCACTAGGCTCGCTAAGTCTGAGTGCAGTATTTCTGGCTGTGGCACTTGTGGTTGCTGCTTAAATTGGCTTTCAGAGTAAAGGCGAACGCAAATCCCCTCTTCAATACGCCCTGCACGACCAGAACGTTGAATCGCAGACGATTGTGCCACTCGTACTTGCTCTAATCGCGTAAGCCCATTCTTCAAATCAAAACGCGCCACACGCTCTAATCCAGAATCAACAACTAGTCGAATACCTTCAATGGTCAAAGAAGTTTCGGCAATGTTAGTCGCGAGCACGACTTTGCGTTTATCTCCAGAAGCAGGAGCGATGGCTTTTTGCTGCTCGGCAAAGCTAAGTTGACCGTATAACGGACACACTTCTACGTTATCAGGTAGGTGTACTAAACGCTCTTGCACTTGCTTGATGGCACCAACACCCGGAAGAAAAGCAAGCAAAGAACCAGACTCTTTCTGAATTAAACTTTCTATTGTTTTTGCCATTGATGTCGGTAGGTGATCGTTGACTCCTAGCGGCAAGTAACGAGTCTCTACCTCAAAACTGCGACCTTGAGACTCTATATATGCCGCCTCTGGCAGCAAGGTTTGCAACGCACCTTGATCGAGCGTTGCCGACATCACAACAAGCTTTAAATCATCTCGTAATGCCTCTTGAACCTCTAAACTGAAAGCCAACGCCGTGTCTGCGTGAATGCTACGCTCATGAAATTCATCAAAGATCAGTAAATCGATGCCGTTTAATTCAGGGTCACTTTGGATCATACGGGTCATGATCCCTTCAGTCACAATTTCAAGTTGCGTATTTTTACTCACCTTCGTTTCACCGCGAACTCGGTACCCAACACGTTCTCCGACTTGTTCACCTAACTGCTGTGCGAGATAACGAGCGATATTACGCGCCGCCAGACGTCGAGGCTCCAGCATCACGATTTTGCCTGTCACAGATTGTTTTTGTAGAAGTTGCAGTGGGAAGTACGTGGATTTACCAGCACCTGGTGCGGCTTTGAGGATCACTTGATGTTGATTTTTGACCGCCGTAAGTAATTGTGGCATCACGGCTTCAATCGGCAATTGTGACAAAGGAAATACCCTGTGGTGTAATGTTGGCAACATTGTACATAAAAACACTCTTGGCTAAATAAGCAAATGCAATTCGAACCCGCTCTAGAGTCAGCGACTCTGCTCAAACGCTACAAACGCTTTCTTGCCGATATCGAACTGGATAACGGTGAGATTCGAACAATTCACTGTGCGAACACTGGCGCAATGACAGGCTGTGCCACTCCGGGCAACAAAGTTTGGTACTCCACTTCCGATAACCCAAAGCGCAAATATCCGAACAGCTGGGAACTCAGTGAAACCGCACGAGGGCATCGGATCTGCATTAATACCGCTCGCGCGAACCAATTAGCCGTAGAAGCAATTGAAAATAATGTCATTTCAGAGTTGTTGGGATATGACCAACTTCAAACTGAGGTGAAATATGGCAATGAAAATAGCCGAATTGATATCTTGCTCAGCGCAAGCGACAAATCAAAGTGTTATATAGAAGTGAAGAGCGTCACCCTACTTGATGAAGAAAGCTCATCAGGACAAGGTTATTTCCCTGATGCCGTGACTACCAGAGGGCAAAAGCACCTGAGAGAGCTCACAGAAATGGCACAAAATGGAAGTAGAGCCATACTTTTATTCACTGTTTTACATTCAGGTATTGAAAAAGTATCCGCGGCGCACCATATAGACGCGAAATATTCAACGTTACTAAAACAAGCACAAGACGCTGGTGTGGAAGTTCTCTGCTATAAAGCTGAGTTAAGCAACACTGAAATCAAACTAATCTCGGCGATTGAATTTATCAATTAAGAGAAAAAATGATGTCATCTTCACAATGATGATAAGTTTGCAATTCAGTAATTGCCTGCACCGCCTCTTTTTGCTATAGATACCCGCCTTAAATTGACTGCAAAGCAGTTGACTAGGTGTAAGTAGGAGATGCTGTATGCCAGAATCAAAGAAGAAAACGATAGGCATCCTAGCCATTGCCGGTGTGGAGCCATATCAGGAAAAGCCTGGTGAAGAATACATGTCACCAGAGCAGGTTGAACACTTTACAAAGATCTTAACAGCTTGGCGTAATCAGCTCAGGGAAGAAGTCGATCGCACTGTACACCACATGCAGGACGAAGCAGCAAACTTCCCAGATCCAGTTGACCGTGCTTCTCAAGAGGAAGAGTTCAGCTTAGAACTGCGTAACCGTGACCGTGAGCGTCGTCTGATCAAGAAGATCGAAAAGACTCTAGATAAAATCACTGAAGACGACTTTGGCTTCTGTGAATCTTGTGGCGTAGAGATCGGCGTTCGTCGCCTAGAAGCGCGTCCAACTGCAGACCTTTGTATTGACTGTAAAACACTTGCAGAGATCAAAGAGAAACAGATGCAAGGTTAATCAATCTGGCATTATGATTATTGAAAGGGAGCTCAGGCTCCCTTTTTGTTTTAGCTAACTTCGCAACGTCGAGTTTGTCGCTTTTTATACCCGTATAATTTCGAGATATACGCATGACACGCTATGTAGGTCGATTCGCCCCATCCCCTTCTGGTCCATTACATTTTGGTTCCCTCGTTGCTGCATTGGGCAGCTATTTCCAAGCGAAAGCTAACCAGGGTACTTGGCTCGTTCGTATTGAAGACCTTGATCCACCAAGAGAGATGCCAGGAGCGGCTGAGGCTATATTGAATGCGCTAAAAGCATATCAACTGCATTGGGATGGCGAAGTGGTCTATCAAAGTGACCGTCACGACCTTTATCAGACGCAAATTGATACTTGGTTAGAGAATGGTGACGCTTACTATTGCCAATGCACACGCAAACAAATCAAAGAGCATGGTGGTTATTATCCCGGCACTTGTCGCGACAAAGGCTTGAAAGAAGGCGCGATTCGCCTAAAAATGACCAAGCCCATCGCTAATTTTCTCGATCAGAAGCATGGCTTGATGACCATGCCTCCTGCGTTAGTAAATGAAGATTTCATTATTAAACGTCGAGATGGATTATTTGCCTATAATCTTGCGGTAGTATTAGATGACATTGACCAAGGGGTGACTGAAGTCGTCCGTGGAGCCGATTTAATTGAACCTACAGGTCGTCAAATCAGCTTGTACCAAATCCTTGGAAAACCAGAAGTTAGCTACTTACATTTGCCATTAGCGATGGATACTAATGGCAACAAGCTGTCGAAACAAAATCATGCGACAGCGATTGATGTCGATAATCCGAAGCCTGCTCTGCTGCACGCCATGACGTTTTTAGGCTTCCATATTCCAGAAGCCATTCAAGCCGCTAATGTAGATGAAATACTGCGTTGGGGATGTAAAAATTGGTGTTTAGAGCAGCTTCCAGCAGAGATCGAGATCACACCGAGATTCTCAAACGGCACTGCGTAGGCTATCATTAGCCGCAAAATTGGCCCTAGAGGCGTAAAAAACTAACCAAAGCAAGATTGGATTAAACCCAGTTATTGCCAGATGCACATGAATACAAACGACTATACAACAAGCGAATCTGCCATGATCCCAGAACTCGCTCTCAATGTAATTACTCGTGAAGAGCACAACATTTCGCGTAAGCAGATCAGTGACAATGCACTGAAGGTGCTATACCGACTAAACGGTGCCGGTTTCGATGCTTTTCTTGTGGGTGGCGGGGTTCGAGACTTACTGCTTGGACAGAAACCAAAAGACTTTGATATCGCAACCAACGCGACTCCAGAACAAATCAAGCAACTGTTTAGAAACTGCCGTTTGATTGGTCGTCGCTTCCGTCTCGCCCACATTATGTTTGGACGTGACATCATCGAAGTTGCGACTTTCCGCGGTCACCACCAAGAGCAAAAAAACAAGAACGTTTCACAGCAGTCTAAAGAAGGCATGCTGCTTCGTGACAATGTTTACGGCACGATTGATGAAGATGCAGAGCGCCGTGACTTCACGATTAACTCGATGTACTACAACATCGCAGACTACTCAATTCACGACTACGCGCGTGGTATTGAAGACCTAGAAGACCGCCTTGTTCGCCTGATCGGTGATCCAGAAACCCGCTATCGCGAAGACCCTGTACGTATGCTGCGTGCGATTCGCTTTGCCGTGAAACTCGACTTCGACATCGAAGAAGACACCGCCGCACCAATTGAAGAGATGTCAACGCTACTACGCGACATCCCATCTGCGCGCCTGTTCGAAGAATCGTTAAAGCTGCTTCAATCAGGTCATGGCCTAGAGACCTATCACCTCCTGCGTGAGTACAACCTATTCCAACAGTTGTTCCCAGCAATTGCTGAGCACTTCACGGAAGAATACGAATCTCACACCGAGCAAATGCTCGATTTAGTGCTTGATTCAACCGACATGCGTATTGAAGAAGGCAAGCGCATTAACCCAGCATTCATGTTTGCTGCAATGCTGTGGTACCCGCTATGTGCGATGGCAGATAAGTTAATGGAACAGCGTAATCTGTGCCATTACGATGCCATCATGGAAGCGAGCAACATCATTCTTGATGACCAAGTTCGTACGATTGCTATTCCACGCCGTCATACCGCCACTATCCGTGAAATTTGGCAACTGCAATTACGTCTTCCTCGACGTAATGGTAAGCGTGCATTCCGCCTAATGGAGCTCAACAAATTTAGAGCTGGCTTTGATTTTCTTGAAATGCGCGGTGAAATTGAGGGTGGCGAGACTCAGAAGCTTGCCAAGTGGTGGGAAACTTTCCAAAATGCAGGCCGAGAAATGCGCCAAGCAATGGCAGGTGACCTTGATAGCCAAGCACCTAAAACCGGTCAACGCCGCCGCAAAACCTATCGCAAGAAAAAGAGTAAGCCAAAATCATGATCACAGCATACATTGCGGTAGGCAGTAACTTGGCTGATCCCGTCAGCCAAGCGAAACAAGCGATTGAGGCTCTAAAATCAATCCCAAACTCTGAGTTTGTGCAAGCCTCTTCGCTCTACAGCAGTACGCCGATGGGACCACAAAACCAACCGGATTACATCAATGCGGTTGTGGCGATAAAAACCAATTTGACGCCTCTTGAGCTACTCGATTGCACCCAAGCGATTGAGCAAGAACAAGGGCGTGTCCGTAAAGATGAACGTTGGGGACCAAGAACCTTGGATCTCGATATAATTCTTTACGGCAATGAGGTGATTGATTCCGAAAGACTGACAGTTCCACACTATGGAATGAGAGAGCGCGAGTTCGTACTCTACCCTCTTGCGGAAATTGCACCAAGTTTACAACTCCCAGACGGGACCGAGGTATCGTCACTACTTGAGCAAGTAGATCGTAACGGCCTCAGCATTTGGCAGTCATAGCCAACTCCTAGTGAGGAAAAAACAATGAAAAAAATGACCATTAACGACCTGATTAAGTGGAAGCAAGAAGGTCGTAAATTTGCTACTTCAACTGCATACGATGCGAGCTTTGCCCAACTTTTTGAAAGCCAAGAAATGCCTGTTTTATTAGTAGGTGACTCTCTAGGTATGGTTCTGCAAGGTAAATCAGACACGTTACCAGTTACTGTTGAAGATATCGCTTATCACACCCGCTGTGTACGCGCAGGCAGTCCAAACTGTCTATTGATGGCTGATATGCCATTCATGAGCTACGCTACGCCAGAGCAAGCGTGTGAGAACGCAGCAACGCTAATGCGTGCTGGTGCAAATATGGTAAAAATCGAGGGCGGCGACTGGTTAGTTGATACCGTTAAGATGCTAACTGAACGTGCTGTACCAGTATGTGCTCACCTTGGTCTAACCCCTCAATCAGTCAATATCTTTGGTGGTTACAAGGTGCAAGGCCGCGATCAAGAAAAAGCCGATCGTATGGTAAAAGACGCACTGGCACTGCAAGAAGCTGGTGCTCAAATTGTTTTACTAGAGTGTGTTCCTGCTGAATTAGCGGCTCGCATTACGCAAGTTCTTGATGTTCCAGTAATTGGTATTGGTGCAGGTAATGTGACAGATGGTCAAATTCTTGTAATGCACGATATGTTTGGAATTTCGGCGAACTACATGCCAAAATTCTCGAAAAACTTCCTTGCTGAAACAGGCGATATGCGCAAAGCCGTGGCTCAATACATGGCTGATGTTGAAAGCGGTGCATTCCCAGACGAAGCTCATACCATTGCCTAGAGGATAAATGCATGCAAACTTTTGCGGAAATCTCAGCGATTCGTGAACAAGTAAAAACCTTTAAGCGTGAAGGTCGTAAAGTGGCGTTTGTTCCAACTATGGGCAACCTCCATGAAGGTCACTTAACACTTGTTCGTAAAGCTCGCGAATACGCGGATGTCGTTGTTGTAAGCATCTTTGTAAACCCGATGCAGTTTGACCGTGCAGACGATTTAAACAACTACCCTCGAACTCTAGAAGAAGATTTGAGCAAGCTAGGTGGTGAAGGCGTAGAAATCGTGTTCACACCAACACCTGAAATCATCTACCCAGAAGGCTTGGATAAACAAACGTTTGTTGATGTTCCTGGTCTATCTACCATTCTTGAAGGTGCTTCTCGCCCAGGTCATTTCCGTGGCGTTACTACCATCGTAAACAAGCTTTTCAACATCGTTCAACCTGATGTTGCGTGCTTTGGTGAAAAAGACTTCCAACAACTTGCCGTGATTCGCAAGATGGTTGAAGACTTGGCAATGGACATCGAGATTATTGGCGTACCAACAGTACGTGAGATGGACGGTCTTGCAATGAGCTCACGCAATGGTCTTTTGACGATTGATGAGCGTCAACGTGCACCAGTGCTAGCTCGTACAATGCGTTGGATCAGCAGCGCAATACGTGGCGGTCGTGATGATTACGCATCAGTGATTGAAGACGCAAGCGATCAGCTTCGTGCAGCAGGTCTTCAACCAGATGAAATCTTCATCCGTGATGCTCGTACACTTCAAGCAATCACTGCAGAGACAACCCAAGCGGTAATCTTGATGTCAGCATTCTTAGGAAAAGCCCGCCTAATCGACAACCAAACGGTTGATATGGCAGTAGAAACCAAAGAAGATGAATCAAGCGAAGAAAGCTCAGCGAGCGCAGAGTAAATCTAAGTCTTAAATAAAAAGGTCGGCACTAAGCCGACCTTTTTTGTATCTGGTAATGAGATTTATGAGTAGACGCATTGAAGTCCTTCAGGGCGAGTCTTAAATCGCTTGTGCAACCACATCCACGCGGGAATATCTCGTTTTATCATCCCTTCAATCTCTTGATTCAAAATACTCGCGGCTTTAACTGGATTTCGTCGTTCAAACTGCCCACTCAGATCCTCACCAATGTAAAGCGTATATCGGTTATCGTTCATGACCGTCACTCCGGACATCACCGCACACTTGGTTGCATCAATTAATACACTCGACCCCGCCGTACTTGCCGCCTGTTCAACAGCAAAGAAAGGAGCAAACACCGAATTGTTCACCCCGTAATCGTGATCTGGTAGGTACCACAGTCGCTGACCATTTTTCAGAACTTTAAGCATCGACTTTACGTCTTTTCGGTCTATCATTTGATGCCCACAGCGCGTTCGACCGCGATGCTGAATAAACTCATAAGCAGGGTTTGAGTTCGGGCGATACACACCGTACCCTTTCGCAAATTGGCTAAAAATACGCGCCGTCATCTCTAAGTTAAGATGGTGGCTGCATATCACCAGCACACCACGTCCATTTCTTTCTTGTTCAAGAATGCGCTCTTTACCAACCACCGTCACCAAACGTTTTACCCGCCAATCGGGCCAAAACCAAGCCATGCCCGTTTCAATCAGTGCCATGCCGGTGTATTTAAAGTTTGCCTTCACCAACTCCTCACACTGTTGTTCATTATATTCAGGGAAGCAGAGCTTGAGATTACGCTTAGCAATTTTCCGGCGGCGCTTCATTGGCAGCATTGCAAGGGAGCCAATACCTCTTCCCAGAGCTCGCAGTAGCGGATACGGTAGCGCATTAACAACAAACGCGAGCAAGCCAAATGCAAACCAGACAGACCAGTATTTAGGGAGAAGCAATTTCAAGGTGAAAGGTGGGGACGGAACGGTATTCATGGCTTGACTCATTTACAACAAATGCATTTACAGAAATGAGTAAAACCTAGCATGTAAAAAGTCGAAAAATTGTATGGGAATGTATAGAAATGCATAAAGAAAGAGCAGCTCTCATCGCTGCTCTTTCAACATCTGTTTATGTTAGCTTCTCAAGCCAATTCCTTTGGTCACGAGGTAATGTGCCACGGCATAAAGCGCAACAACGAATACCGTCAGCACGCTAAATGACGTCACAATGCCAACATCAGAAACCCCGAGGAAACCGTAACGGAATGCGTTCACCATGTAGACGATAGGGTTCAGCTTCGACACACCTTGCCAGAACTCAGGCAACAGGCTGATAGAGTAGAACACGCCACCTAAGTAGGTCAGAGGTGTCAATACAAACGTCGGGATTATAGAGATATCGTCAAACGTTCTTGCATAAACTGCGTTGATTAAGCCACCTAGTGAGAACACAACTGATGTCATAAATACCGTCGCGATAATGATGCCCCAGTGGTCGACTTGCAGATCCACAAAAAACAGAGACACAAACGTCACAATAGTTCCCACCAATAAACCACGCACAACGCCTCCCATGACAAAACCGAGGATGATCACGTAGTTTGGTACCGGTGCAACCAGAAGCTCTTCAATATTACGCTGAAATTTCGAGCTAAAGAACGATGAGGCCACATTGGAATACGAGTTGGTGATCACCGACATCATAATCAGACCAGGCACAATGTACTCCATGTAACTAAAACCGTTCATGTCGCCAATACGAGAGCCAATCAAACTACCAAAAATGATGAAGTACAGCGTCATTGTAATCGCTGGCGGAACTAGCGTTTGTACCCAAATACGAGTAAAGCGATTGATTTCTTTGGTGAGCAGGCTGCAAAAAGCCGTCCAATATAACTTGTACATTATTGGTTACCTCCGCGAACGATGCTGACAAACAACTCTTCCAAGCGGTTCGCTTTGTTACGCATAGACAGCACTTTTACGCCATGTTCGGAAAGCTGACTAAATACTGAGTTCAACCCTTGGCTCTTATCCAGTTCAATTTCTAGCGAACCATTTATCATCACCTGACTATTCACCCCTTTAAGCTCTGGCATCTCACCGTCAAACTCAACATCAAGAATGAAGGTTTCAACACGAAGCTTACCAAGCAGCGCTTTCATCGTCGTATTCTCAATAAGCTCACCTTTGTTGATGATGCCGATATTGCGACACAACATTTCTGCCTCTTCAAGGTAGTGAGTCGTTAGGATGATAGTAATACCCTGCTCTTGGTTAATCTCTTTTAAGAAATCCCACATCGAGCGACGCAATTCGATATCGACACCAGCGGTTGGTTCATCAAGGATCAACAACTGTGGCTCATGCATTAAAGCGCGAGCAATCATAAGACGGCGCTTCATACCACCAGATAGATTACGCGCACGTTCTTTGCGTTTTTCCCACAAATCGAGCTTTGTCAGATACTTCTCGGCACGTTCTTTCGCCTGAATCTTTGACACGCCATAGTAGCCTGCTTGCTGCATCACAATCTGTTCAACCGTCTCAAATTGGTTGAAGTTGAATTCTTGTGGCACCAAACCTAGGTTTTGCTTTGCTAGTTCAAGATGCGTATCAATGTCGTAACCAAAGACCTTGGTCGTACCTGAGGTTTTGTTTACCAAAGAAGAGATAATGCCAATCGTAGTGGATTTACCTGCACCATTTGGTCCTAAAAGCGCGTAGAAGTCACCTTTTTCTACTGTTAGGCTAATACCCTTCAACGCTTCAAATCCGCCCGCATAGGTCTTGCGAAGCTGTTCAATTTCTAATGCGTACATTGCGTAATAATTGCCATCTGTTGATGAATCGTGAATGCCAATACCGATAGAGAGTTGATATGACTCAGCGGTCAAAGCGGTATTGCACTGAAGTTGAATTAGTTTATCGTTGAATAACGATGAATACAAATAAACCTTTCTATAAAATTAGAAATAACTATAAATCCCCGATTCTGTATACTAAAAAGCGCCGCCAAACAACTTTGGCAGCGCTTTTAAAAAACAAAACAAGATTACATTGTTAGCATTTGATGCTCATCTGTTTCTACATGCTTTATCGCAGCATTCAATGCCTCATAACGGAACTTGTAAGTGTTCTGATCAGGGACTAAATCAATCACGTGGAACTTCTCTAATTGCTCACGTGTGCGTTGGTTTGGACACAGCAAGTAAACTTCACACTCCGCATCCAACGCATCTTTGATCGCATTCTCAAGCGCTAAGCCTACCGTAACATCAATCATCGGCACATCAGTCAGATCGAGGATCATCACTTCGTAATCCGAAATACTGGAGTGTTGGCGAGAAATGGCTTTCGAAACACTGAAGATCATTGGTCCAGACAAGTAGAAGAACAAGACTTTACCATTGGCTCGATCAAGCAGTCCTCGTTCACTGTCCGTAAGCGGAACATCATCTTCATCGGCATCACTGATGGCCTTAACTTGGCGTGCTTGCTCACGACTCAAACGCTCAATGATGATGATATTAGAAATAAATACCCCTAACCCCACAGCAACAATCAAATCAACAAAGACCGTCAGCAGCATGACGCCATACATAACCGCCATACCTGGGAAGCTCACCTTATGAGCACGTTGGATAAAACTCCAATCAAGAATATTGAAGCCAACATACACTGCAATACCCGCCAGCACAGCCATCGGGATAGGTTCGGTCAAGCCACTTGCAACCAAAACCACCAGCGCGAGAATCAGCGCACGAATAACACCAGACAAAGGGGAACGAGCCCCTACTTGGATATTGGTTACTGTACCCATTGTGGCACCAGCACCTGGTAAAGCGCCAAACAAACCAGAAATCATGTTTGCCAAGCCTTGACCACGTAGCTCCTTGTCTGAGTCATGCTCTTTACGTGTTAATGAATCACCGATTACCGCGGTTAATAGCGTATCAATACAACCCAACGTACCCAGAACTAATGCATCAATGACCATCTCGGTGAACATCGCAGGATCGATATGTGGCACGACCAAAGAAGGTAAACCTGCGGGGATTTCACCAATTCGACGAATGTCTTCTGCATCAAACAAAATCACCGATAGCAACGTAACCGCTACTAGCGCGACAAGTTGGGCGGGTACGTACTTACGATACTGCTTCGGAAAGAAGAATAAGATGCCTAACGTCAGCAAGCCCAAAAACAACTCGCTAAACTTCAGGTTAGAAATGGTATCAGGCAATGCAGATAATGTGCCTATAACCCCACCAGAAGGTGCAGCATGACCGAGTAAAGGCGACAACTGCAAGATAATCAGAATCACGCCAATCCCTGACATGAATCCCGAGATGACACTATAAGGCATGAGTGTCACGTATTTACCGAGTTTCAATGTACCAAGCACAATTTGAAACGCCCCGGCCATCATCACAACGGTGAATGTCATTGCCATTCCCGTCTCTGGGTACTTCGCCATCATGCTAGTCAACACGGCGGTCATGATCACTGTCATAGGACCGGTAGGCTCAGAAATCAGAGTATTGGAACCACCAAACAGTGACGCGAAAAGCCCCACCATGATCGCCCCCCATAAACCTGCTTCTGCGCCAGCGCCAGATGCGACACCAAAGGCTAACGCAAGAGGAAGTGAAATAATGGCCGTGGTGACGCCACCAAACAGATCCCCTTTCAAGTTGATATCCTTAAAGCGACTACCGAACATTGAATTTGCTCCCTGCATTAAAAAGACAAAATGCCATCAATCTAACAAATATTTCGTCAAAGAAAAAAACACAATAAAACCACGAATTCGCTAGGCTTATTCGCATACTGAATGATGTCTGCATATTTTATGATTTTCACAGCGAGAACTAGTCAGATGAGTCATCTTGAATGAATATTTAACGGGATCGAAATTGTAACATTGTGTATAGTTACAGCGCTGATCGCTTTATAAGCACTGGTGAGTGGTTGGTTTTTTTAATTTTTAGGGAAGTAGATGTCAGATGCCGGAAATTAAACAATTATTCGAAAATAACTCTAAGTGGTCAGAAGAAATTAAATCTGATCGTCCAGAATACTTTGCAAAGCTTGCAGAAGGTCAGAAACCAGACTTTCTTTGGATTGGATGCTCAGACAGTCGCGTTCCTGCAGAGCGATTGACCGGTCTTTTCTCTGGCGAGTTATTTGTTCACCGAAACGTTGCGAACCAGGTCATCCACACAGACCTAAACTGCCTCTCTGTGGTGCAATACGCCGTGGACGTATTGAAAGTAAAACACATCATCGTATGTGGTCACTATGGCTGTGGTGGCGTTAACGCCGCTATTGATAATCCTCAGCTAGGTCTTATCAATAACTGGTTACTTCATATCCGTGACCTTTACTTTAAACATCGCCCATACCTAGACCAGATGCCTCTTGAAGACCGCGCTGACAAACTGGGTGAAATCAACGTAGCTGAGCAAGTCTATAACTTAGGCAACTCCACCATCATGCAAAATGCGTGGGAGCGTGGTCAGGACGTTGAGATTCATGGCGTAGTTTACGGGATTGAAGATGGTCGCCTTGAATACTTGGGAATTCGTTCAAACTCAAAAGAGACCGTGGAAGCCTCTTACCAAAAAGCGCTCTCAACCATTCTTAACTCAGACAACAAATTGCTTTGTCGCTGAGTTAAAAACATAAGCCGAACCAAATAAAAGAAAACGCCCGTTAATTGCTTAACGGGCGTTTTTTGTATTCTTCTATCAAGACTAATGACTACTCTTGAGGCACCACTTTACCAATGAACGGTAGATGACGGTATTTTTGAGCATAGTCGATACCCACACCAACTACGAATTCATCAGGAATAGCAAAACCAACATAATCAACTGGCACTTCAACTTCACGACGTGATGGCTTGTCTAGCAGCGTACAAATCGCAATAGACTTCGGCTCACGTAGAGACAGGATTTCACGGATCTTGTTCAGTGTGTTACCTGTATCAATGATGTCTTCCACGATCAGTACGTCTTTGCCTTTGATGTCGTCATCAAGGTCTTTCAGGATACGTACGTCACGAGAGCTTTCCATCGTGTTACCGTAGCTAGAAGCGGTCATAAAGTCGACTTGGTGAGTCAGTTCGATTGCACGAGCCAAATCGGCCATAAATACAAATGAACCGCGTAGCAAACCAACCAGAACCAGATCTTCGCTACCTTGGTAACGTTCTGTAATTTGCTTGCCTAATTCACGAATACGTTCCTGAACTTCTTGCTCAGAAATCATGACTTCTACTGTATGTTTCATACTGTGCTCAATTTTCTTTGTGGGTTGAGGTAGGTCGTACGCAAACGATCACCTTATCTTGCGGCGTGTAGTGTAACACCCCACTCAATAGGTGGAAAGTCGCATCCCATTTCGTTGAATTCTTGGATGAAAGTCTTAATTTTAGAACTTATATCATTGAATGAAACATCAATAATGACATTACTGTCTATAAATTACGCATCAGATGTTGACCTTGCACATATGCACCATTACACTCATCAATGCTTTAAGCAACTATTAAAATAATCAATTAGGGGACTATCCCCAAAATATCAACTCAAATGGCAAGGAAAATGGATTATGGACTCAATTGCAAAGAGACCTCGTACTAGGCTTTCCCCTCTAAAACGTAAACAGCAACTAATGGAAATCGCTCTTGAAGTGTTTGCTCGTCGCGGCATTGGTCGTGGTGGTCACGCTGATATTGCAGAGATTGCTCAAGTTTCTGTTGCGACAGTATTTAACTACTTCCCAACTCGCGAAGACTTGGTGGATGAAGTTCTGAATCACGTGGTTCGTCAATTCTCGAACTTCTTATCAGATAACATCGACTTAGACATTCATGCACGCGAGAACATCGCTAACATCACTAACGCAATGATTGAACTAGTAAGCCAAGATTGCCATTGGTTGAAAGTTTGGTTCGAGTGGAGTGCATCAACACGTGATGAAGTGTGGCCACTATTCGTAACGACAAACCGCACCAACCAACTGCTGGTGCAAAACATGTTCATCAAAGCTATCGAACGTGGGGAAGTTTGTGACCAACATGAACCGGAACACTTGGCGAATCTGTTCCATGGTATTTGTTACTCTATCTTCGTACAAGCAAATCGCTCTAAGAGCGAAGCCGAGCTATCAACACTCGTTAGTGCTTACCTAGATATGTTGTGCATCTACAACCGCGATCACTAAGCTAAAACGCGAGTTTAACTAAATGAAAGGCTGACACTGGAGTGTTGGCCTTTTTCGTTTTAGACAGCTGCGAAGCTGGATTTTATTTTGCCTTTCTAGGAACAAATTCAGCCACCCCCTTCTTAATCGAAACTCCTTTCATGATTATCCAAATACATACCTCTCGACTCCTTGGTGTTAAACCAAGAGATTCCCAACTATCAAGCACAATCGCCTAAAAGGAGACCTCATTCCCTCTTTAAGTTCCGCGCATAAAAAAACCGCTGACGAATCAGCGGTTTTTATCATTCAAGTTTTAAGACTCTCGGTCTTCAAAAGAAATTATTTTTTCTTTTTAACTGCTTTTTTGTTTGGAAGGTCAGTGATTGAACCTTCAAATACTTCAGCAGCGAGACCCACTGACTCGTGTAGAGTTGGGTGAGCATGGATAGTTAATGCGATATCTTCAGCATCACAACCCATCTCAATAGCTAGGCCGATTTCACCAAGCAGTTCACCACCGTTAGTACCAACGATTGCACCACCAATAACACGGTGAGTCTCTTTATCGAAGATTAGCTTAGTCATACCGTCTGCACAGTCAGATGCGATTGCACGACCTGATGCAGCCCATGGGAATGTTGCCACTTCGTAGTTGATGCCTTCAGCTTTCGCTTCTTTCTCAGTCTTACCAACCCATGCCACTTCTGGCTCAGTGTAAGCAATTGAAGGAATAACTTTAGGGTCGAAGTAGTGCTTCTTGCCAGAGATAACTTCTGCAGCAACGTGACCTTCATGCACACCTTTGTGAGCAAGCATTGGTTGACCAACTACGTCACCGATCGCGTGGATGTGAGGAACGTTAGTGCGCATTTGCTTATCAACGTTGATAAAGCCACGCTCGTCCACTTCAATGCCCGCTTTTTCAGCGTCGATAAGCGCACCGTTTGGAACACGACCGATAGCAACAAGAACCGCATCGTAGCGCTCAGCTTCTGCTGGTGCTTTTTTGCCTTCCATTGAAACGTAGATACCATCTTCTTTCGCTTCAACTGCTGTTACTTTCGTCTCAAGCATTAGCTTGAACTTGTCTTTAATACGCTTAGTGAAGACTTTAACGATGTCTTTGTCCGCAGCAGGGATAACTTGGTCAAACATCTCAACTACGTCTACTTTAGAACCTAGTGAGTGGTAAACCGTACCCATTTCTAGACCGATGATACCACCGCCCATGATAAGCAGCTTTTCAGGTACTTCTTTCAGCTCTAGAGCATCCGTTGAATCCCAAATACGTGGGTCTTCATGCGGGATGAATGGCAGTTTGATTGGGCGAGAACCCGCAGCAATGATAGCGTTGTCGAAGTTAACCGTTGTTGACTCGCCTTCGCCTTCTACAAGGATAGAGTTAGGGCTTGTGAACTTACCGTAGCCGTTTACTACAGTAACATTACGCATCTTAGCCATACCGCTAAGACCGCCAGTCAGTTGGTTTACAACTTTCTCTTTCCAGATACGGATTTTGCTGATGTCTGTTTGCGGTTCGCCAAACACAACACCGTGCTCAGCCATCGCTTTCGCTTCTTCGATAACTTTTGAAACGTGAAGAAGTGCTTTAGATGGAATACAACCAACGTTTAGACATACACCACCAAGAGTGCTGTAACGTTCAACTAGTACTGTTTCTAGACCTAAGTCCGCACAACGGAATGCAGCTGAGTAACCAGCAGGACCAGAACCAAGTACAACAACTTGGGCTTTAATTTCTTTGCTCATTGTGACCTCTTGTAGTCATTATCCCTAACAGGCTGAGTAGATGTTCTTAAATTATTAGGCTTTCAAACGATCAATATTTTACAGAGATGTTAACAGTGTGAAAGCAGCTTTAAGTTAGCCTGTGAGCTAGACAACAATTCATCTTTCAGATTCTTAACGATGTGAGAAATTGTCGTCTAAAAATAGTCTTTTATATAAAGAAGTAAGGTGACCCGAAAGCCACCTTAACTATTACTTTCTATATTACAGTACTAGGCGACGAATGTCTGATAGTGCACCGTTTAGGAAAGTAATGAAGCGTGCACCTTCTGCACCATCAATCACACGGTGGTCGTATGATAGAGACAGTGGAAGCTGTAGACGTGGTTCGAACTCTTTGCCGTTCCACACTGGCTTCATTTCAGATTTAGATACACCTAGGATACCTACTTCTGGCGCGTTTACGATTGGCGTAAACGCTGTACCGCCGATACCGCCAAGGCTAGAGATTGTGAAACAACCGCCTTGCATGTCAGCTGCCGTTAGCTTACCTGCACGTGCTTTCTTAGAAACTGCCATTAGCTCTTCAGATAGCTCGTAAATGCCTTTCTTGTTCACGTCTTTAAATACCGGAACAACAAGACCGTTTGGCGTATCTACTGCGATACCTACGTTCACGTACTTCTTAAGAATGATGCTTTCGCCATCTTCAGAAAGTGAAGAGTTAAACGCTGGGAACGCTTCTAGTGCTTTCGCTACTGCTTTCATGATGAACACAAGAGGAGTGATCTTCATGCCAGTGTCTTTCTTCGCTTCGATTGCATTCTGCTCTTTACGGAATGCTTCTAGCTCAGTGATGTCAGCGTTGTCCCACTGTGTAACGTGAGGGATCATTACCCAGTTACGGTGTAGGTTTGCACCAGAAATCTTCTTGATCTTAGAAAGCTTCTGAACTTCCGTCTCACCGAACTTGCTGAAGTCAACTTTTGGCCAAGGTAGTAGACCAAGCGCTGCGCCGTCGCCCTTACCAGATGCTGCCGCACCAGCGCCAGACTCAAGACGCTTAAGCGCATCTTTAACGTAAGCTTGAACGTCTTCTTTTAGGATACGGCTCTTACGACCAGTACCTTTAACCTTAGATAGGTTAACGCCAAATTCACGAGCAAGACGACGGACAACTGGAGACGCGTGTGCGTAGTCGTTGTTCTCTTGGAAATCGTTCGCTGCAGGTGCCGCTTCAACTTTTGCTGCTGGAGCAGGAGCCGCTGCAGGTGCTGGAGCTGCTGCTTGTGCAGGTGCTGCAACAGGAGCTGGAGCTGCGCCAGCTACTTCGAATACCATGATTAGAGAGCCAGTCGTTACTTTATCGCCAGCTGCAATCTTGATTTCTTTTACCGTACCAGCGAATGGAGCTGGAACTTCCATTGAAGCTTTGTCACCTTCAACAGTGATTAGAGATTGCTCTTCTTCTACTGTGTCGCCAACTTTAACCATGATCTCAGTAACTTCAACTTCGTCACCGCCGATATCTGGAACATTCACTTCTTTGTCAGCTGCTGCCGCTGGAGCTGCTGGAGCTTCTACTCGGTCCGACGCCTCGGCTGCTGGAGCCGCTGCTGCGCCTGAACCGGCAGTTTCGAATACCATGATTAGAGAACCAGTTGTTACTTTATCACCAGCAGCAACTTTGATCTCTTTTAGAGTACCAGCGAATGGTGCTGGAACTTCCATTGATGCTTTGTCGCCTTCTACCGTTAGAAGAGATTGCTCTTCTTCGATGCTGTCACCAACTGCAACCATGATTTCAGTAACTTCTACTTCGTCGCCACCGATATCTGGAACGTGAACTTCTTTCAGTTCTGCCGCTGCAGGAGCTGCAACTGGTGCTGCTTCAACTGCTGGAGCTGCCGCAGGAGCCGCTTCTGCAGCGGCACCTTCAGCTTCGAAAATCATGATTAGAGAACCAGTCGTAACAGAATCACCTTCCGCTACTTTGATTTCTTTAACGATACCTGCTTGAGACGCTGGAACTTCCATAGAAGCTTTGTCGCCTTCAACAGTGATAAGAGACTGCTCTTCTTCAACCTTGTCGCCAACGCTTACAAGAATCTCAGTAACTTCAACCTCATCCGCACCGATGTCAGGTACATTAATTTCGATTGCCATTGCTTATTTACCTTCTAGTTAAGCGCTGTATTAAGCGTAAAGTGGGTTTGTTTTTTCAGTGTCGATGTTGAACTTAGCAATCGCTTCAACGACGACTGACTTCTCAACATCACCACGTTTCGCTAGTTCAGTAAGAGCTGCAACAACTACGTAGCCCGCGTTAACTTCGAAGTGACGACGTAGGTTCTCACGGCTGTCAGAACGACCGTAACCATCAGTACCAAGTACTTTGTAAGACTCAGAAGGCATGAACGCACGAACTTGCTCAGAGTAGTTCTTCATGTAGTCAGTCGCTGCGATTGCTGGCTCAGTACCCATTACTTGTGCAATGTAAGGTACTTTTGCTTCTGCTTCTGGGTGAAGCATGTTGTAACGCTCTGCGTCTTGACCGTCACGAGTTAGCTCGTTGAACGATGTAACAGAGAACACGTCAGATGCGATGCCGTACTCTTCGCTTAGGATAGTCGCTGCTTTACGTACTTCGTTCATGATAGTACCAGAGCCCATTAGCTGAACTTTAGACTTGTCACCTGCGTAAGACTCAAGCTTGTAGATACCCTTACGGATGCCTTCTTCAGCGCCTTCTGGCATTGCTGGCATTGCGTAGTTTTCGTTCATTACCGTTAGGTAGTAGAACACGTTCTCTTGGTTCTCACCGTACATGCGACGGATACCGTCTTGCATGATTACTGCAACTTCGTAAGCGAATGTTGGGTCGTAAGAGATACAGTTAGGAACTGTATTCGCCATGATGTGCGAGTGACCATCTTCGTGCTGTAGACCTTCACCGTTTAGCGTTGTACGACCTGCAGTAGCACCTAGTAGGAAACCACGAGCTTGTTGGTCACCAGCCATCCACGCCATATCACCTACACGTTGGAAACCAAACATTGAGTAGTAGATGTAGAACGGGATCATTGGTAGATCGTTCGTGCTGTATGACGTTGCTGCTGCAACCCATGAAGCCATTGAACCTAGTTCGTTGATACCTTCTTGTAGAACCTGACCTGAAGTTGCTTCTTTGTAGTAAGAAACGATGTCGCGATCTTGAGGTGTGTAGTTCTGACCGTGCGGGTTGTAAATACCGATCTGACGGAATAAACCTTCCATACCGAACGTACGAGCTTCGTCACAGATGATAGGAACGATGTTCTTACCAATGTTCTTGTTCTTAAGCAGGATGTTAAGGGTACGAACGTAAGCCATTGTTGTAGAGATATCACGCTTCTGCTCACTTAGTAGCGGAGCGAACTCTTCTAGCTCAGGTGTTTTGAATTCTTGAGTAAACTTAGGTAGACGCTGTGGCGTGTAACCTTTTAGTTCTTTACGACGAGCGTGTAGGTATTCGTACTCCGCTGTACCTTCTTCAAGTTTCAGGTATGGAAGTTCTTTCACTGCTTCGTCAGTTAGGATGTCTTGAAGACCTAGACGATCACGTAGGTGTAGTACGTGAGTCATATCCATCTTCTTAACTTGGTGCGCGATGTTCTTACCTTCAGCCGCTTCACCCATGCCGTAACCTTTAACAGTCTTCGCTAGGATTACTGTTGGACGACCTTTAGTTTCTGCTGCGTTTTTGTAAGCTGCGTACAGTTTAGAAGACTCGTGACCACCGCGCTTAAGTGCGAAGATTTCGTCATCAGTCATGTCTGCAACTAGTGCTGCAGTCTCTGGGTACTTACCAAAGAAGTGTTCACGTACGTAAGCACCGTCTTTAGATTTAAATGTTTGGTAGTCACCATCTACAGTTTCGTTCATCAACTGTAGAAGCTTGCCTGTTGTATCTTTAGCAAGTAGAGCATCCCAGTTGCTACCCCAGATAACTTTAACAACGTTCCAGCCAGCGCCTTTGAATAGACCTTCTAGCTCTTGGATGATGCTACCGTTACCCATTACAGGACCGTCTAGACGCTGTAGGTTACAGTTGATTAGGAATGTTAGGTTGTCTAGTTTCTCACGCGCAGCGAAAGAAAGTGAACCACGTGATTCTGGCTCATCCATTTCACCGTCACCTAGAAACGCGTATACACGCTGTGCAGACGTGTCTTTCAGACCACGACCGTCTAGGTACTTAAGGAAACGCGCTTGGTAGATCGCAGAAATTGGGCCAAGACCCATAGATACTGTTGGGAACTGCCAGAACTCAGGCATCAATTTAGGGTGCGGGTATGATGGGATACCTTTACCATCTACTTCTTGACGGAAGTTGTCTAGCTGCTCTTCAGTTAGACGACCTTCAACGAATGCACGAGCGTAGATGCCCGGAGAGATGTGACCTTGGTAGTAAACTAGATCGCCACCGTCCGTCTCGTTTGGAGCGCGGAAGAAGTGGTTGAAACAAACTTCGTAGAACGCCGCTGCTGACTGGTAAGAAGCCATGTGACCACCTAGGTCTAGGTCTTTCTTAGAAGCACGCAATACGATCATGATTGCGTTCCAGCGAATAATCGAACGAATACGACGCTCAAGAGTTACGTCACCAGGGTAAGCTGGTTCTTGTGCTGCTGGAATAGTGTTGATGTAGTTTGTGTTGATGCCAGTTGGCATATCAACGCCGTCTAGACGTGCTTTTTCTAGAACGGTTTCTAGTAGAAACTGTGCACGTTCTACACCTTCTTCACGAACAACTGATTCAAGGGCTTGTAGCCAATCTTGAGTTTCCAGTGCATCTACGTCATGCTTCATGTCAGACATGGCGATCTATCCTTCTGTTGGTTGGATCTACTTATTTAAGTAAGCGGTTCTTGTATTAAGAATCGTTACCTTGCTGAATTCGACGCAGAGAACGCTCTCGTCGAGACTCTTCTCGAGTCAAATCCAACAATGTTTCTTCAATATAAGCTAAATGTGAGTGAGACATTTCACGTGCCTTTTCAGGCTGACCAGAAACAATCGCATCCACGATATTAGCTCTGTGTTTACTTACTTTATCGACCACTTCATCGCGGCGATGTAAGAGCTTTAGATTCTGTAGAACATTTTGCTCAAGCAAAGGCGCAAGACTGCGAACAATATGAAGCAGGACGACATTGTGTGCCGCTTCGGTCAAAGCAATCAGAAACTGCATCACTGCAGCGGCTTCTGCCTCAACGTTATCGCCTTTTTGCTCTTCGCTAATTTGATTCAAACAAGCTTGAATGCGTGCAAAATCTTCATCGGTACCACGCAAAGCTGCAAAGTACGCTGAGATCCCCTCCATCGCATGGCGCGATTCAAGTAGGTCTAACTGCGTTTCTGAGTGAGTCGACAACAAGTTCAACAACGGATCTGAAAAGCTTTTCCAGATGTTTTCACTAACGAATGTGCCACCGCCTTGACGACGAGTAAGCAAACGCTTTGCTTCTAAGCGTTGAATGGCTTCACGGACAGATGGACGAGACACATCGAACTGCTTAGCGAGTTCGCGCTCTGGTGGCAACTGCTGCCCCGGAGACAATGTTCCTTCCACAATCAACCTTTCTAGCTCTTGTTCAATAACATCAGAGAGCTTTGGCTGACGAATCCTTTGATAAGCCATAATTTATTGTTCTTCTACTCTTGCAGGTAATTGGTAATACCAATTTTAAGATGGTGCAGAAATTAACATAATTAAAACGCCACTGTCCAGCCAAAAATTGACCTAAATCATAGAATGGACTTACAACCAACACTCTGATAACAATCGACTATTAAAACAGCAATAAAATTGGTCTTACCAATTACATAAACAAAACAGATGGGAGCTCTGCGTGCTAGTAATTTTGATCAACAAAAACAAAAAATGACAAAATTATCCGTACATTTTTTCACCAACCGCTGTTTTGAGCGTTTAAAATGTAGTTAACTTTTAACAAGCATTCATATTTCTCGTATCAAAAAAAGGCATACTTGAGTGTATGCCTTATTTATTTCTGCTTTTTGAATTTACACTTTCGCTACAAGTTAGCGTTGTATTTGTTGCCTGAACTTGAGCCAGTCAAAGCTTAGACCAGGATCGGCTTTTCTCAAGGGAGCGATATACTGATGCCCCGTGATTCGGGGTAAGGTGATTTTGGGGTAAGAATGCATGACCGCATGAGCCAAAGCTGTAAGTGATTGATATTGCTCTTCTGTATAAGCCACAAACTCAGTGCCTTCTAACTCAATACCAATCGAATAGTCATTGCAACGTTCGCGACCAGCAAAGCTAGATTGCCCTGCATGCCAAGCTCTATCTAAAAACGAAACAAACTGAACAATTTCGCCATTACGCTTTATTAAGCAATGTGCCGAAACGCCCATTTTGTGAATTACTTCAAAAAATGGATGTGCTTTAGGATCGAGATTGCCAGTAAAAAAGTCCTCTATATATGAACCACCAAACTGCCCTGGCGGCAAACTGATGTTGTGAACCACCAGCAGAGAGATGTCATCTTTGCCTGAACGAGCATCAAAGAATGGCGATGGAACATGCTTTGCTTGCGTCAACCAACCATTCTCGATTTTTAGGCACATATCAACCTCTCTACTTTGCAAATTAACTGCTGAAATTATTGACACCGGAGAGTATCATTCGTTGCCATCTCCCTTTCAAGACAAGATTTGCGATGAAGAACACACACAACAGCCAAGAACGCCTAGAATACCTTAAGCAACAGCTTCCATTAGAAATCACTCGCGCCGTAGCCGATACCCTAAAAGAAGACCTAGGTGGCACATTGGATGCAGACAAAGACGTCACCGCATCGCTTATCCCAGCAGACGCTATTAACACAGCAACCATCATTACTCGTGAACACGGTGTATTTTGTGGTCAAGCATGGGCAGATGAAGTATTTAAACAACTGGGTGGCAAAGTCGCGATCGAATGGCATGTAAAAGATGGCGACAAGGTTGAACCAAACCAAACACTTTGCACACTGACTGGTCCTGCTCGTGATTTGCTCACTGGCGAGCGCAACGCGATGAACTTTATTCAAACCCTTTCAGGTTGCGCGACTATTACCGCTGAGTACGCAGAGAAAATTGCTCACACTGAGTGCCGTCTATTAGATACTCGTAAAACCATTCCGGGCTTACGTAGTGCGCTAAAATACGCAGTAGCCTGTGGCGGTGGTTTCAATCATCGTATCGGTGTATTCGATGCCTACCTTATTAAAGAAAACCACATCATTGCATGTGGCGGGATCACTCAAGCGATTACCACAGCAAAATCATTGAACCCAGGTAAACCAGTTGAAGTGGAAACGGAAAGCTTGGACGAGCTAAAAGAAGCGATTGAAGCAGGTGCAGATATCATCATGCTCGATAACTTCACCACAGATATGATGCGTGAAGCCGTCGCTATCAATGCAGGACGTGCTGCGTTAGAAAACTCTGGCAACGTGACTCTAGAAACCATCGCTGAATACGCAGAAACAGGCGTAGATTACATCTCGGTGGGCGCTTTAACTAAGCACCTAAAAGCGATGGATCTTTCGATGCGCTTCAAGTAATCCAAACTAAATAAGCAAAAGTAATTCTCGTTAACTCATAGAGTTACTGCCATTAAACACCAATAAAGAGCCGCACGGCTCTTTATTTTTATCCGCATAAAAAATAACACCACTCGCAAAACCTTGCATGCAATATGCAACTTGAGTGTAAAGATTTTTATCTCAGTCGAGAGCTTCTCCCTTCCCAGTTTTCTCTTTCCTCTACTCTTTTTAATCTTCTGCCCCATGCATAAGCATTAACTAAATTTATCTTAAGGAAACAAGATGAAAACGAATAAACAGAAGAAGCAGCAGGGTTTTACTCTAATTGAATTGATGATCGTGGTAGCGGTTATTGGTGTTTTGGCAGCGATTGCCGTCCCGCAGTACCAAAAATACGTAGCTAAAAGTGAAGCAGCTTCAGCACTAGCATCAATTACTGGACATAGAATAAATGTTGAAACTTATGTTGTTGAAAATGGATCATTTCCGACAGCAGCACAGCTACCTGTTCCGACCTCACCACTCGGTGTAATTAGTTACACTGCCTCAGCTTCAGGAGCAAGCTCATCATCAGGTGCAATAAAGTTTACGTTCAATAGTTCAGGTGTAAGTCCAGACGTAATCAGCAAAGACGTAACCCTTGGGCGAGATGGTACTGGTCAATGGAACTGCACCTCTGGCATCACTGCTACAGGTGTAAAACCTAAAGCATGTTCATGAGAAATTAAGCAGTGCTAACCAACCTTTCAACGGTTCTTCGCCAAGCTGGAATACTGACCTTTTCCCAAGAAGAATCGTTACTTGAGCAAGCAAAAGCTTCTGGCATTTCGATGCCGGAGGCTTTACTCAGTTCTGGCTTTTTCCAATCACATGAATTGACTGAGCACCTTAGCTCCATCTTTGGGCTTTCCTGCACATCACTCAGTCAGTATGAGTACTCGTCGCTGTGCCAAAAGCTTGGCTTACGCGATCTGATCACTCGACATAATGCCTTGCCACTCAATCGCACATCTTCGACATTAATACTCGCGGTTGCAGACCCAACTAACTTACAAGCGGAAGATGACTTTCGTTTTGCTACCGGTTTACAAGTCGAGCTAGTTCTGGCGGACTTTAAAGAACTCACCGCAGCCATTCGTCGTTTATATGGTCGTGCACTCGGTCAAGAAAAGTCCGGTCTTAAAGAAATCAACCAAGATGAACTGGCAGGTCTCGTTGATATTGGTGAGGACGAAATTGAGAACATTGAAGATCTCAGCCAAGATGAATCGCCTGTTAGTCGTTATATTAACCAAATCCTGCTCGATGCCGTTCGTAAAGGGGCTTCTGATATTCACTTCGAGCCCTATGAAAACATGTATCGAGTGCGTTTGCGTTGCGATGGCATCTTGATCGAAATTCAACAGCCTCCGAGCCATTTAAGCCGTCGCCTCTCAGCCCGAATAAAGATCCTATCTAAGCTTGATATCGCTGAGCGCCGTTTACCACAGGATGGTCGCATCAAGCTCAAATTAAACCAAGACACCGCGATTGATATGCGCGTTTCTACACTGCCAACTCTGTTTGGGGAGAAAATCGTATTGCGTTTGCTCGACAGCAGTTCTGCAGCATTAGATATCAATAAACTCGGATACAGCGATCATCAAAAGCAATTGTATTTAGAAGCACTGCGCCGCCCACAAGGCATGATCCTAATGACAGGACCAACGGGCAGCGGCAAAACGGTTTCTCTTTACACTGGTTTGAGCATTCTCAATAAAACCGAGATCAATATTTCCACCGCTGAAGACCCCGTTGAGATCAACTTACCTGGCATTAACCAAGTTCAAGTTCAACCTAAGATCGGCTTTGGCTTTGCAGAAGCGCTTCGCTCTTTCTTACGTCAAGATCCCGATGTAGTCATGGTGGGTGAGATCCGAGATCTCGACACGGCAGAAATCGCGATCAAAGCGTCACAAACCGGACACTTAGTCCTTTCTACCCTGCATACCAACTCCGCCGCCGAGACGGTCATTCGCTTATCAAATATGGGGGTAGAAAGCTTTAACCTCGCATCCTCTCTTAGCTTGATCATCGCTCAGCGTTTAGCACGAAAGCTTTGTCCACATTGCAGACAACCTCAAGAACCTAACAGCCAACTTCAACATATTGGAATTACCAGCACTGAAGATATCTTCCAAGCGAATCCTGATGGTTGTAACGAATGCACCCAAGGATACTCTGGTCGCACTGGCATTTACGAAGTGATGAAGTTTGATGAATCCCTGTCAAATGCGCTCATCAAAGGCGCTTCAGTACATGAATTAGAAAAGCTAGCGATTGCCAATGGTATGCAGACTCTACAAATGTCCGGCATTGAAAAGCTCAAACAAGGCGTCACCAGCTTTAGTGAGCTGCAACGCGTTCTCTATTTTTAACTTCTCAGATTTTATTAGGCAGTTACTTACACTATGAAAACCATCGCTCCACAACTTAAGAACTACCGTTGGAAAGGCATTAATAGCTCGGGTAAAAAAACCTCTGGTAATGTGCTCGCAATGACAGAAGTCGAGGTAAGAGAGCGCCTTGATGCTCAGCACATCAAGATAAAAAAACTCAAAAAAGGCAGTATTTCTTTTATCACCAAGATAAGTCATCGAGTAAAAGGCAAAGACATTACGGTGTTTACTCGTCAAATCGCCACCATGTTGATGACTGGCGTCCCTATTGTTCAGGCACTCAAGTTAGTTTCAGAGAACCATAAAAAAGCTGAAATGAAATCGATTCTAATGAGTGTGACGCGAGCGGTAGAAGCAGGGACACCGATGTCGAAAGCCATGCGTACCGCTAGCACGCACTTTGATCCACTTTACACCGACTTAATAGCAACAGGTGAGCAGTCCGGTAACTTATCCCAAGTCTTTGAGCGTCTGGCAACCTACCGAGAAAAAAGCGAGCAGTTGCGTGCAAAGGTTATTAAAGCGCTCATTTACCCGGCGATGGTGGTATTAGTAGCACTTGGGGTTTCTTATTTAATGCTGACAAAGGTTATTCCTGAGTTTGAAAAAATGTTTACAGGTTTTGGTGCCGAATTACCCGCCTTCACCCAGATGGTACTCAACCTTTCTGCTTGGACCCAAAATTGGGGTCCCTTCATTGGGCTGAGCTTTGTGAGCTTACTCATTTCTGGCAAAATCATGTCACAACGCTCCGACTCATTTCGTCTTTTGACTGCACGGTCGAGTTTAAGAGTACCTATTTTAGGACCAGTTTTATCCAAAGCTGCCATTGCGAAGTTTAGCCGTACTTTGGCGACCAGTTTTAGCGCAGGTATTCCTATCCTAACCGCCTTGAAAACTACCTCAAAAACCTCTGGTAACATGCATTATCAATTGGCAATCGAAGAGGTATATCGAGATACTGCCGCTGGTATGCCAATGTACATTGCCATGCGTAACTGTAACGTCTTCCCAGAATTGGTATTGCAAATGGTCATGATTGGTGAAGAGTCAGGTCGCTTAGATGACATGCTCAACAAGATAGCCGCTATTTATGAGTTCGAAGTCGATAACACCGTCGACAACCTAAGTAAGATTTTGGAACCGTTGATCATTGTTTTTCTGGGTGTCGTTGTCGGTGGTTTGGTGACAGCAATGTACTTACCAATCTTTAACTTGATGAGCGTATTGGGATAGAATGATCCTTTAGCAAATTAATTCTATCAAAACAGCACCTTGCTCGTTTGATTTACCGCTCAAGAGACTGATATGGAAGTATTCCAGTACTACCCATGGCTATTCGTTGTATTTACCGCTATTTTTGGTTTGATCGTGGGTAGTTTCCTCAACGTAGTTATTTACCGTTTACCTAAGATCATGGAACTAGAATGGCGACGCGAGTGTGCTGAATCATTCCCTGAATACAAGATCGAGCCACCAAAAGAGACATTAACCTTAAGCGTGCCACGTTCATCTTGTCAGCAATGCGGTACACATATCCGCATTAGAGACAATATCCCTGTGATTAGTTGGTTATTGCTAAAAGGTAAATGCCACAACTGCCAATCGCCTATCAGTGCTCGCTACCCTCTTATCGAACTGCTTACCGCTTTTTGTTCGGGTTTTATCGCTTTTCATTTCGGTTTTAGCTACTTCACTGTGGCGCTGGTTTTCTTTACCTTTGTATTGATTGCTGCCACATTTATCGACCTTGATACAATGTTGCTGCCAGACCAACTCACACTACCATTGATGTGGGCGGGTATTGCTCTTGCTCTTGCCAGTATCAGCCCTGTGAGTCTTCAAGATTCTATTATTGGAGCAATGGCAGGCTACTTATGTCTTTGGAGTGTTTATTGGTTATTCAAACTCCTCACAGGCAAAGAGGGAATGGGCTATGGCGACTTTAAACTCCTTGCTGCATTAGGAGCTTGGTTGGGCTGGCAATCTCTGCCGATGATCATTTTGCTTTCTTCGGTAGTAGGCGTCATTTTTGGTCTTATCCAACTGCGCTTGCAAAAGCAAGGTATCGAAAAAGCCTTTCCTTTTGGTCCTTACCTTGCAATTGCAGGATGGGTGAGCCTAATTTGGGGCAATCAAATCCTCAACTGGTACTTTACGTCGATTCTAGGAGTGTAAATGGCTTTTGTTATTGGCCTAACCGGCGGTATTGCGAGCGGCAAAACCACCGTGGCAAACCTATTCAAACAACAGTTCAAAATAGACATCGTTGACGCTGATATTGTGGCTCGTGAAGTCGTAGAGCCAGGCACACCTGGACTTAATGCCATCATTGAGCACTTTGGCACTGATATTGTCCGAGATAATCAAACACTTGATAGAGCCAAATTGAGAGAAAAAATCTTCTCTAACCCAGAGGAGAAAGCATGGGTGAATGGGGTATTGCACCCAATGATTCGCGAAAAGATGATCGAAGACTTGGAGCAAGTCACATCAGACTACGCTCTTTTAGTTGTACCTTTATTGGTAGAAAACAAGCTCGATAGTTTGTGCGATCGTGTACTTGTTGTTGATGTCGAGCCACAAACCCAGATCTCAAGAACGGTGAAACGCGATAACGTGAGCGAAGAGCAAGCAAAAGCTATCTTGGCATCTCAAGCATCTCGTGAACAACGACTTGCTCTGGCTGATGATGTGGTTAAGAATAATCCAGATGACCCAGATCTTTTGCTTCAAATCACAGATTTACACGAAAAGTACCTAGCCATGTGTAAGAAAAATCTGCGAAAATAGGAATGAAACTCACCAAGGCTACTGTCGATGACCACGCACAAATTTGAACATCCGCTAAATGAAAAAACTCGCATTTATTTAAGAGTTGAGTCTTTGTTGCGTCAGGCTCACCTAGCCTCTGGTTTTGCTGACAATCATCAGTATCAACTGTTCTTCCGTGCACTCTTTGATATGATCGAGATCTTTGAGCAAATTCAATTAAAAAGCGAACTGGCAAAAGATCTTGAAAAGCAACGTTTAGCTTATCGCAATTGGCTTAATGTCGATGGTGTCGATCAGCAAGCCCTTAGCGAACTCTTAAAAGAGATCGACGTGGTCCATAGCCAACTGATGACTGCTGAGCGTTTTGGTCAGGCACTTAAAGAAGATCGCTTCTTAAGTTCAATTCGCCAACGCTTTAACTTACCTGGTGGGTCATGTTGTTTTGATCTTCCTGCGTTGCACTACTGGCTTCATTTACCTATTGAGCGTAAAAAACACGATGCAGAACAGTGGCAAGCGAGTTTAAAACCTTTGTCTGATGCCTTAGCACTCTGGCTCAAGCTGACTCGCGAAACAGGACATTTCAAAGCACAAATCGCTCGCACTGGATTCTTCCAAAGCGACGCGGACGAAGCCAACATCCTGCGTTTACACATTCCAATGGAATACGGTGTCTACCCGATGATCTCGGGTCATAAAAACCGTTTTGCCATCAAATTCATGGCTTTTGAAAGCGGTCAAGCTTGTACTCAAGACGTTGAGTTTGAACTCGCTGTTTGTAGCTAAGCGCAACTCGCACTACTATTGCCATAACACCTTTGAACACCGAATAAATAGGACGAATGACGATGTCTAAAATTACAGTCGTTCCATGCCCACAATGTGGTGCCGACGTAGAGTGGGGAGAGCAAAGTCCTCACCGCCCTTTCTGTAGCAAACAGTGCCAAATGATTGATTTTGGCGAATGGGCTGACGAAGAAAATACCATTCCTGGCGCACCAGATATGTCGGACAGTGATGGTTGGTCTGAAGACCAATACTAAGAAGCTAGAACTCAGAAACGAGAGCACCACGCTTCGAGAATAAAAAGAAGGGTTGATGTGAGAACATCGGCCCTTTTTGTTTTTTATTACGCCGAAAGAGAGATTCCGACAATGCGCATTCGTCGCTTTCGGGAATGACACCGTTTGGGTTCATTTGTTTTTTATTCATCATCCTCAAGGGCGAGAAACAAGTGAACTGGGGAGCTATTACTCTAACCTCGCGAAGAGCAAACCCACCGCCCAGCTAAAGAGCTCTGTATTCCTATTCAACGCAACGCAAGAGTTCCACTCAAAGAGATTTCTGACGATGTACCTTCGTCGCTTTCGGGAGTAACGTTGTTTGAGTTCATTTATTTGTTTTTTATTCGTCATCCTCAAGAGCGAGGAACGAGCGAGTTGGGGATCCCTTTTTTACTCTCTCGCAGGACAAATGCCGCTCACTAACCGAAGCGCTCTACTATATCAGAGCAAGTATTCCTGACTCTCGAAGCATAACGTCCTTTTTCGCGCATAAAAAAACGGAGCCCAAATGGGCTCCGTTTACTATGAGAACGCTAGTTATAGCATTACTTCTTAGCAAGTTTCTCTTTGATACGAGCAGACTTACCAGAACGCTCACGTAGGTAGTACAACTTGGCACGACGTACTGCACCACGGCGTTTAACTTCGATGCTATCAACGATTGGAGAGTGTGTTTGGAACGTACGCTCAACACCTTCACCGTTAGAGATCTTACGTACAGTGAAAGCAGAGTGAAGACCACGGTTACGGATTGCGATTACAACGCCTTCGAAAGCCTGTAGACGCTCACGGTCACCTTCTTTAACTTTAACCTGAACTACAACAGTGTCACCTGGTGCAAATTTAGGTAGGTCTGATTTCATTTGCTCTTCTTCAAGAGCCTTGATGATGTTACTCATTTTTTAAATTCCTAGAATAAACTGATACTAAATAAATTAGGTTACTTTGCACTATGTTCACTAATGAACTCAGCAAGTAATTGTTCCTGTTCGTCAGTCAGAGCTAGGTTTTCCAGGAGCTCTGGTCTTCTAAGCCAAGTTCGGCCCAGCGACTGTTTTAGTCGCCATTGACGAATGTCCTTGTGATTGCCTGACATCAGTACCGCTGGTACTTCTTTGTCATCCAATACTTCTGGACGCGTATAGTGAGGGCAATCTAACAAACCATTTGCAAAAGAATCTTCTTCTGCTGACGCGAAATCCCCTAGTACACCCGGAACAAACCGAGAGACAGAATCGATTAACGTCATGGCAGGTATCTCACCACCCGTCATCACAAAATCTCCAATCGACCATTCTTCGTCGACTTCAGATTGAATGATGCGCTCATCTACCCCTTCGTAACGACCACAAATCAGAAGTAAATTCTCATTCGTTGCCAGTTCTTCAACGCCTTTCTGGTCGAGCTTACGACCTTGAGGAGAAAGGTAAATGACTTTCGTCTTACCCGGTGAGGCTGCTTTCGCGGTATGAATGGCATCGCGCAAAGGCTGAACCATCATTAACATACCAGGACCACCACCGTAAGGTCGGTCATCGACAGTGCGATGTTTGTCATGAGTGAAATCACGAGGATTCCAAGTCTCAATCGACAAAAGGCCTTTTTTAACCGCTTGACCTGTTACCCCAAAATCAGTAACAGAACGGAACATTTCAGGAAAAAGGCTAATAACGCCAACCCACATGTTTATCTCGCTCTGTAATTTTGGAGATTAGAATCCAGGATCCCAGTCAACTTCGATCCGTTGAGCTTCGCGATCAACTTTGATGATCACTTGCTCTTCAAGGAACGGGATTAATCGTTCCTTTTGCCCGAAAGCATCTTTTAGATTTGCTTTAACAACCAGAACATCGTTTGAGCCAGTTTCTAGAATGTCAGATACGACACCGAGATCGTAACCTTTAGTGGTTACTACTTGCATCCCAAACAATTCACGCCAGTAGAACTCATCCTCTGACAATTCAGGTAGTACCGCAGGGTCAATAGCAATCTCAAAGTTCGTCAGTAAGTGTGCGTCTTCACGAACTTCCAGACCTTCAAGCTTAGCCACCATACCTTTGTTATGGCGCTTCCAGCTTTCTACTTTGAACTCAACCCACGTACCCTTTTGGTTAATAAACCAAGGGCTGTAATCGAAAATGCTTTCAGCATTGTCTGTGTAGGAAAAAACTTTAAGCCAACCACGAATGCCGTAAGTAGCACCAAACTTGCCTACAACAATCTTTTCGTTGCTCATTGTTTCTTTACCTTTCATCGACATAAACTAGTTTCTACTTCTAAAGTAAAAATTAAGCCGCTTTTTGAGCGTCTTTAACTAGCTTAGCAACGCGGTCAGATAGAGACGCGCCTTGACCAACCCAGTGGTTAACGCGGTCTAGGTCTAGACGTAGACCTTCTTCTTGACCTTGTGCAGTTGGGTTAAAGAAACCAACTTTCTCGATGAAACGGCCAGTTGCAGCGTTGCGGCTGTCCGCTACTACGATTTGATAAAATGGACGCTTCTTAGCGCCGTGACGTGCCAAACGAATGGTTACCATGTCGTCCTCTTTGCTTTCTCAAAAATAAAATTAACCCCAACAATCATCCAAAAAACTGAATAATCTGGGGTCTCGTGCCAAAATAAAGCTCCGGAATTTTACTCTTATCCCGGAGCAATGCAAGGGGTTTAGTTACTTTTTCACCAACATAAATTGAAATCCAAGTTTGTGACGTAGCTAACACCCTGAAACTAAAGTCTAGGCAATCGTTTAACGACCAAATGGGTTGAAGCCACCGCCTCCGCCCATGCCACCCATCATGCCTTGCATGTTACGCATCATGCCTTTCATGCCGCCCTTCTGCATTTTCTTCATCATCTTCTGCATTTGGGTGAACTGTTTCAGCAGACGGTTAACGTCTTGAACCTGAACACCAGAACCCGCAGCGATACGTTTCTTGCGCGACCCTTTGATGATTTCCGGGCGTTGACGTTCTTTCATTGTCATTGAGCTGATGATCGCTTCCATTTGCTTGAACATCTTGTCATCAACTTTGTCTTTCACATCTGATGGTAACTGAGACATGCCTGGAAGCTTGTCTAGCATGCCCATCATGCCACCCATGTTTTGCATTTGACCCAGCTGTTCACGGAAGTCTTCAAGGTCGAAGCCTTTCTTCTCTTTGAACTTCTTCGCTAGCTTCTCTGCTTTGTCTTGGTCAACATTGCGTTGTAGGTCTTCAATCAGTGACAGTACATCACCCATGCCTAGAATACGCGATGCAACACGATCAGGGTGGAATGGTTCTAGTGCGTCGGTTTTCTCACCCACACCGAGGAATTTGATTGGCTTACCCGTAATGTGACGAACTGATAGCGCCGCACCACCACGAGCATCACCATCCACTTTAGTCAGAATCACACCAGTTAGTGGTAGTGCATCACCGAATGCTTTTGCTGTGTTCGCCGCATCTTGACCTGTCATTGCATCAACAACGAACAGTGTTTCAACCGGGTTAATCGCTGAGTGAAGATCTTTAATCTCACCCATCATTTCTTCATCGATAGCCAAACGACCAGCGGTATCGACAATTAATACGTCGTAGAATTTCTTCTTTGCGTGGTCAATTGCTGCATTAGCAATATCAAGTGGCTTTTGATCTGGTGAAGATGGGAAGAAATCGACACCGATGTCTGATGCTAGGGTTTCTAGCTGCTTGATCGCTGCAGGACGGTAAACGTCGGCAGACACAACCAAAACTTTCTTCTTATCACGCTCTTTTAGAAGCTTAGATAGCTTACCTACCGATGTAGTTTTACCCGCACCTTGTAGACCCGCCATCAAAAGCACTGCTGGCGGCTGCGCTGCTAGGTTCAGTGCTTCATTAGATTCACCCATTACCGCTTCAAGCTCAGCTTGAACGATCTTGATGAACTCTTGACCCGGCGTTAGGGATTTAGAAACTTCTACACCTACCGCTTTTTCTTTAACGCGGTTTACAAATTCACGTACAACAGGAAGCGCAACGTCCGCTTCCAATAGTGCCATGCGTACTTCACGTAGGGTTTCTTTAATGTTGTCTTCGGTCAGACGACCTTTACCACTGATATTCTTCAGCGTTTTGGATAATCGATCCGTTAAATTCTCAAACATCTTTGTCTCTTCGCTAAAATGGCGATTAATTAGTGTGAGTATACCTTAGCCAACGTCACAGTCATACCCGAACACGGCTCTTATCCTTAACTTGAGGGCTAACTCGTTAATTTCAATATCTCATCTCTCGTGATTGATGAGGCATAGCCCATAGCCCCAAAGAGTAATGCAAGGTATAATTTTCACCATTGTGCACAATAACTCTTAAGATTCATGGATAGCTTAATTGCCATCGCAGCCGCCATTCTTTACGTTCTGGCAATTGCGACCATCATTCCCGGACTCTCTCAACAGTCAGGAATTAAAGCGAAAACCGTATTTGCCAGCGCGGCATGTGCGTTGGTTTTTCACGCTTGGATTCTGAGTGATCTGATTTTCGACGGTTCAGGGCAAAATCTCAGCATTCTTAATGTCGCCTCTCTTATCAGCTTTATTATCTCACTGGTGATGAGCGTTGCGATGTTGAAGAACCGCTTGTGGTTCCTTCTTCCTGTGGTTTATAGCTTTGCTGCCATCAATTTAACTGCTGCTACTTTCTTACCAAGCACTTTTATTAAGCATTTAGAGAACGACCCTAAGCTACTTATACACATTTCATTTGCGCTCTTTTCCTACGCAACTTTAACTATCGGTGCCCTATACGCACTGCAACTTGCGTGGCTCGACCACAAACTAAAAGCCAAGAAGTCGTTAGCAATTAATCCGAATTTGCCACCTTTGATGATGGTAGAGCGTCAACTGTTCAAGATTATTTTGATTGGTAACTTGCTCCTAACGGGAACCTTGATTACTGGTTTTGTTTTTGTACAAGACATGTTTGCTCAAGGAAAAGCTCATAAAGGTATCCTTTCTTTCATCGCTTGGGTTGTGTACTCAATTCTACTTTGGGGGCATTACCAGAAAGGCTGGCGAGGCAAGAAAGTGACATGGTTCGCGGTAGCAGGGGCGACCTTGTTAACCTTAGCGTACTTCGGTAGTCGCTTTGTGAAAGAAATCATCTTAAGTTGATGTTCTCCATCTATAAAATGCAATTAATAAGGAGCCTAGGGCTCCTTATCCTTTATATTAAAGGGCAAATAAAATAGAGTAACCCTTATTGCATTGACTTAATGGCCAAGCTCGGTCATAAATTAACCAAACACATACAAGGAACAGCAGCGTTTTGGACGACATATCTACGGGTATCTTATTTGCGCTACTCGCGTGTCTTATCGTCATATCAGGTTACTTCTCCGGTTCAGAAACAGGGATGATGTCTTTGAACCGATACCGCTTAAAGCACTTAGCCAATAATGGGCATAAAGGGGCGAAGCGAGTCGAAAAACTACTAGACCGCCCAGATCGACTGATTGGTCTTATTCTTATCGGTAACAACCTCGTCAATATTCTCGCGTCTGCCATCGCGACCATTTTAGGTATGCGGTTATACGGAGACTTAGGGGTTGCGATTGCCACTGGCGCACTCACCATGGTTGTCCTTGTGTTTGCAGAAGTCACACCGAAGACCATCGCCTCGCTTTACCCTGAGCGCGTCTCTTACGCGAGCAGCATTCTTCTCACCATTCTAATGAAAATTCTGTCACCTCTGGTGAGGTTAGTTAACTTCATTACTAACGGTTTTATCCGTTTAATTGGTGTGAAAGCCGATCACACCACAGAAGATCATCTAAGCTCAGAAGAACTGCGCACCGTCGTTAATGAAGCAGGCGGCCTTATCCCTCGTCGTCACCAAGACATGCTGGTATCGATTCTGGATCTAGAACACGTCACCGTTAACGACATCATGGTGCCACGCAATGAGATCACAGGGATCGACATCAATGATGATTGGAAATCTATCGTCCGTCAGCTGACTCACTCTCCTCATGGTCGCATTGTGTTGTACCGTGATCAGATTGATGAAGTCGTTGGCATGCTGCGCCTACGTGAAGCATACCGATTAATGCTAGAGAAGAACGAATTCAACAAAGAAACACTACTGCGCGCTGCTGATGAGGTGTACTACATCCCAGAAGGTACGCCACTGAATGTGCAGATGCTGAAATTCCAGCGTAACAAGCAGCGTATCGGTTTGATTGTCGATGAGTATGGTGACATTAATGGTCTCGTCACTTTGGAAGATATCTTAGAAGAGATTGTTGGTGAATTTACGACTTCCATTGCACCAAGCTTGTCAGAAGAGATTACTCCTCAAGGTGACGGCAGCTTCCTGATTGAAGGTAGCGCCAACATTCGTGACATCAACAAAGGCTTGAAATGGAAACTACCAACCGATGGTCCACGCACTTTGAACGGTCTGATTCTAGAGCATTTAGAAGACATTCCTGAAAGCCACTTGAGTGTGCAAGTTGCCGGACATCCAATGGAAATTGTCGATATTGAAGAGAACCGCATCAAGCTGGTGAAGGTGTACCCAAAGCTCAAGAAGAGCAGTTAACTTCACCACTTTAAATATTCTAATCAACAAAAAAATAGCCTGACACTGTCAGGCTATTTTTTTGTTTTCAGAGATCTAAACTCAAAGCTAAGTTAGTCGATACGTAACTCTTTCAGCATAGATTCTGGCAGTGCCAAATCATCATTCTTATTGACTGCAACGCCCGCTTCTAGAATGTTTTTCGCGATTTGCTTTGCCTCATCTAAAGAGTGCATTGCTGCTGTACCACATTGGTATTCATTCAGCTCAGGGATCTTGTTTTGACTTTCTACTTTCAATACGTCTTCCATTGCTGCAACCCAAGCATCCGCCACTTGCTGCTCTGAAGGCGTACCAATCAAGCTCATGTAAAAACCGGTACGGCAACCCATTGGTGAGATATCGATGATCTCAACGCTATCACCGTTTAAGTGGTTGCGCATAAAGCCAGCGTACAAATGCTCTAAAGTGTGAATTCCCTTCTCAGAAAGGATGTCTTTGTTCGGTGCAGTAAAACGTAAGTCAAATACTGTGATGGTGTCTCCCTTTGGAGTTTGCATCGTTTTAGCTACACGAACTGCTGGCGCATGCATACGTGTGTGGTCCACGGTAAAACTGTCTAATAAAGGCATTACATCTCTCCTGATTGTAACCTCCAATACTTACACGTATTGGTCATTATTTCTGTTCATTTCCCCTCTGACTATTAGGGGGGAGACTAAAAGAACCAGCTGCTGTTGTCTTCTAATTCCTGACGACATTGCTTCAGCTGCCAGCCATAAGTCTTGGCGGTTTGCTCCACGCGTCTTGCAACTTTAACTAAGCTAGGTTTGCTTTTATAGGTCCCACGCTTATAGCCACCACGTCCTTCATGGTACGCAAGATACTGGTTGTAAGGGTCCCATAACGAAATGCCTAATTGACGACGAGTCTCATGGGTATACCAACCGACAAACATCATTGAATCGTCAAAATTGGTGCGTGAACCACCTTGTCCTGTCGCTTTTTGAAAATCTTCCCAAGCAGGGTCTTGAGCTTGAGCATAACCGTAAGCACTGCTGACACGTCCCCATGGAATAAAACCGAGAATGTAATCTTTTGGCGGTCGAGCATCATGACGAAAGCTACTTTCTTGCTTAATGATCGCCATGGCAACATTTATCGGTGTGCCCCACTCTTCTTCCATGTCTTTGGCATCTTCGTACCAACCGGATTTTTCTCGGAATATTTCACATAGGTTATCTTGTTGCTTTGGGGGCGCAGTTGCACAACCGGCTAACATCACGCTCCCAAGCACAGACACCACTAACGGCTTAATGTCCAATCCCTGCCCTTACTGCTGGTTATTGTTTTAAGTAAGCAAAGTAATCTTCTAGGAAATCATCGAACGATAGAGTATCGCTTTGCTCTGCTTGTTTTTGTTTCTCTACCGATGTTGCAACTTCCGTTTCCATTGCATCGGCTGAATATTGTTCATAGTTGTGTGCTAGGTTTTCTTCGCGGAATTTCATGCCAAGCGCACACCCCACTTTACCTAAACCACCATGCTCTTTTGTCAGCTCAAGCAACTGACCAGAAATGGTTAGCTCTGGCTCATCAATCCAAGACTCAAGTTTGTCACAAACTGCTTGGTACGCATTTCCACCAGCAACCGAGTCCATTTCAACCGCAATCTGACGAAGGTCAGCAAACACACGATGTGCCCAGTCTTGTAGAGACAGGCGCTCACCTTGGCAACCGATTTGTAGCATCAAACCTTTCTCACGACCAGACACAATGACCTTGTTCCAGTTGTCACGCCAGCATTCGAGCTCACAGTTGTCCATAGGGTCAGAATCTGAAAGTGCTGCCCAAGTAAGGAATAGATCAAGGAAGCGAACCTGCTCTTCACTCACACCAACGGCGCTGAACGGGTTCACGTCTAGCGAACGAACTTCAATGTACTCTACACCGCTACGTTTAAGCGCTTCAGAAGGTTTTTCACCGCTCTTAGTTACACGTTTAGGACGAATTGGCGCGTACAGTTCGTTTTCAATTTGCAGAATGTTCGAGTTAAGTTGACGGTATTGGCCATCCACTTTTACCCCAATCTGAGCAAACTCTTCCGATGGGTGACGAATTGCATCGTCTAGACCATCAAGATACTGCTCGATAGAGTTAAAGCCAATCTTAAGTACGCTTTGTGCGCTGTTGGTGTAACCGAGATCACTTAGGCGCAGCGACGTCGCTTTAGGCAAGTATAGAGTGCCGCCAACTTTCTCAAATGGTAGGTCAGTTTCACGACCTTGAATGAATGAACCACAAAGTGCTGGTGACGCCCCAAAGAAGTACGGAATCATCCAGCCAAAACGGTAGTAGTTACGAATCAGCGCAAAGTACGCAGCAGATTTCGTTTCTTGGCGTGCTTCTTCATCTTGTTCACCATGCAAAGCGTCCCAGAATGATTCAGGAAAAGAGAAGTTAAAATGCACGCCCGAGATAATTTGCATCAGGCTACCGTAGCGGCGTTTTAGACCTTCACGGTAAAGCGTTTTCATTTTAGCTGAGTTCGATGAGCCATATTGTGCCAGCTGAATATCATCCTCCGAGCCCACGTAACATGGCATTGAAAGTGGCCACATTTTCTCTTCACCCATTTTGGTTTGAGTGAAGTGATGGATATCTTTCAACTGCCCCATTAATTCAGGGATCTCGTGCGATACAGGAGTAATGAACTCCAGCAGAGATTCTGAAAAGTCGGTCGTAATCCATTTGTTTGTGAACGCTGAGCCCAAACCCTCGGGATGAGGTGTTGTTGCTAGGTGTCCATCCTGACGATAGCGCAAAGTTTCTCGCTCAACACCGCGTCCAAACTGCTTAAATACTTCTGGGTTTGATGCAACTTGTTTTAGTCGCGCAGCAAAATCAGTCAAAATGAGGTTCGCTTATATTGGGAGCAGGACACTCGCCAAGCGTGGCAAGTGAAAGCTAAGTTATTGATATATAATCCATCTAGATAAATAACCCATCAAAAAGTCATTTATCTAGTTAGAAACGAATAGCGGAGAGTCTCCTCTCCGCTATTAAATGTGTACTCTATCGAATGATTTCAAGCTCTTCCACGTCTTTCCCTAACTTTTCTAGTTGAGGGCGAAGGGATTTCGCGTCCCCGACAACAACTATCTGGTAGTCATTCGGGTCGAACCATTTCTGTGCTAGAGCGTTGAGAGTCTGTTTGTCGACAGTCTCAACAATAGCGTTTCGTTGCTGTAAGTAGTCTTTGTCTAAGTTGTATTTCAAAATATCACTGATGAGTTTGCTTTTCTGTGTAGGCGTCTCATATTTCAGTGCATCTTTTTGACCGACTGCTTGGCGCATAAATTTCAATTCATCTTCAGTCATGCCCGATTGTGAGAACTCATTCAACTCATTCTCCATTTCTACAATAGAGGCAATGGTCGAATCCGCACGCACTTGCGCTGTAAATACAACAGAACCCGTTTCTACATTTCCAGAGAAATAGCCATAGGCACCATAAGTGTAGCCTTTGTCTTCACGAAGGTTTTGGTTGATACGACTGTTAAAGTTACCGGCTAAGTTGAAGTTTGCTAACTGACCCAGATAGAAATCTCCCGTCGCATCATAAGGCATGCCTTGACGGACCATCATGACCACACTTTGCGGAGCTCCTGGCTTATCCACCAAATGAACTTTTTGTGGACCTAGCGGAGCAATGGCTTGAGGGGCATACAAAGGTGCCGCTTCATCTTCCCAATTTGCCCAAAACGACAATTGTTTCTCAACGTCAGCTTTGCTGATATCACCAACCGCAATAATTTGCGCACTTTGAGGTGTGTAGTGCTTCGCATAGAAATCACGCACGTCATCGAGAGTCAGAGCTTGGAGCCCCGCTTTGGTGCCATCTTTTGGACGAGCAAAAATAGAATCTCCGTACAATACTTGACGGCTAGCTTGCGACGCCATCCAACTAGGTTTTTGATGCTCATACACCAAGCCTTCTAACGCTTGCGTCTTAACTCGGTCAAAGTCTTCTTGCTTAAATGCCGGAGACAACAACATCTCTTCGACAATCTTAAGTGTTGGCGCTAGGTTTTTCTTCAGGGCGGAAACACTAATGTCGGTTGTGTAACCTGTCGCATCGACAGAAATAACACTACCCAACTTATCAAGTTCAGCTTGAATCTCTTCTACTGAACGTTTGGTTGTTCCTTCTTGCAGCATAGCGGCAGTCATTTGAGCCAAACCTTCCTTACCAGCTTCAACGAAACGTGTTCCAGCAGGTAAACTAAACTGCATGGTGACGGTTGGTGTTTCACTGCTTACTGTACCCAGCAACTCAGAACCATTGTTGAAGTGGATGTCATACAACTTCGGCATGGTTGCCTCAACAGGCGCCCCCACAGGAGGTTGAATAGAACGGTCAAAGTTGTCAGTTGCTCGGCGGTAAGCCAATTGATCGTCTGAGATTTTTTCATACTTAGGAAGAGTGCGTTTTGGTGTCACGAATGTCGCTGGTTTCACAGCAAGCTCTGTTTTACCTTTTGGCACAACACTCAAGGTAACCTTGTTCTTACCTTGAATAAAATCACTGTATGCTTTTTCTACCGACTCAGGCGTTACAGCACGAAGTTGCTCAAGCTGTTCCTCAATCAAATCTGGCTTGCCGAAGAAAGTTTGATTCGACGCTAGCTGTGTCACTTTACCTTTCACACTTTCTAAAGCGAAAATCGCATCGGCTTCAGATTGACCTTTAAGTTGCTCCAAACGATCTTTCGTCACCCCGTCCTTCGCAAACTTACCCAACGATGTCATCAGCTCATCATATAGCTTGGTGAGGTCGCCTTTATCACCAGAATCACCCATCGCGTAGACGTAAAAATTACAAGAAAGCTCAGCACAGTCATGGAAAGAACCTGCATCTACTGCTTTTTGTGTTTTTACTAGGTCTTGGTAAAGCACGCTGTTAGTACCACTACCTAACACGCTTGATAGAGTATCAAGTGACGCTTGAGTGGCTTCGCCATTGTAGGTTGTCGGCCATGCCACCATAACCATTGGTTGCTGGATACGATCTTCTAAGGTGATGAATTTGCTTTCTGCTAGCTTTGCAGGCTGCTTAGGTGCATTTTCCACTTCAGGTCCGCGAGGGATTGAACCAAAGTACTTATTCACCCACGCTAATGTTTGCTCAACATCGATATCACCACCAATGGTTAGTACTGCGTTGTTTGGACCATACCAACGTAGGAAGAAGGCTTTCAGATCGTTCACATCAACGCGGTCAAGATCTTCAACGTAACCGATCGTTTGCCACGAGTATGGATGACCTTCTGGGTACAGCGCCTCTGCCATGCGTTCCCAAATCAAACCATAAGGACGGTTGTCATAACGCTGCGCGCGTTCGTTTTTAACTGTTGAGCGTTGAATTTCAAACTTATGCTGTGAGACGGCATCGAGCAAAAAGCCCATGCGGTCTGACTCAAGCCACAACATTTTTTCTAACTGATTAGCAGGAACAGTTTCAAAGTAGTTCGTGCGGTCACGGTTAGTCGTGCCGTTTAGTGTACCGCCAGCTTCTGTAATGATCTTAAAGTGCTCTTGGTCACCAACGTTCTCAGAACCTTGGAACATCATATGCTCGAAGAAGTGAGCAAAACCAGATTTGCCAATTTCTTCACGTGCCGAACCAACGTGATATGTCACATCAACGTGTACAAGTGGATCCGACGCTTCAGGTGCCAGAATGACCGTCAAACCATTGTCCAACTGATACTTCTGGTATGGAATTTTCACTTTGCCTTCTTCCGCTTTTGATGACTCTACGAAAGTAACTCCATCAGGCAATGATGATACAGGGGAGTTTGATGCACAGCCCGTGATCACTAATAGTGAACACGCGCTAACCCAAAACATTCTCATGCGCTTTCCTTAAAATAAACCGAGATAGATGGCGGCCAACAAGCTATACCTTGCGGCTTTGCCTAAAAATATAAGAACCAAACACGGCAGAAATTTCATCCTTAACCATCCTGCCGCTAAACATAGCGGGTCGCCAATCACTGGCAACCAACTAAAAAACAATCCCCAATACCCATATTTGGACAGCCACTTCAATGCGGTATGCCCATGCTTCTCATCCTGAGTTCTATTTGGAATCCACAAACCCAACCAATAGTTGGTGAGACCGCCCAAGGTATTACCAATGGTGGCAACAATAATGATGGAAGAAACCGAGTATTGGTTTAACGATAAGGTGGCAATCAATCCAGCTTCAGAGCCACCCGGCAATAGAGTGGCACTAAGAAAACCAGTAATGAATAGCACCCACAATGCGGAGTCAGAAAACCATAAAGCTAAGTTTTCAAAGGCAGCATTAAATGCCTCTAACATGTCATATCAAGCAAGATCTTGCCTCGCGTCCGCCCCGATTCGACTTGTTTGTGAGCTTCAATAACATCGGTCATCGGATAGACGTGTTGTACTTCAGTTTTTAACAGCCCAACGCCAACCATGTACAACAAAGTGTCAAGTTGTTCACGGTCAGGTTCGACTAACATACCGCTGGCTTCAAAACCAAGTAACTTGGCTTTTTCACAAATCAGTTCTGCAGTAATCGTTGGAACAGTAATGACTCGAGCGTTATCTGTCAGGCATTTGAGTGCGTCTAAAGCGGCATCGCCACCAACAAGATCAATCAAAACATCCACATCTTCAACACGTTCTGACACTGGTGCAAATTGATAGTTCACTGCGTGTGCACCTAAAGTAGCGAGGTAGTCCAAATTTCGTTCACTACAGGTGGTAAACACTTCTGCTTTGGTCGCAACTGCAATTTGCACGGCTAAGTGACCAACACCACCCGCTCCGGCAAGTATCAATACACGGTCACCTTCAGTCACATTAGCTTTACTCAGCGCTTGAGCCGCAGTTTGACCTGCAAGTGGCAATACTGCCGCTGCCTCTAAGGCGACCGAATTGGGAACGTGACTTAATTCAGATTCAGGAACACAAACGTATTGGCTGTAACCGCCTCCTCGAATAGGGAAACCGATAAAGCCAGCTACCTCATCCCCCTCTTGAAAACGAGAGGTATCTTCGCCACATGAAACGACTTTCCCCGAAATATCATAACCGGGTACCCAAGGTAAGTTGTCTTTGTTTTGTGCCGCAGCCCAACCAAGCCCCGCTCGCGTTTTGACATCAATAGGGTTAACGCCAGAGTATGCCACTTTAACTAAGACTTCCCCTGTTTGTGGGGTTGGTGTTGAGGTAGTTTGAATTGCAAGAACTTCTGCGTTGCCGAATTCGGTAATAGCGATCTGTTTGTGTTCCATAACCCATTCCCTGAGAGAAAACAAAAAGGGATGCAAGAGCATCCCTTTGACTATAAACCATTTTGTTTACCGAAGTTAATCGTCAATTTGTAAATTGGTAGATAATTCTATTTCACCAATTTTCCAACAAACAACTCAAGATGGTGTACTACCCCACCAGTGCCAGTAAGATACCAGCGGCAACCGCCGATCCAAGAACACCGGCTACGTTTGGTCCCATTGCGTGCATCAGCAAGAAATTTTGTGGGTTTGCTTCCAAACCGACCTTGTTCACAACACGCGCTGCCATTGGTACTGCAGAAACGCCTGCAGCACCGATAAGTGGGTTGATGTCTTCTTTCGAGAACTTATTGAGAAGCTTCGCCATCAAAACACCTGCCCCAGTACCGATACTGAATGCGACTGCACCGAGTCCCAAGATACCTAGCGTTTCTAGATTCAAGAACTGCTCAGCTTGCAGCTTAGAGCCCACACCAAGACCTAAGAAGATCGTTACGATATTGATCAGCTCGTTCTGAGCGGTTTTCGATAAACGATCCACCACGCCAGCTTCACGCATCAAGTTACCCAGACAGAACATACCAACCAACGGTGTCGCGGAAGGTAAGAACAAAATCGTCATCAGTAACACAGCAAGCGGGAAGATTACTTTCTCCCACTTACCAACGTGACGAAGCTGGGCCATCTTGATCTGGCGTTCTTCCTTCGTGGTTAGGGCTTTCATGATCGGCGGCTGAATGATCGGCACCAGTGCCATGTAGCTGTATGCCGCCACGGCAATCGCACCTAACAGGTCTGGAGAGAGCTTACTCGCTAAGAAGATCGCCGTTGGGCCATCCGCACCACCGATAATCGCGATAGACGACGCATCCGCCATGGAGAACTCCATACCCGGAACATAGTTAAGCAGAATCGCCCCAAACAGCGTCGCGAAAATACCAAACTGCGCCGCAGCACCTAGCCACAAGGTTTTTGGGTTTGCAATCAAAGCACCAAAATCAGTCATCGCCCCCACGCCCATGAAGATCAGCAGCGGGAACACGCCCGATTCGATACCAATGTAATAAACGTAGTAGAGCAAACCACCTGGTTCGGTAAAGCCAGCATTGGGAATGTTCGCTAAAATGGCACCAAAACCAATAGGTAATAACAGTAAGGGTTCAAAGCCTTTTTTGATCGCCAAAAACAGCAAGGTGCAACCAACCAGCATCATACAGATTTGGCCGAACTCAAAGTTAGCGATCCCTGTTTCTGACCATAAGGTCATCAATCCGTCCATGATACTCCCTTACGCCAGACTCAGCAGCGGTGAACCAACAGTAACGGCATCACCTTCTTTCACGTTCAGTTCTTGAACCACCCCACCGCGCGCAGCACGAACTTCAGTTTCCATCTTCATAGCTTCTAGGATGAGTAGAACGTCACCTTCCGCTACTTCAGCACCGGGCTGAACATTCACTTTAAAGATGTTACCAGCAAGAGGTGCAGGAACCGCTTCAGCAGCACTATTAACAGGAGCATTTGGCGCTGCAGGTTGAACCGGTGCGGTTGCCCCACTTGGCGTTACCGATGTTAATTGCCCCTGCGGACCTACTTCAACTTCATAAACTTGCCCATCAACTCGCACGCTGTATGTTTCAACACCACCAGCAGCAGCCTGTGTTACTTGTGCAGCGACAGGTTTCGCAGCTTCTAACGTTGGTGCTGGCTCAAACGCATCTGGGTTGCCACGGTTTTTCAGGAATTTCAGACCAACTTGAGGGAATAACGCGTAAGTTAATACATCATCGACACGTTCGCTCGCAAGCTTAATGCCTTCAGATTGCGCTTTCTCCATCAAATCAACAGTTAGGGTTTCCATTTCCGCTTCAAGCAAGTCCGCTGGACGACAGGTAATTGCCTCTTTACCATCAAGTACTTTCGCTTGTAATTCAGCATTAACTGGCGCAGGAGCGGCACCGTATTCACCTTTTAAAACACCTGCCGTTTCTTTGGTGATGCTCTTGTAGCGCTCACCTGTCAGAACGTTGATTACCGCTTGAGTACCAACAATCTGAGATGTCGGCGTGACCAGTGGAATAAAGCCAAGATCTTCACGTACACGTGGGATCTCTTCCAATACTTCATCAATTCGGTCCGCAGCGCCTTGCTCTTTTAACTGACCTTCCATGTTGGTCAGCATGCCCCCTGGAACTTGGGCGATTAGAATGCGTGAATCCACACCTTTTAGCTGACCTTCCCACTTCGCGTATTTTTTACGTACTTCACGGAAGTAAGCCGCGATAGGCTCGATTTGGTCTAGTTTCAGATTAGTATCTCGCTCAGTGCCTTGCAGCATCGCAACCACGGTCTCAGTAGGCGTATGACCGTATGTACAACTCATCGAAGAAATCGCAGTATCAAGAATATCGATACCCGCTTCTACAGCTTTCACGGCAGTAGCAGTAGATAGACCGGTCGTTGCATGACAGTGAAGCGCTAGTGGCACATCACAAGATGCTTTGATGCGTGTGATCAGCTCTTCCGCTTCATAAGGTTTAAGCAGACCAGACATATCTTTAATACAAAGAGAGTGACAACCTAAGTCTTCAAGACGTTTAGCAAGGTCAACCCATGTGTCTGCGTTATGCACTGGGCTCGTGGTATAAGACAATGTTCCTTGCGCATGTGCACCAACATCAACAGTGGCTTTCACCGCTTTTTGGAAGTTACGTACGTCATTCATTGCATCAAAGATACGGAATACATCCATACCATTCACGTGCGCACGCTCAACAAACTTCTCTACTACGTCATCGGCATAATGGCGGTATCCTAAAAGGTTTTGACCACGCAGTAGCATTTGCATTGGTGTATTTGGCATTGCTTTTTTCAATTCGCGTAGGCGCTCCCATGGGTCTTCACCCAAGAAACGGATACACGCATCAAATGTTGCGCCACCCCAGGTCTCTAACGACCAGTAACCAACCTTATCTAACTCAGCTGCGATAGGCAGCATATCTTCGATACGCATACGCGTAGCAAACAGGGATTGATGGGCGTCACGAAGGACCACATCAGTGATAGCTAGTGGTTTAGACATGCTCTTAAACTCCTTTTTAATCCTATCTTTCGGCTACTTCGCGACTGAGGCGCGATGTTTATGAATCGCAGCCGAGATCGCCGCCACTACTTGTGGACTAACAGCTGAAGAGGTTGATTGAACGTTGGTATTTGTTTTCGGTGCTGCGATCGGCGCTGGTACTTCTTCTGGCACCAATTTAGACATTAGCCGAACGAGATAAACTAGAATGGTGAGGAAAATAAATACGACCGCCATCCCTGTTAGCATCAGGGTGGCCGCATCTACTAGCAGGCTTCCTATATTCGTCATGTTGCTTCCTTTCTTTGTCATCCTGACAATGCGCAGGACTTTAATAGCGTCAAATCCCGACCAATGGATTATCTCGATTGGTTAAATTTTGTCAATTTTGTTTAAGGAAGCTTTTAAATAATCTCTAACATTGATTATTTATTCACTACTCAGATCACAAATTGCACTAAAATTCACTTCCCTAGTGGGATCGCTCAACATATAACCACACTAAATTAAAGTACTTGCAAAAACTGCGATTGGGATTTCAAAATGAAAAGAGGCTTTAAGAATAAAGTAAAATAAAAACAAAAGGATAGAATAAATTAACACACCAAAAACACGACATTAACAACAATGAAACATCAGTTTTATTATCGATGTTTGGATGGGGTTCTCTACCATCGTAAATCAATCAGGCTCGAGAAAGCGCAAGGTGGAGCTTTAAGATGACTATTTAAGCGAAACAAGCGTATTAGCGAAAATAGCTCAGGATCAGGCGCTTGAAGCAGAATCTAGCGCGAAGAAGCGGTGATAAATACGCAAGAGAGACACAATATCTTAGCCAAGCAGCAGATACAAAAAAGCCTCGCATAAGCGAGGCTTTTTTAAAGAGTGGCGCGTCCTGGAGGATTCGAACCTCCGACCGCCTGGTTC